>CAXUHC010000054.1:2416-17143 GCA_964250705.1 uncultured Chthoniobacterales bacterium | reverse complement strand
GTCGCCGCTCCCAACGGGAAGGCTCATTTTCAGCCCGCCGCCGCGCCGGGCGAAAACGGCCAGCAGCTGCCCGGCAAGCAAACCGTGCGTTACCAGGAAATGCCGCTGCCCCGGCCGCTCAGTTCCCAACAGGAAAACCAGCATTTCCCGGATTTTACCAATTCGCTGGGCTGCCAGATGCTTTTCGTTCCCTCGACCACGTTCGTCATGGGCAGCGCCGCCCCCGGGGCCGCTGCCAACGAGCAGCCGACCACCCGCGTGACGCTGGGCCGGTACTACCTTTCCCGACACCCGATCACCAACGCCGAGTACGAGAAATTCGAGCCCGCGCACAAGTCCCGGCGCGGCGCGTGGGCGGATGACCGGCACCCCGCGATCTACGTCAATTATCTCGACGCCATGAAGTTCTGCCAGTGGCTGACCTCCAAGGAAAAGAAACGCTACCGCCTGCCCACGGAAGCCGAGTGGGAATGGGCCGCGAAAGGCGTGGACGGCCGTTCCTATCCGTGGGGCGAACAGACCGGCAAGGGCACACTGGCCAATTTCGCCGACGCGAACACGACCTTTCCCTGGCGCGACGCGCAGGTCAACGACGGCTACGCCGAAACCTCGCCCGTGGGGGCTTACCCGGACGGGGCCGGTCCGTTCGGCATGGACGATATGTCAGGCAACGTCTGGGAATGGTGCCTGGATTTCTACGACTCTTATAAAGGCGGCGAGAAGACCAACCCGCGCGGACCGCTGCACGGCACCCAGCGGGTTTATCGGGGCGGGAGCTGGAAATCGCGTTTTGCGAGCCTCAAGACGACGACCCGGGGGTTCAACCTGCCGACCTACGCGAGCAACGACGTGGGTTTGCGCATCGTTTGCGAATGCGATTGACCTGCAAGGTAGGGACGGTTCTCCGAGCCGGTCCCAGACTTCTCTGGTCGGAGGACGCCGGGTTCAGGTCCAGGTGCTTCTTCCTTGAAAACACCAGGGAATGCCTCGGAGAGGCGTCCCCAGCTTGTTATGAAGCCTTCGGTCGACCGCGCTTGGCCTTGTAGCCGCCGGGCGTCTCCGCCAGCAACGCCACCCCGCCGCCGGGCATCTTCTTGGCATGACTCTTGGCCAGCTCCCGCACGAAAGGCGAACGGCTGCCCAGGTACTTGAGCGTCAGCAGTTCCTCACGCAGGGTGCTGGCTGCGCCCGAGCGCATGTACTTGTCCTCCACGAGCCATTTGCTCAGCTTGTCGATGAGCTTTTCGCTCGCCTGACGCTGGCCGTTCTCGATTTTGATCCATCCGGGGGTGGAAACAAAACCTTGTGCTCCGAGGGCTTCTTGCGACAAGCCAAGCTCGCGCCGCAGGGTCTTAAGACGTTCTCCAAGTGTCATGCAATGTGAGTTTTAGCACAGGGGCCGGTTGGTGTTAAACTAATTCTTAGACCCGATTAGGGGTAGCGGATTACACAGAGCAATCCCCTTTTCTGACCGAAACCCGTCTGGCTGATGTAGTTAATCGGAGCAGACCGCAAGCCAGGTTGCCTCCTCGAACCGAAAAGCGGGAATACACCCTAGACATCCGACCGCGCTGATGGTTGGATGCGGCCTTTCGGCGGCGGCGGCGCCATCCGGCGGCGAAACCGTGAGAAACCTCAGGCCGCAACGCGACAGCGGAAACCAACGGCGCCCGGAGGTCGCCATCCACCCCGGACAGACGCTTTCCGGCGTTTTTACTTTAAAATCTCCGGGCGGCGGTGCATATTGAAAGTCCGTTTCACCATGACGCTTACCGAAACCATCCTCGCTCGTGCCAGCGGCCGGTCGCGCGTCGTCCCCGGCGACAATCTTTGGGTCGAGACCGACATCCTCCTCACGCACGACGTTTGTGGGCCGGGCACCATCGGCGTGTTCCACCGTGAATTCGGCCGCAACGCCAAGGTCTGGGACCGCAGCAAGATCGTCATCATCCCCGACCACTACATTTTCACGGCGGACAGCCTGTCCAACCGCAACGTCGACATCCTGCGCGACTTCGTGCGCGAACAGCAGTTGCCGTATTTCTACGATGTGATCGACGACCCCAACGGCGAATGGAAGTTCGACGCCGCCCGGGGCCAGCTCAAGCGCCAGTACAGCGGCACCTTCGCGGGCGTGTGCCACACGGCCTTGCCCGAAAAAGGGCACGTCCGGCCCGGCGAGGTGCTTTTCGGCACGGATTCGCATACCTGCATGGCGGGCGCGTTCGGCGAGTTCGCCACTGGCATCGGCAACACGGACGCCGGGTTCATCCTCGGCACTGGGAAGCTGCTCATCAAGGTGCCCGAAACGATGCGTTTCTATCTGGATGGCGCGCTGCAAAAGGGCGTCATGGCCAAGGACGTGATCCTCCACGTCATCGGAGAGATCGGTTTCGACGGCGCGACCTACCGCGCCATGCAGTGGGACGGGCCCGGCGCGAGCGGCCTGAGCATGGACGACCGCATGACGATTGCCAACATGGCTATTGAAGCCGGCGGCAAGAACGGCATCTTCGCGGCGGACCAGAAGACGTTTGATTTCGTCAATGCCCGTTGCGCGGCCAACGGCACGAAGGCGGATTACACCGCCGCCGAGGCCGGGCCGCGCCAGAAGTTCATCTACGAGCAGGCGTTCGACCTTTCCGCGCTGGAGCCGACCGTCGCCATGCACCCAAATCCGGGTAACCGCGCGCTGGCCAAGACGCTCGGCCACATCGCGCTCGACCGCGCGTACATCGGCAGTTGCACGGGCGGAAAGACGTCGGACTTCCTGGCGTTCGCCGAGGTGGTCAAAGGCAAGCAGGTCAAGCTCGACACTTTCGGGGTGCCCGCGACGCCGGGCGTGGTCGACGATCTGCACAAGGTCCAGTTCGACGGCGTCAGCGCGTGGCAGGTGCTTGAAAACGCGGGCGTGCTCATGACCGAGAACGCCAGTTGCGCGGCCTGCCTGGGCGGGCCGGTGGACACGTTCGGGCGCATGAACAAGCCGATGAGTTGCATCAGCGCGACCAACCGCAATTTTCCCGGCCGGATGGGCCACAAGGAATCGAAGGTGTATCTGGCGAGCCCGTACACGGTCGCGGCCAGCGCGCTGACGGGCCGGATCACCGATCCACGCGAGTTCCTGTGAACCCGTCGCGCCACGCCCCCGGGGCATGGAAGTTGCAAATCGCTAAAGCATGAAATACTGGAACGTTTTGAGCGTGGCCGCCGTGGGAGGTCTGCTGTTGGCCTCGGGTCTGGCCGGATGCAAAGGCGGCGGGAAATCGGCGGACGGCGGCACGAACCCGGCGGCGGTCGCCGACGTGGACGCGCCGGCCAAACCCGAGTTCCGCTACAAAGTCACCGCCGAGACGACCGATTTTTTCTACATCGGCCCGTTGCAGGCGGGCGGAGCCAACGAGAAACTCAAGAAGGACACCCGCATCACCCTGCTCAAGCGTTACGGCGGGTACAGCCAGATCAAGACCGCCGGGGGGATCTCGGGCTACGTGCCGTCTGACGAGATCGCCCAGATCAGCGCACAGGAATCCGCCGCCGAAGATGCGGAGCGTCAGGCCCGGCTGGCACCGCCCAGCACCCTGGCCCCTCTCACCAGCGGCCCCGGCGGCACCTACTCGATCCCGCCCGAGGCCACCCGCGACACCGTGTTGCCCGTGCCCGACGCCAGCCCGACGCCGAAGGGCACGCCAAACCCGATGTTCCGGTATTAAGAAAGGATAAAGGATGAAGGATGAAGGCAGAACAGACTGATCCCTGCGCCGCCCTTTCTCTGCTTCCGCCCTTTACCCTTCATCTTTCATCCTTCATCCTTTCTTATGTCCGATCCCCTCACCGCCCGTGTCTTCGTCGTCGGCGACAACATCGACACCGACCAGATCATCCCCGCCCAGTACCTGACCCTGGTGCCGACCAAACCCGACGAATACACCGAGCTCGGCTCCTACGCGATGATCGGCTTGCCCGACGATCAGTACCCAGAGAAATTTATCGCGCCGGGCGAGAAGACGACGCCTTACCAGATCATGATCGCCGGGCGCAACTTCGGCTGCGGCTCCTCGCGCGAACACGCGCCCATCGCCCTCGGCGCGGCGGGCGTGCAGGCGGTGGTCGCGGAGAGCTACGCACGGATTTTCTTCCGCAACAGCGTCGCCACGGGTGAGGTGTTCCCTTATGATTCCGTGGACCGGCTCTGCGATATCCTCAAGACGGGCGACGAAGCGACGCTGGATTATGCCAACGACACGCTGACCCACCAGGGGACCGTTTACCAACTCAAGCCGCTGGGCGAGGTGCGCCCGGTGGTGGAAGCGGGTGGCATCTTCGCCTACGCCCGCCAGAGCGGGATGATCCCGGCGGCAGCGGTTTGATTCTTCTCGCCGCGAGCCTGGGACCGGCAAACCCGGCGTGTTCACCATCCAGCGCACCGGCGCGACGACGGCCGCGCTGGCGGTGAGCTACACGCTGGGCAGCAAGGCGGTGAACGGCACGGATTATCTACGGACCGTCGGCCCCGTCATCATCCAGGCAGGCAAATCAACCGTGGCTGTCAAGGTGCGTCCCATCGACACCGGAGGCTCCGGCAAGGCCAGCGTGAAGTTGAAACTCCCCGTCCCCCCGGGCAACGGCTACACGGTGGAAGGCTTAGGCCAGGCCAAGGTGACGATCTACCGGTAGCCTGTTCACGCCCGTTGCGCCGCCCGTTGCAGCGCGACCCCGGCGTAGCAGTTGTCGTGGTGCCGGACTTCGAGGAACCGCAGGTTCGGCGGCGCGGGCTTGTAGATGCGGAACACCTCCATCAGGCAGCCGCTGGCCGCGCTTTCCAACGGGCCGATGTAGGACATCTGCCGGTACAAACGGCGGCCCGACGCCAGCCAGAGGTCGAGCTGCGCGCGGCTGAGCAGGTAGGACGCGCTGTGGATGTTGGCGCACTCGGAAAGCTGGGTGCCGTCCATGTCCAGGTGCGCGAGTTTGCTGAAACGCTCCAGGTCGATGTAGACCTTCTGCGTCCCGGTGAGTTCGTAGCGGTTGGGCATGAGCAGGAACTTCGGGTCCTGGGTGAACCGGTTGAACAACTCGAATTTGTCGAGGTAGAGCGTGTCCTGCACCACCACGTCGTCTTCGAGGAACAGGAAGTAATCGAACTCCTCGCGCCGCACGGCGAAGAGGTCCTGCACGCGGAACTCGATGAGCATGGGGTCCGGGTCGTCCTCCTCGTGGATCGTCATGCCCGCCGTGAGGTCCGGCGGGAGTTCGGCGACGATGTGCTTGCCCGGCAGGGTGTTGATAACGACCTCGTAACGCAGGTGCGCGAAGCTCTGGCGGATGCCGTTGAGCACGGCGGAAAGTTTCTCGTGTTTCGAGATCGTGTGATGCCTGGCCGTCCCGGCCACGTGCGTCACCACGGCCAGCAGCCGGGGGGCGTCCGCCGCGCCGCCCTCGGGGGTCCGGCCCAGCGAAGGCAGGGCGCGGAAGGTATGTTCGCGCCGGATGATGCGCTGCTTGAGGAAGTAGAGCCGGACCTGCCGCACGGCTTCGAGCAGGAGGACGAAGAGGTTTTTGAGACGGACATGCGGCTTCATGGCGGCGGGCGGACCCTAGGTGAAAGCATCATCGGTGCCCCGGGAAAGGTTCGCGTGTTTCGGGTTGCCCTGCACGCGGGAAAATCGGTACGATCAGACCGCAAGAGATTGTCCGCAGATTACGCAGATTTTCGCAGATTGGGGAAAAAGGCGGAAATATTCCTCTTGGGTTCCTCTGCAATCTGCGAAAATCTGCGTAATCTGCGGACAATCTCCGGCCAATGCCTGGATTCTATTGAACGCCGCATGCCTGCTTCCAAACGCACCAAGATCATTGCCACGCTCGGCCCGGCCTGCGACCGGGACGACGTTTTGCGCGGCATGGCCGTCGCCGGGATGAACGTCGTGCGCATCAATTTCTCCCACCAGAAACACGAGGCCCTGCGCGTCAGCCTAGAACGCATCCGGCGTGTCAGCGCCGAAACGGGCATTCCCCTTGCCATCCTCGGCGACCTGCGCGGGCCGCGCATCCGCGTGGGCGAGATGACCGGCGGCGCGATCATTCTCCCCACCGGCTCGGAGGTCGTCCTCAGCCCGCTGGCCTGCGTCGGCACGCCCGGGCGCATCAGCGTGAGCTTTCCCCTGCTGGCGGGCGACGTGCGGCCCGGCACGCCGCTGCTGCTCGACGACGGCAACCTCGTGCTGCGCGTCCACGACCTGCGCGGCGGCGACGGCGAGATCGTCGCGCGCGTCGAACGCGGCGGCCTGCTTTCCAGCAACCGGGGCATCAACCTGCCCGGCCAGCGGGTCAGCCTGCCCTCGGTCACGGAAAAAGACGAGGCCGACATCGCGCTGGCCGTCGAACTCGGCTTCGATTTCCTCGCGCTTTCCTTCGTGCAGTCGGCGGACGACGTGCGCGGGTTGCAAGCCCGGCTCACCGCGCTCGGGGCGGACATCCCGGTCATCGCCAAGATCGAAAAAAAGAGCGCGCTCGACGACATCGCAGCCATCGCGGAAACGGCCTACGGAGTGATGGTCGCGCGCGGCGACCTGGCCTTGGAAATGAGCCTGCCGGAGGTGCCCGTCGCGCAGAAAAGGATCATCGCGATGTGCCGGCAGGCGGCGCGGCCCGTCATCACGGCCACCCAGATGCTCGAAAGCATGACGCACGCGCCCAAGCCGACCCGCGCCGAGGCCTCCGACGTGGCCAACGCCATCTTCGACGGCACGGACGCCGTGATGCTCTCGGGCGAGAGCGCGGTGGGCGAGTTTCCGGTGGAGACCGTGGCGACGATGTCGGCCATCGCCGCGCGGGCGGAAGCGGCGTGGCTGAGCGGGGAGGTCGCCCCGCCCACGGCGCTCCGGGAGACGGGAAAACTGGAGGGGGTCGTCGCCCACGCGGCCAAGGAGATCGCGGCGGCGGTCGGCGCGCGGGTGATCGTGACCCACACCAGCAGCGGTTCGACCACGCGGCGGGTGACGTGTCACCGCCCTTCGATGCCGGTGCTGGCGCTCTGCACGGAGGAGCGGATCCGGCGGCGGTTGTGCCTGCTCTGGGGGGTGGAAAGCGAGCGGACGGTCAAGATCGAGCGGACCTCGCACGTGACCGAACTGGCCTTGCACGCCGCCGCCGAACGTTGCGGCGCGCAACCCGGCGACACGGTGGTGATCGTGGCGGGAACGCCCTACCAGCTCAGCGGGCGCACGAATCTGATCAAGGTCGAGACGGTGCCGGAGCCCGGGCAGGGCGTGGCGGCAGAGTGAGGATCCGTGGGTAGCTGCCTGTGCTGGAGGCAGCCAGCGGCCCGCAGAGTCTCGCGTTCGGCAGCCTGGACGTCGGACAGTCTGCGCTAGGCCAGGTCAGATCACGCGGTAGCCGTTGGCGATCAGGACCGCCACCAGGACCAGGACCGCCACCGAAAAGCTCACCACCACGGTTTCCAGCAGCCGCGAACGCCGCGCCGCCTGCGCCAGCACCAGGTACACGGGCGCGACCGTCGAGAGGTAACGCAACATGCTGTCGCCGTTGGTGCTGACGAGATACAGCGTTGCCAGCGCGAACACCAACGCCGGATATCCCCAACGCCGCAGGGTCCACCAGCTCGCGATGCCCGCGAGCACCCCCACCGCCAGCGCCGGGTCGCCCAGCAGCACGAACAGCCGCTCGCTCCACTGCCACGATTGCGCCAGCGCCGTCCAGGGCCAGCGCGGCCCCCCGGCGAACCAGCCCGCCGTCATGGTCTTCTGCTGGGCATGCCAGTCGCCGAACGCCACTTGCAGGAAAATCAGGAAACTCAACTGCCCCAGCACCGGACCGGCCACCGCGCACGCCGGCCGCCACCAGGACCCCTTTGCGGACGGCCCGGCCCGGCGGGCTTCCCACCATTGCTGCGCCGCTTCCAGCAAGAGGAAGCCCGCCAGCAGCAGCCCCGGCGTGCGCGTGACCGCCGCCGCGTAGCCCCACAGCCCGGCTTCCAGCCAGCGGCCCCGCCGCGCGGCGAGCAGGCAGCCCAGCGCCGTCAGCAGGAAAAGCGACTCGGTGTAGATCATCCCGAACCACGCCGCGCCGGGGCTGAGCAGGAGAAACGTCGCCGCCAGGCCGGCGGTCGCCGCCGAGCGGGTTTCCCAGGCCGCCAGCCGCCACATCCACACGGCGGCGGCGAACAGCGCCGCGTGCGAGATGGCATACCCGGCCAGGAGCGGGTCCAGCCCGCAGCGCATCAGCACGCGAATCAGGAGCGGGTACAACGGATAAAACGCCACGCTCGATTCCCCGTGCGGATTGAACGTATACCCCTGACGGGCGATCTCGACGTACCAGTTGGCGTCCCAGATGCACAGCCGCTCCGCCAGCGACCGCGCGGGCAGCGCGTACGGCCCGGGCATCACGACCGTGCGCGACACGCTCACCGCGCCGAGCACCAGCAACCGCGACAGGAAATAAACCCCGCTGATCCCGGCCAGGGCGCGCCCGGTCAGACGGGGCACGGGGGGTTCTCCGGCGCGCGGGGGTAAGCGGTCGTCGCCGGTCATTCGAGCAGGAGGTCGAGCGAACTGAACGTTCCGCCCACGGGCCGCGAATCGTCCGGCGCGAGTTCGGACTCGTGGTGATTGTAGCGCCGGTGGGTGAAGGTCACGACGTTGGGGCCGGGCTGGAGATCGAACGCGTACAGGCGCGGGACCGAGGCGTCCAGCGGGAGGTGGGTAATCCGCTCCAGGATCTTCCCGTTGCAGGCGACGACGAGGTCCTGGTCGGCGATGACGTTTTCAAACCGGAAGCCCAGCCGGGCATGGGAGTGGCGGGTGACGATTTCCAGGGTGCTGACAGGCCCCAGGCTGTGCCGGTAGACCACGCTGCCCCGATGTTCGAGTTCGGTGAAATTGTCCAGCCGCACGGAATCGTCGGTCGCGTGGCGGAAGATTTCCTGCGTCTCGCCCACGCGCACCCCGCCGGGACGCGCGTTCATGGAAAAGCTGAACGAAAGCTTGTGCAGGCCGACGAGGTAGGAAGTGGTGTCCGCCCAGCCGAAAATCAGCAGCGCGCCGCCCATCGCCAGCACGAGCACGAGGTCCCAGCGGGAAGAGCGTGGGTCCTCGGCAGGCAGGGCGGGTTCGGCGGCGGCAGGCATGGGCGGGTCGATTATCGGCAATGCCCGCACGGTGTTCAACTCTGGACTTCCAGCAGAAGTCCGCAGGTTACGCAGATTTTCGCAGATCGGGAAAAGACAGGAAGAAAGCTTTTTTCCATCACCATTCCAACCCTGCGAAAATCTGCGTAATCTGCGGACCCTTCGTCAGATCGGCTGCCGGATGCGCTCCCAGAAGGGCGAGAGTTCGTGCGCCAGAAAATCGAGCACTTCGCCCGGCTGATACGGCAAATCCCCGGCGGCGGCGTCGAGAAACAACGTGCGCGCGGCGTAAAGCTCGGCGGTCGAGGCGGCGTCGAGTTCGATCAGGTCGAGATAGTTTTTCCTCGCTTCCATGACCTCGGCGGCGATGCCCCAGCGCGGGCCGGGAATGGGCGCCTGCTCGGTCGTGCGGAAAAACACGGCCTTCGAGCGCAGCCCCTTTTTTGACTGGGGCGCCTGCCCGCAGCACTGCTCGGCCTCGTGCAAGATGCCGCGCCAACGCTTCCAGTTGTCGCCCGGCTCGAACCCGATGAACACCTTGGGCACCTCGCTCAAATTCAGCCACATCACCGGCAAATACCCGCGCGGGCTGGCGGTATTGGCGGTGGCGACCATGTCGGAGCGGCTCTTGATGGCCTCCTCGGTCAGCCAGCGGAAGACGTCCGGGTTGTACCCGAGGCGGCGGGGTTTCTGGATGGTCTCGTCGGTGTAGCGGTCGAACAGTGCGTGGAGCGAGGGCCTGGGCGGCGCGGCGGCCCCGGTGCGCGGCGCGGCGGCGATGGCCTCCGGCGTGGGCTGCCACCAGGGGTCCGGCTGTTGCCAGCGCACGCTGCACGCCTGCAAAAACTGGCGTGTGCCCATGCGGTTGCGCTCGGTGGGAAACCGGTCGGCGAGCCATTCGCCGCCCACGAACGCGTCGGCCATCCCGGCGGGCACCTCGCCCGCCGCGCAACGCAGGCGGACCAATTCCTCGGCCTGCGCGCGGTTGAGGCCTTCCAGCGGCAGGGGCACGAAACGGTCCTTGTCGGCGTTTTCCATGTGCCGCGCGACGGTTTCTTCCCAGGGCTGCTGGTTGGCCGTGACGACGGTCATCTGGTTGGCGGCCATCAGGTGAAGCTGCGCGATCACCGTGCCGAACGCGCGCGCCAGCCCGGTCGAGTGGCCGTAGGCTTCGGTCTGGTCGAAGCAAAACACGAACGGCCGGTAGAACCCCGCCAACTGGCAGAAATCGAGCAGCCGCCGCCAGCAAAGCTCGTTGATGTGGTCGGGCAGGTCGGCGGGGGTAACCTCGCCCGCGCGCAGCCCGAGCCGGGCGGCCTCGGCGGATTCGAGCGTTTGCCCGCTCAGCCAGCCCAGGCAGAGCGGGCGCACGTCGTCACCGACCCGCGACGACGCGTAGGCGAACAGCACGCGCAGCCACCCCGGGGAATGCAGCGCGAGACCGGCACGGCGGAGTTCGCCTTCGAGTTCGGGCTGGAATTGTGCGAAGATGCCGCGCAGCCAGTGGGACCACGGGTGCGATGGATCGGCCAGCGCGAAGGCTTCCAGCGGACGCTCCCGCAGCCACCCGGCGGCCCCGGCGGGGTCGGGGTGTTCGAGGCGGCCGGTCTCGATGAGCCGGGCGACGAGGTGCGCCAGGACGCCGTGGGCAAACGCGTCGAACTGGGTGGCGGGTTCGCCCGCGGCGGTACCGGCGGGCTCGGCGCGGTCGGGGAAGGTGAGTTCCTGCACGGTGCGCAGGAGGACGGATTGCCAACACAGGCCCGCGCTCTGGAAGGGGGTGACGTAGATGAGCGTCGCGCTGCCTTCCAACGCGTTGAAAAGACGGCCGATGAGGTGGCTTTTGCCGTAGCCGGGCTGGGGCGAGACGACGAGTTGGGCGGGTTCGGCGAGTTTGCGCAGGGAAGTGGACGGACTGCTGCCGGGAAGCCGTGGGGTGGCCAGACGCCGGAATTGGGCGAGCAGTCTGCCCAGGGCGCGGTCGTTCAGGCCGGAGACGGAGGGGGTGTTCGGCTGGCGCGGTTCACGGAAAACCCGGTCGGCGAACGGGTCCGCGAGTTCGGGTTTGTCGCCGGGGTCGGTGCTCATCGTCGCAGGGAAAGTAGGGAAAGAAGCGAAAAAAGTAAAAAGGGTTTCGCAGGCGGATGGTCCCAGGGGGCGACGCCTGCGAAATTTCTGTCATCTTGAGCGGAGTCGAAGGACCTGTCCCGGGGTACACGCTCCGTTTTCGCACCGGCACGCCGCCCTGACCCGCGCTAGCCGCAGCGGTTCGGTGCGTTGGTTAATGGCAAAGGTCCGTGCGCACCACGTTTAAGGGGTCCTTCAACTTTGCTCAGAGCGTGTATAGCTCATCAGGGGTGGAAGCGGCGGAGCATCAGGCCAGTGATGCCAAGATGAAGCCAGGCTTCGCTGGAGCGGGGGCGCTCTTCGTAGTCCTTGCCGGTGCGCCGCCAGCGGCCCAGCCTGGCGAAGGTGCGCTCGGCTGACCCGGGCGGCGCGGCAGGCGCACGCCGTGGGGGGCTGGCCGGGCGCGCTCAAAGCGGTTCCAAGCTTTGCCCACTGCGCGTCGCTCAGAGCGGTCGCGCATCGTTGGCTCATGCCCTCAACCCACCACATTATCCATACACCCTCTCTCAGGATGACGGAAAAAGTTCAAAGCATCGCTTGGACGGACGGGAAGCGTAAACGATATGAATGCCAGTTGAAGACCCGCGCCATCATGCACTCCTTCCGCGTGCCACATTCCCTGCTGTTTGCCTGTTTGCTCTCCGTCTGCGGGTGGGCGTGCTCGTTGGCCGCTGCCCCGGTCGCGCCCGCACCCTCCCCCACCCCCGCCCCCCGCGATGCGCTACGCAAGACCATCGAGCCCATCGTCGACCTCTTTTCCCGCGATCCCGACGGCGCGAATCGCGCGTTCTCCCTCCGCTTCCGCCTGGTCGAATCCACCACCCAGCCCGCCGAACTGCGCGGGGCAACCCTTGCTGTCCGCGCCCAGGCCGCTCCCGACAACAAGATTCTCTTCCAGTTTCCGGCCCTCGGAACCGTGGTCACGAT
The DNA here is from genome assembly GCA_964250705.1 of uncultured Chthoniobacterales bacterium. GTDB lineage: Bacteria > Verrucomicrobiota > Verrucomicrobiia > Chthoniobacterales > SZAS-18 > CAHJWO01. The sequence goes on along the minus strand of CAXUHC010000054.1, from coordinate 4,938 downwards.
TTGCCGCCAGGACCAGAAAGTCTGGGCCTCGCCCGCGTCGAAACTCGCGCCGCTTCTCCAACAGGTCCAGGCCACCAAGGCGTCCAAGGCCGACCAGGAACCCCTCGCCCCGCTGCGCCTGACGATCCCCACCCGGCTGTTCTGGTTCCTCTTCCGTTTCGCCGGAGTGCACGAAGCGGGCAGCGAACCGCTCGGCGGCGTCCCCTGCCGCCAGCTCGACGTGGACCCCCCGGACGGCGGCAAGGCGAACAAGGACAAATATATGCGGCTCTGGGTGCGCACCGACTCCTTTCAACTGGCCCGCATTGACTGGAAAAGTAACGCCACCGACCACGGCACGTTGGTCGTCGAAGATGCAAGTCTCGCCACCGCCCTACCCGGGAGCGATTTCCAGCCCGACGCCGCCCAGCGTGCCGATCTGCTGGACATTCCCGTCGCGCGGTTCCGTCCCTTCATGAAACTGCTCGGCCAGGAGGAAGAGAAGCGTCAGAAAGCGCAAAAGGCGCACCAGACGGCGGCGGTGGCGAGCAACTGAGCAGCCATCCCTACCCGGGGTGGTGATCGGGCGAAATGCAACGGACTCCCTGGCAAAACCTTGCATTCTGCAACCTTCTCGGAATCGTGGTTTAGAAAAATGATCATGGTAAACGCATCGGGTCGAGCAGTTTGTGTTTACAAACATTGTCGTGGCATCCTTCCAGCTAACGAAACGGCCATGAGAGCAATCCGAACCCTCCCAAAACCTGCCGCGGCGCTTCCAAGCGAAACAGCCCGCGCGGAATATTCCTGCTTTTTCCGCATTTCAGGCTTGCCACGCCCGCGATAAGTCCTTAATCCCAAGGGCCGTGAACGTAAAGTCCCACGCTCAACGAAAAGAAAGTACCAAAGAAATGATGCCGAGCTCCTCGCTCTTCCGCTCCCGCTCCACTGCGCTGCTTGCCTGCGCACTGGCTGCCGCCTCGCCCCTCGCCACGCTCCGCGCCGACGGCGATTACTCCGCCACCAAGAAAAAGGACGCCAAGGACAAAAATCCGGTCGTCGAAAAGAAGGCGGACGCCCGCGTCAAGTTCAGCGTGTTCATCGAAGGGGGCATCACCGGCAACCCCAACGACCCGAACGACCACCAGAACTTTGGCCGCGTCTTCGACGACCGCGCCAACGAGGTCCTGCTCAACCAGGCCACGCTCACCATCGAGCGCGCGCTGGTGCCCGAGCCGGGCAAGTTCGATTTCGGCTTCAAGCTCCAGGCCGGCGTCGGCAGCGACGGGCGTTTCGTCAACACGACGGGCACGCTCGAAAACGTCAACCGCGGCATCGTCAATCCTTACGTCGTCGAGGCGTACGGCAACCTCCACGCCCCGCTGAGCTTCCTCAACAAGGACGCCGGGGTGGACCTGCGTTTCGGCCAGTTCTTCGGCATCCCGCTCCAGCACCTCGGCGTGCTGAGCACGATCCACTTCAACCCGACGTTCGACCTCTACGCGGGCATCACGCGCGGGGCGAACACCTCCATCTACGACAACAACGGCTACGCGGCCTTCTTGGGCGGCTTCGGCCTCAACGGACTGGCGGGGGGCAAGCTGACGCTCCTGGCGACGACCTCCATCGGGCCGGAGAACCCGCGGGAGTTCAGCGGGGCGGCCGCCTACAACGGCAGCGGCTTCGTGCACCGCAGCAACCTGCGGTATTACAGCGATCTGGTGGCCACCTACAAGATCACCGACAAGTTCACGAGCATCACCGAAGGCGTCTACACCTACGACGACGGTTTCGACGCGAGCTTCTACGGCGGGGCGGAGACGCTGGCCTACGCGGTCAACGACCGGCTTACGCTGGCCGCCCGCTTCGAGGCAGTGCGCGACAGTGAGGGCTTCTACGTGGCGCAGTTCGGGGCGAACGACGATTTCACCAACCTGGAGCGCGGCGTGTCGCCGCTGGACAAGCGCACGGTGGGGGGTGGCCCGAACACGTATCTGGACGCGACGCTGGGTGCGCAGATCAAGGTGCCGATCCCGGTCAAGACGCTGACGCTGACGGTTCGTCCCGAGGTGCGCGCCGATTACGCGACGAGCGCGCGCAGCCGTCCGTATGACGATTCGAGCAAGCAATGGTCGGTGACGGTGGGCGCAGACGCGATCATCGCCTTCTAAAGCCCGCCCGACAGACACGATTCAAACCACTCGCCCGGCCTGGACGCAGCGATGCGTTCGCGCCGGGCGGACGTGCGTCTTTTTAGAAGTCCAGCGGACTGCGCACGGCCAGCCCCGGCCGGTTGAGGACGTGGGTGTAAATCATCGTCGTCGCCACGTCCTTGTGGCCTAGCAATTCCTGGATGGTGCGGATGTCGTAGCCGCCTTCTAGCAGATGGGTAGCAAAGGAATGGCGCAGACTGTGGCAACTCGCGGGCTTGGTCAGTCCGGCGGCACGCACCGCCTCCTTGACCGCATCCTGGAGATTCTTCTCGCCCACGTGGTGACGGCGTTTGACCTCGCTGCGCGGATCGACCGAGAGCTTGCCGGACG
>CAXUHC010000054.1:0-2406 GCA_964250705.1 uncultured Chthoniobacterales bacterium | reverse complement strand
AAACACGTACTGCCAGTGCCACTCACGGGCCGCGTGGGGGTACTTCCTCTCCAGGGCAAATGGCAGGTACACGCTGCCGTAGCCCCGGGCCAGATCCTCCTCGTGGAGCGCCCTGACTTTGGCCAGGTGCAAGCGCAGAGGTTCATGGAGGCGGTCGGGCAGCAGGGTAACGCGGTCCTTCATGCCCTTGCCATCGCGCACGGTGAGTTGCTGGTAAGCGAAATCGATGTCCTTGACGCGCAGGCGCACACATTCCATGAGCCGCAGCCCGCTGCCGTAGAGCAACCAGCCCATGAGCGCGTACGTCGGGTGGGCCAGCCCATCAAGCAACGCCCAGGCTTCCTGACGAGTGAGCACGACCGGTAGTTTCTTGGGCCGGCGGGCACGTTCTACGTCGTCGAGGTAGGGCAGTTCGAGCTGGAGCACCTGTCCGTAGAGAAAAAGCAGGGCGTTGAGCGCCTGGTTCTGGGTGGAGGCAGCGACGTTGCCCTCCACAGCCAGGTGGGTCAGGAACGCACGCACCTCGTCGGCTCCCATGGTCTGGGGGTGGCGTTTGCCGTGAAAGAGGATGAACCGCTTGACCCAGTCAAGGTAGGTTTGCTCGGTGCGGATGCTGTAGCGCTTGAAGCGAAGGACCCCGCGCATTTGTTCGAGCAGCGAGGCCGCTTTGGGCTTGCCAGCGGCAAAACCGTCCGGTACAGGTGAGTCCATGCAAACGGAGGCTATGCTGGGTAGGGCGGCACTGGCAAGCTTCCGTGCTAGGCGAAGAAACTTCGCCTTGTTTTGCGACATTAGTTCGTCTACTTCATGTTAGGCCACATTCGCCTTCTCCCATGCCGGACGTTCCTTTGCGTATCCGCTTCATCGACGATCTCCAGGCTTACGGGGCCTTCCATACGATTATGCCAGAGCATGACGAGCGCATCACCGGCCACTCCCGCAAGCGGGACGGTGCTTCCCATGTCGTTCTACTTTCCCTCAGCGACCTCGGTGCTTTGTCCGACTTCATCGCAGTCTGCCGCCAGCATCCACACGTTACGGAGATTACGCCTATCACCGAGGCCGAGTTTTGGGCGGCTCCCTCCAACGCCATCTGACCTCACCCATGTGGCCTAACAATGCGCTCCAGCGAACGGAGGCTGGCGTTCGGGCTTTCTCTGCAATCCACGTCTTGCGTCGCCAGCCTCCGTCGCTGAGCTTGCTTTCGTTAGGCGACTTTCCCGCATGACCACTTGGATCACTTTCTACGCTTGGAGCATGGCGCTCATCTACCCAGCGATCAACGCGGCCATCCTTGTTGCCGCACTCTACGGCTCACGCCAGCCCGCTTTCAGGCGGCCGTTCTACTGGCTTGCCACCGCCGCAGCGTTGTCCGTCTTCTGCGCAGCGGTCACGCTCTTCCTACGGCTTCATCGGAGCTTTGCCTTCCCGTTTGTCACCGCCGAGTTGCAGCGTGGTTTGCTCCTTCCTCACGATCTTGCTGAGGTCGCCAGCCTTGTCGTCTACTGCGTTGGCTTTTTCGGGCTTGTCCACCGGGTCAGGGCAGGTTCACCCACAACGCCCGTCGCCTAACAACGCGCTCCAGCGAACAGAGGCTGGCGGTGGGCTCTTTTCTGTTTATCATGCCCCTTCTCGCCAGCCTCCGTCGCTGAGCTTGGAGCCGTTAGGGGAGGCTACGCTTTTCATCTCGCAACACATTCACACATTATGGACGCCACTGATTTCACTCCCGCTCTCGCTGCCGTTCCCACGATCAACGGACTCTTCACCCAGCTCATTGAGCGCGTGAAGGATGGAAAGACGGGTACACTCGTTGGACAACTGCAATCGGCGTTCCAGAAGATGCAGTCGGACTACTTTGAGGCGAAGCACGAGTCCCTGAAGATCGCCACGCAGAACTACGAACTTACGCGCAAACAAGGTCAGCTTGAGGATACCCATACGAAGACGGTGGCGGCCCTGAACGATTCCCATGCAGCAGCCGAAACGGCACTTCGCAAGAGTCATGCGGCAGAAATAGCGCGCCTTGTGGCCGATCATCAGCAGGCGGAAGCGGACATTACTGCTAAGCAACAGCAGGCGGCATCTCAGTATGAGCAGACGATAGCCAGCCTTCAGCAGCGCATTGCCGAACTGACGCCGAAGCCCGTCATCCGACGCACCGCAGGAAGTCTCTATGACGCACCCACCAAGGCAGTCAGTCCCCACAGAAAGGTGTTGCCCACTTCCGGGAGCAAAGGTCAGCACCGATAACCCGCCACCCCTAACAACGCGCTGCAGCGAACGCCCCCCGGCTGCCGGGCTGGTAGATTGAGGTTCAGTTTGCATGGGGGTCGTCGCTGAGCTTGGAGGCGTTAGGCCCTGAGTCTTCCCCTTGTGTTCTCCGATGACATACGTGTTCCCGTT
>CAXUHC010000053.1:16846-19537 GCA_964250705.1 uncultured Chthoniobacterales bacterium | reverse complement strand
GGATCGAAGACCGGGCAGAAACTCCAACGCGAGGGCACGGAAAAGACGTTCGCGGAGTTTGTCGCCAACGTCCCGGCGGCGGCGTTGCTGGAAAGCGGCCTGAAGCGGCATTACAAGGAACCGGAGACGCTGCATGCGCTGCGTCAGGTCGGCGCGGGCAAACCCGCCGACGCGCGGGCAGGTCTGGAAATGCCGGAGATCGAGATGCCAGCGTAGGATCGGCATGCCCGGCGGGATCGGCACGCCGCTTGCCCCGGACACGTCTCTGGGATACAACAGGGGCGTGGACATTGATCACCGCGCCCGGCTGACGCGTCAGGTGGAACGCCGCCAGCGTCTCGCTTCCGCCGGGACGGGTGCGTTTTTGTGCGCTGCCGGGATCGAGACGCTGGCCCTCTTTTGGCTGGCCGGAGCGCGGCTGTTCGCGCTGTGGCCCGAATATCCGGTGGCTCCGTTGGTCTTGGTGGCGGCTGCCGGGGCGATGGTGTTGGGCGCAGCGGCCCGGGCGTTTTGTCTTCGTCCAACGGCCCTGGCTCCCGCGCGCCTGATCGATCGCCGCACTGACGGCCTCGACCGCAGCCCCGGCGACTACCGCTCGCTCGTGCTCGACCAGGCGCAGACGCGCGCGGCCGGGGTGCGGGCCGCCGACGTGCTGCCGTTTCGCTGGCGGACCGGCCTCGAACGGATCGCCGCGCTGGGGATGTTCCTTACCCTCGCCGCGTTGTTCCTGCCGAGGCTCGATCCGTTCGACTTCGGCCGTCAACGCCGCCAGACGGCGACCCAGCGCGCACACCTTGAGGAAACCCGGCGCGCGACCGTCGAGCGCGCGCAGGCCATCCAACAGCGGCCCGACGAGACCAAACGCGTCGAGCAGGCCATCGCCAGCCTCGAACAGACTTTCCAGAAGGCCGAGCCCAGGCTGCAACAGGAAAACCAGCAACGGCTCGACGAGAACCGGAAGGAACTCGGCGAACTTTGGCGGCAGGCCAGCGACGCGCAACTTCGCAGCGCCTTGCAGCCCGCACGGGTCGAGCAGGCGTTCGGACAGGGTGACGCCAAGGAGACGCAACGTTGGAAAGACGCGCTGCGCCACGGCGACACCGCCGGGTTGCAGAAAGAGTTGCGCGACCTCCAGAACCAGATCAAAGACCTCGCCGCGAAGCCGGATTCCGCCCAGAAACGCGCGCAGCGGGCGCAGCTCCAGCAAAAGCTCGGCGCGATGGCGGACGCCGCGTCCAAGGCGCTGCAATCTCCCTCGCTCAACGCCGCGATGGCGCGCGCGGCGGACCAGCTTGCGCAGGGACAGAACGCGCAGCTTTCGCCGGAGGCCATGCAGGCGGCAGCCGACTCCCTCGGGTTGAGCGAAAAGGAACTCGAAGCGTTGGGCCAATCCATGAAGAACCTGCAAGCGTTGGACTCCGCCTTGCAGGCCGGCCAGATGGCCAAGCAGCTCAACGCCAAGGGGGAACTCGACGGGAAGGCAGCGGGAGCGGGCCGCAGCATGGCGGATTACGCGGCGGCCTACGCCAAGATGCTCGACGGGCAGCAGGGAGCGGGCATCGGCAAGCCAGGGCCGAATCGTGGGTTGGCGGCGGGTGGACACGTTCCGCAAAACGGGGCCGCTTCCACGGATTTTCACCCTGAGAAATCGCCCACGAGCCTGACCGGCGGCAAGCTGCTGGCGCAGTGGCAAACCAGCGAGGTTTCCGAGCCGGGCGAGGTGCGCCGGGACGATCCGGGCGCGCTGCAAAACAATGCCCAGCGTGTCAGCGAGGCCATCGTGCAGGAGCAGGTGCCGCCGGGGTATCATCAGGCGATCCAGAAGTATTTCGACACCGTACCGGCGGCGGCTCCTGGCGCCGGGACCGGCAAGTAGCGGGCGATGACCCTGAACCGTCTCTCCTTTTCCCGGTTCGCGTGGCGTTTCGTCGTGCCGCTGGCGCTGCTGGCCGCGCTGCTGACCGGCTACCAATGGTTGCGCCGGGGTGGGCGCGCACCCCTGGTCGTCTACTGCGCGCACGACTCGATCTACTCGGAAAAAATTCTGCGTGAGTTCGAGCGACGCACCGGCATCCCGTTGTCGATCCGCTTCGACACGGAAGCCACGAAATCGCTCGGACTGGTCGAATTGCTTTTCCAGGAGCGCAACGTGCCGCGCTGTGACGTGTTCTGGAACAACGAGGTCTTGGGCACGCTGCGATTGGCCGGCGCCGGGTTGCTGCTGCCCTACGAGGGGACGGGTTACCAGCGCATTCCCGCCGAGTTCAAGGATTCCGGCGGGCGGTGGGCGGGATTCGCCGCCCGGATGCGGGTATCCATCCTCAACACGAAGAGCTTCCGGGTTTGCAATGATTTCGTGGTTTCGCAGGCCCTGTCCTCGAACACCCTTGACAGGGTTGCAATCGCCAAGCCGTTGTACGGCACTACGTTGACGCAGTACGCCGTGCTTTGGCGGCACTGGGGGCGCGACCGACTGGTGGCGTGGCACCGGGATTGGCGGCAACGCGGCGTCAACGAAGGCGCGGGCAACGCGATGGTCAAGGATCTCGTCGCGCAGGGGGCGTGCGACCTGGGATTCACCGACACCGACGATTTTTTCGAGGCCAAGGACGACGGCAAGCCCGTCGCCATGCTGCCCTACCGGCTGGACACCGGCGAGACGATCCTGATCCCGAACACGGTCAGCATCCT
>CAXUHC010000053.1:13751-16836 GCA_964250705.1 uncultured Chthoniobacterales bacterium | reverse complement strand
GAGAAGGACGCGGCGCTGGCCAGGCGCTTCCAGGCGGTGTTCGTGGGTGAGCCGACGGTGGAGGACACGGTCAGCATCCTGCGCGGGACGGCGCACCGCTCCGCCGCGCAACGCCTGGAGGATTATTTGCTGTCGGCGGAGGTGGAGGAGGAGTTGTCGCGGGGGAAATCGCGCCAGATCCCGCTTGGCCCGGTGGCGGAGGAACGATTGACGCCGGAGGTGCGCGAGTTGCGCCGGTTGTCGGCCAGGCACGTTTCGCTCGCGGGACTGGGCGCCGCGTCTGCCGACTGCCTGCAATGGCTCAAAGGCGAACCTTGAGGCGCACGCCTGCTGGACGGTGGGCCGACGATCCGGTATCAACGGGTCCGTGCAACCCATCGGCTTTCTGACCCTGCAAGCCGCCGCCCGCGCGGGCGTGGTGGCAGCGGCGTCGCTGGCGCTGGCGGTGCCGCTGCGGGATCACCTCGCGGCCGTCCACGGGCGTGCGGCGCGGCGCGCGGCGTGGGCGTTGTTGCTCGTGCCGTGGCTGGTTCCGGCGCTGCTGACGGGTTACGTTTACCTGCTGGTCGCGCTGTCCCTGGTGCGGCAGCCCGGCTGGAAGGAGTTGCTCTACACCCTGGTTCTCTGGTTGCGCTTCACCCCGGCGGCCGTGTTGGCCCTGACCCTCTCGCCGCCACCGCTGACCGCCAGCGCGCGGCATTGTTACAAGATGCTTCCCCGACAGGGATGGCGCGCATCCCTGAGGTTCCGCGTACGCGGCGCGGGGCGCGGTCCGCTCGTAGCGGCAGCACTGGTCTTTTTGCTGGTGTTCGAAGAATTCGATCTGGCGACGATGTGGAACGTCAAGACGTGGACCGCCGCCCTCTTCGACGCGCAAGCGGGAGGGCTGGCGTTGAGCGAAACGTGGCGGCTGGCAGGCTGGCCGTCAGGCGGGGCGCTGCTGGCTGCCCTCGCGTTCGCGGCGGCGTTGGCGCGGCGCGGTTGGTTGGGCGTCTCGCCGGACCATCGTCCGCCGCCGGGCCGGGCCGGTTCCACGGCAGGCTGGACGTATCTCGTGCTCGCCGCCGGGCTGACCGCCGGATGGCCGCTGGCGCGCCTGCTGCCGGAAGCGTGGGCGGGCATCGGCGCGCTGGCAGGAAACCTCGGACTGGGGCACGACATCGTTTTCAGCGCGCTGTTGGCAGGGTGCGCGGCGGTCGCCGTCTGGATCGTCGCCGGGGAGGGCACGCGGCACCCTTGGCCGGGCTGGGGATTCGCCCTGCCCGGACTGCTCGGCGCACTGTTGCTGTCGCTTTTGCTGTTGGCTTTCTTCCAACTGCCCGGTGTGCGTGCGGCGTACGACACCCCCCTGCCCTTGCTCGCCGCTCTGACGCTGATCCTGCTGCCGTGCGCGCTGCCGTTGCGTCTGCTGCGGGCCTGGACCCGCCCCGGTGCCGCCCTGCATCTGGCCGGGTTGCTCGGGAAGCGACGCCTGCGCTGGCAACTCGACGGCCGCAAAACGTATTGGGCGGGTTTTCTTCTTTTTTGTTGGGCGTATTTCGATCTCACCGCTGCCGCCTTGCTCGCGCCGCCCGGCATGACGACCGTGGCGGTGCGGGTTTTCAACCTGATGCATTACGGCCGCACGCCCGCGCTCTCGGCCATGCTGTGCGCCGCCGTGGCGGTCCCGGCGGCGGGGGCGCTTTTGGTTGCGGCTGCGTGGGAGAGTTTTCTTGGAAGAAAGCGAACCGGGAGCAGACGATAATCCGGCATGTCTTCCGTCCTCTGGAATTTGGAGCAGGTCTCGCTGCGTGGACGGCAATCGGCGCGTTTGCACCCGATGACGCTCCAACTTCACACTGGCTGCACAGCGGTCATCGGCTATTCCGGCGCGGGGAAAACCTCCCTGCTCAATCTGCTCGTCGGCTTTGAAAAACCTGACACCGGCACGCTCACCAAGTCTGCCGAGCGCATTTTCTGGGCACCGCAAAACGGCGGCCTGTGGCCACATCTCACCGTGCGCGAGCATTTCTCGACCGTCCGTTCCGGCGCGCTGCCGGACGAGTTGCTCGCCGACTTCGATCTCGCGCAAAAACTCGACAGCCGCCCGGACGAACTCTCCGAGGGCGAGCAATCACGCCTGTCCGTGGCGCGCGCTCTGTGGACCCGCGCGCCCGTGCTCGTCATGGACGAACCGCTCGTCCATGTCGATCCCGCCCGCGCCGGCGTCTGCTGGCAGGCGATCCGCCGCCACTTGGCCGCGACCCAGGCGTCGCTGATTTTTTCCACGCACTCACCCGAGACCGTGCTGGGCGAGGCAGAACGCGCGCTCTGTCTCAAAGCGGGTCGGCTCGTTTACGACGGCACCGTGGACCGTCTTTACCATCATCCGCCAACGGCCGAACTCGCCGGTTTCCTCGGTCCGACGAACTGGTTCGAACCCGATGACGCCCGTTTCTGGCTCGAACGCCACGCACCCGCTCCGCGTTCCTGGCGGCCCGAACAAATCGCCATTGCCCCCGCTGACCGCACTGTGTTCACCGTGCTGGCGGCCCGCTTCCGGGGTTCGGTGGCGGAAGTCGATTTGCGCCATGAACCCACGGGGCGGGAGCGCCGTTTTTATCACCGCCCGGCCTCGAATCGGTTGCGTCCCGGGGAATCCGCCGCGATGACCTTGCTGACGTGACCCCCCGGCTTTTCCTCCTGCTCGCCACGCTTGCCCTCGCCGGATGCGGCGGTCCGTCCGTCCCGGCGCTCGTTTCACGCGAAACCCACCACTGGCCGCTCCCTCCCGAAGGCAACACGCTGCCCGCGCCGCGCAGCGTGACCTTCGGCCTGCACGGCGACTGCGTCGTGCTGGATCGCAACGGACGCGTGATGGTCTACGACCAGCAACGCCGACTGCTGCGGCGCTGGAGCATGCCGGATACTTCCGTGGGCAAGCCCGAAGGGGTCGTCGTGCTCAACGATGGCCGCATCGTCGTTTGCGACACCCACTATCATCAATTGGTTTATTTCGATGACCACGGCACCGTGTTGGCCAAGGTCGGGAAGTTCGGGCAGGGGCCGGGCGGCCAGCCAGGCGGTGGTGTCGGACATGCGGGCC
>CAXUHC010000053.1:0-13741 GCA_964250705.1 uncultured Chthoniobacterales bacterium | reverse complement strand
TTTCGATGACCACGGCACCGTGCTGGCGACGGTCGGCAAGCTCGGGCGCGGGCCGGGCGAATTCATTTATCCGGTGGGGATCGCCAAGGATCGCGACGAGAATTTGTACGTCTGCGAGTACGGCGGCAACGACCGGGTGCAGAAGTTTACCCGCGAGGGGAAATTTTTGTTGGAGTTCGGGAAGTTCGGGACGGGGGTGGGCGAGTTCCAGCGCCCTTCGGGCCTCGCGTGGAGAGACGGGAAAATCTATGCTGCCGATTCCATCAATCATCGGCTGCTCGTTTACTCGGACGGTGGCCGCTATGAAGGCGTGTTCGGCGCGGGGGGTAAGGCGCTGCTCTTTGATTTGCCTTACGGCGTCACGGCGGCGGAGGATGGCACGCTCTACGTCATCGAGTACGGTTCGGGGAAGCTCAAACGGGTGGGCGTAGATGGGCGGCTGCTCGGGGTGTTCGGCGGCGCGGGCGCGGGCGATGAACAGTTCTCCGGGCCGTGGGGGTTGGCGGTGGATGGGCAGCGGCGCGTTTATATTTGCGATACTGGGAATCGGCGGATGGTGTTCGTGCAGTTGTGATGGCCGGGAGGATCGCAACTGATCGTGGCCGCGAATTTCTGTCAGCAAAGATTTTTCAGGAGCGCGTGTCCTGGTTTTGACCTTTCTACCCGGATTTGCAGCCTGTAACGTCAAACCGCTTTGTCGCTGCCGCCCTTTCTCCTCAGCCTCTTTCCGCTGCCGCGTCGACGGCTGACCTGGCGCGACGCCCTGCCGCCGGGAAGCTTTCTCACACTTTTTGCCGCCGGTGTCGTGCTGGTTTCCAGGCGCGGCTGGCTCGCCTTTTCCAATCCGGCGGCTTTCTGGCTGTTGCTGGCCGTGCCTTGGGTCTGCTGGCTGCACGTCGCGGGCACGCGTGGCGGTCTGGGCCGCGCGCATGCGCTGGTGGCGCTCGTCATCCGGCTGGTGCTGCTGGGAACGCTCGTGCTCCTGCTGGCGCAACCGCGCGCCGTCCGCCGCAGCGACACCTTGTCCATCGTATACGCGCTCGACCTCTCGGATTCGATGGGCGCGCACGTCTCCGATCAGGCGCTCAAGTTCATCACCGATACCGCGTCGCAAAAGCCCGAGAAGGACGAGGCCGGCCTCGTCGTGTTCGGGCGGGAGGCTGCCGTCGAGCTGCCCCCGCGCACGAATTTTCCGCTCGAAGCCCTGCGCTCGCAGGTGGCCCACGACGCCACCAACATCGCACACGGCCTTTCCCTCGCCGCCGCCATGCTGCCCGACGGCAACCCCGGGCGCGTCGTGCTCATCAGCGACGGCGACCAGACCGACGGCAGCGCCACCGGCCCGCTGTTGGATCAGCTCAAGGCGCGCGGGATCGCCGTGGACGTGCTGCCCATCCAGTTCGACTTTCAAAACGAGGTCTGGCTAGAACGTCTCGACCTGCCCAAAATCGTCAAGCAGGGAGAGACGTACGAAGCTTCGGTGATCCTGGACTCGCTCAAACGCGGGTCGGGCAAGCTCAGCCTGCGCGAGAACGGCAAGCCGATCTTCGAGAAAGACGTGCAGTTCGAGCCCGGCAAAAATCGCTTCACCCTGCCGCTCTACCTGCGCGCGCCGGGTTACTACGAATACGCCGCCGTCATCGACCCCGCCCCGGGCACGGACGGGCGCAAAGAAAACAACGTCGCGCTGGGAGATATTTTCCTGCGCGGCGAGGGCCGGACACTGGTCGTCACCGATCCTCAAGGCAGGCCGGAAGAGGTGCGGGCCTTCGCGGATGCCCTGCGCCGGGGGCAGCGAGTGGTCGAGGAGCAGGCCGCGCTCGATTTTCCGCGCGAGGCCGCCGCGCTGCTGCCCTACGACTGCGTCATTTTCGACAACGTGCCCGCCGATGCCTTCGACCCCGCGCAGCTCCAGGCCGTGCGCGACGCCGTCTTTAACCAAGGCGTCGGGTTTCTGATGGTAGGCGGAGCGAACTCCTACGGACCCGGCGGCTACCACCGCACGCCGGTCGAAGAGGCGCTGCCGGTGGACATGGACATCACCAATAAGAAGGTGATGCCCAAAGCCGCCCTGGCCATCGTGCTGCACACCTGCGAATTTGCCGATGGCAACACCTGGGCCAAGCGCATCGCCAAGGAGGCCATCAAGGTGCTCGGCGCGCAGGACGAAGTCGGTCTGCTGGACTACGAGGGCACGGGGATGCACTGGGTTTTTCAGTTGCGCCCGGCGGGGGATTTCCAACAACTCGTGCCGCTGATCAACCAGGCCGATCCCGGCGACATGCCCAGCTTCGCGCCCGCGATGCAGCAGGCGTTTGACGCGTTGAGCGCGAACGACGCCGCGTCCAAACACGTCATCATCATCAGCGATGGCGACCCCTCCCCGCCCCCGCCCGCGCTCGTCCAGGCGTACATCGACAAAAAGATCACGTTGAGCATCGTCATCGTCAACCCGCACGGCGGCGTGGACATCTCGCTCATGCACGCCGTCGCCGACCAGACGGGCGGCAGATACTATTTTCCCGACGATCCCGCCAAGCTGCCCGCCATCTTCATCAAGGAGGCAAAGACGCTCAAGCGCAGCATGATCCAGAACCAGACGTTCACCCCGCAGGTGGTGTTTCCGTCGGCGATCCTCAAAGGCATTGATGCGCTGCCCCCGTTGCGCGGGTTTGTCCTCACGACGCCAAAGGACCGGGCGGCCACGATCCTCAAAACCCCGGCGACCGAGGAAACCGATCCCGTGCTGGCGACGTGGCGTTTCGGCCTGGGCACGACGGCGGCGTGGACCTCCGATTTTTCGCCGCTCTGGGCCGGGAACTGGGTGGGCTGGGAAAAATTCGACGCATTCATCAAGCAACTCATCACGGAAGTCTCGCGGGTGGAGCGCAAGACCGACCTGCGGCTGCGCGCCGAGGCCGAGGGCAACGTGGGCGTGATTTCCGTGGAGGATTTTGCCAGGGAGGAGACGTTCCTCGATTTACAGGCGAGGGTCAGCGGACCCGGCGGGCGGGTGGACACGGTGCCATTGCGCCAGACCGGCGCGCGGAGGTATCAGGCGACCTTTCCGCTCTGGGGTAAGGGGCGCTACCAGGTACTCGCCGCCGGGGAAGGCGGCGGACGCAGCGAGCAGGCGGTGGGCAGCTTCGCGGTGGCGTATTCGCCGGAATACCTGCGCTTTCGCAGCGACCCGCGCCTGTTGACCGAGATTGCCGCGCGGACCGGCGCGCGGGTGCTGACGGGCAACGAAACGGGCCGCCAGCTTTTCCTGCCCGAGCGGAAAACGCGCGAAAGCTCGCGCTCGGTGATCGACTGGTTCATGCTGGTGGCGGCGTGCCTCGTGCCGCTGGACGTGGCGGTGCGCCGCATACAGTGGGACGCCGGGGCGTTGCGCGATTGGCTGCGGCGACGGCGAGACCTCGCCGCGCGGCCTGCCACCGCCGGTGAGACGATGGGTTCGCTCCTGCAACGCAAACAGACCCGGCTTCCGCGGCCCGCCGCCGTGCCCCGGCCAGCACGGGACGCCGCTCCTCCGGCGACCGCTGCCGCTCCGTCTCCGCCGCCCGCTGCGCCCACGGAAAAATCGCCGCAATCCACCACCGAAAGCCTGCTCGCCCGCAAACGCCGCCAGCAAAAGAACTCCGATTTGTAGGGCGGTCGTCCCGGTTGCCCTACAAAAGTTGCGCTCCGCGTCCGGATGGAGTTGAGTGCCCGGATGAAGCCCCGCTTCCCCTCCCTGCTGGCCGCTGCCCTCTGCCTGGCATCGGTTGACGCCCACGCCGGGCGAATCGAGTTCACCGAGTACGACCTGCCCAACGGTCTGCACGTCATCCTCGCGCCGGACCACACCGTGCCCGTGGTCGCGAGTTACGTGCTCTACCACGTCGGCAGCAAAAACGAGCGGCCCGACCGCACGGGGTTCGCCCACTTTTTCGAGCACCTGATGTTCGAGGGCAGCGACAACATCCCGCGCGGACGCATCGACAAACTCGTCAGCGGCGCGGGCGGCAACCTGAACGCTTCCACGAGTTTTGATCGGACGGACTACCACATCAACCTGCCGTCCAATCAGGTGGACCTGGCGCTCTGGATCGAGAGTGAGCGGATGATGCACGGCAAGGTAGAGCAGATCGGCGTCGACACGCAGCGGCAGGTCGTCAAGGAGGAGCGCCGCCGTTCTTATGATAACCAGCCTTACGGCAGTTTGTTCGAGGAACTCGCCAAGCTCGTCTTCAACGGCAGCCCGTACTCATGGGTGCCTATCGGCAGCGTGCAGTACATCGACCAGGCCACGCTGGAGGAATTCCGCCAGTTTTATAAGACGTTTTACGTTCCCAACAACGCCACCTACGTGTTGTCCGGCGATTTCGATCCCGACACGGCGAAAAAGCAGATCGAGGCGTATTTCGGCCCCATCCCCAAGGGCGACGCACCGCCCCGGCCCGAGATCAAAGTCACCCCGCAGACCGAGCCGAAGACGGTCGAGGTCGCACGGCAGAACACGCCGCTCAACGCCTCGCTGCACGCGTGGCAGGCTCCACAGGAAACCAACCCCGATTCCTACGCGGTCGATCTGCTGACGAACATCATGGCCGTCGGCCGTTCCTCGCGGTTGTACCGGCGGCTGGTGGACCAGGAACAAGCGGCCGTGCAGGCCAGCGCGTTCCCGTTTTTCCAGGAGGGCGCGGGGATGGTCGGCGTCTTCACGGTCGGCAATCGGGGGGTAACTCTGGCCAAGCTCGACTCGCTCATCGACGAAGAGGTTGCCAACGTCAAAAAAGACGGCGTCACCGAGGAGGAATACCAGAAGGCGCTCAACAGCAAGCAATCCGAGCTGGCCAGCTCCTACGGCACCGCGCTCGCCCGGGCACGCGGGCTGGCGGATTACCACGTCTTTTTTCACGACACGAACAAGGTGAACACGGAGCTGGACGATTACCTGAAAATCACGCGCGAGGACATCAAGCGCGTGGCCAACAAATATTTCACCGACCAAGGCGTCAACATTCTGCATTACCCGGTGCCTGAAGCGAAAAAATAACGAAAAATGCAGAAATAGTTCGCAGAAGTCGCAGCCGTCGCAGGTGCACGAGACAAGCGGCGATTGTCTGCGAAAGCTGCCGGATGACTTCTTCCCTTTTGCCATGAAACCAGCCACTTTTCTCGCGGCGTTAGCCGTCCTTGGAGCGATGCCGACGTTGCGTGCCGACATCGACCGCACCCAACCGCCCAAGCCCGGCCCTGAACCCAAGGCGAGCTTTCCCGACTTCAAGCAGGACGTGCTCCCCAACGGCCTGAAAATTTTCACGGTGGAAGATCACCGCGAGCCGACCGTGAATTTCCGGTTGCTCATCAAGGCGGGCGACGCCTACGATCAGGGGCGGCCCGGTCTCGCGGACACGACCGCCTCGTTGCTCAATCGCGGGACGACCAAACGCACCGCCGCGCAGTTCGCCCAGGAGACGGATTTCATCGGCGCGACGGTCGAGGGCGGCAGCGGGCAGGACGCCATCACGGTCAGCGCCGAAGGCTTGACGAAAGACCTGCCCAAGATTCTCGACCTGTTCGTGGATGCCGCGCTCCATCCGGTGTTTCCCGCCGACGAACTGGTCAAGCAGCAGCGCCAGGCGATCAGCGCGCTGGTGGAAAGCAAACAACGCTCGGCCACGCTCGCGTCCAAGCTGCGCGGCAAACTCATTTACGGCCCCGACAATCCCTACGGCGCGTTCCCGACCGAGGAATCGCTCAGCGGACTCAAACGCGAGGACCTGGAAAAATTCCACGCCGCGTTTTTCACCCCGGACAACGCGACCCTCGCCATCGTCGGCGACATCAAAGCGGCGGACGTGGTCCCGATGGTAGAAAAAGCGTTCGCCGAGTGGAAAGGCGGCGCGACCGACACCGCCCGCCTTTCCACCTTCCCCGACCTGCCCAAGCCGCCCGAAAAACTGACGATTCATCTCGTGGACCGCCCCGGCAGCGTACAGTCGAATATTCTGGTCTGCGGACGCGGCGTGCCGCGCAACAATCCTGACGTGCCGGAACTCGGCGTGCTCAACTCCATCCTGGGCGGCGGTTTCTCCGGGCGGCTCTTCCAGAACCTGCGTGAGCGGCACGGATACACCTATGGGTCGAGCAGCGGATTTTCCTACAACCGCGTGGCGGGCGTTTTCTCGGCGAGCGCCGAGGTGCGTAACGCCGTGACGGTGCCCGCCATTGAGGAAATTTTCAACGAGGTCAAGCGCATCGACACCGAGCCGGTGCCCGACGCGGAACTGGCCATGCAGCGCGAATATCTGGCGGGAAATTATCTCCTGAGCCTGGAAAGCCCGGCGACGACGGCGGCACGGGTGCAGGAGATCGACCTGTACAAGCTGCCCGTCGATTATTTCAAAACCTATGTCAGCCGCGTCACGACGGTCCCCGCGGAAAAGATTAAGGCGCTGGCCGACAAATACATTAATCCGGCGGGTCTGACCGTCGTGGTGGTCGGCGAGGCGAAGGAGATCAAGCCCGCGTTGGAAAAGCTCGGGCCGGTGATCGTCTACGACACCGACCTGAACGCACAAACGGCACGGTGACCGGACATCACGGTTCCAGCGTGCTAAGCGTGTCGGCGAGCCGATAGCTCGCCAAAGCTACCCGGCGGTCGGCCAGCGCACGCGCGGCACTCAGGTAGCCCGGTGGCAAGGGCGGAGCGTCCCTGGCATCTTTGGCTACCGCCAAGGCGCCGCGCAGGTACGCGGCGTCGATGGCCAGCGCACGGCCTTCGAGGCTCCAGGCTGCCGGGTTGGTCGCGCGTGTCAGTTCCGGCAACGTGCCGCGAGGAAACCTTGCGGTCAGTTCCTTGCCCCGTGCGGCGACGGCTACTCCGTCCACGAAATCCCCCGGCAAGCAATCCCAGAGCCAATGCAGCGTGATCGGGCTGCCCGCGACGCTGACAAAAACCAGCAGCGCGTTGTGGTCGCCGTCCGGCGCCGGAAACTCCGCGTTGACGACGTTTGCGCTGTGCAGTGGTTGCTGGAGGTCGCCGACGAGATGGATCAGCCAACTCAACGACGCGGCTCGATCCGCCGGGATACTGCCGGGTTCGGCGAGGATTTTCTTACACGCGGCGATGGCTGTGAGTGCGTTCGGTACGTCGGCTAGCGGTGGCTCCAGCCGATAATCCGGCGTGTGTAGCGGATAGTCGACGTGGTGCCACGGCGGATGGTCCCACGGGCTGCCGCTCTTGCGGATATCGTCGGGCCACGTGCTCGCGCGCATGAATAAATAGCGGCCAAGATCGAAGTCCGGCGCGTCCCCGGGTGCGGTGGCCTGCCACTTTTCAAAATCGGGATGCGTCTTGAGCAAATCGACCCATCCGATGCGCTGATCGGGCGGAAGTTGGTCGTAGGCCATTGAGGCGATGACCATGTGGCCGGTGGGATTCCACGCTCGGGCGTCTGGAACGAGCACGGCAGAGAGAATGAAAAGAGGCAAAAATCGCAAGGTGGCGGCGGTCCGACGAACGGTTGAGGTGACGCGCATGGTAGGTTCGTAGGTTTTCTCCTACTCGGCGCAAGTTTTCGTGCCGGGATCAAACAAAACCGAGTGGAGACGCACAAAATACTTGCGTCTCCAAAGTTTTACCACATCATGCGTTTGCAAACACCTCTAGGGATAAAGAGAGGTGACGGGTTTAAAGCGCGCCGCTGAACATTCACGGCACGGCGCCAGGGCAGCGAATCACCAAGGGAATGTCGGGGATCAACAGGCCAATTCATTATACGTGGTGTCCGAACGGCGCATTGATGCAGCCGAAATGTTTGGCCAATATCCCCGGTGGCCACCAACCCTGATCGACGGGTGACAAACTCTTCACACTCTATTTATTCCATCGATCCGCGAGTGCGTTATTTTCACCTTCAACCAAGCAGTTCGTTTTCTCCCGGACGGTCTATTTCCACCGATCTCCTGACACAAAATACCGATATGAAAAACCATGCATCTCCGTTGAAACCGACCGAAGGAATTATCCCTCCTCCGACTCGCTGCGCCCACCGCTCCAGCCTGCGTTCCGCGTTGCTGGCGGCCCTCACCTTGACTGCGGCAAGTCTCATCGCCTCTGCCGAATCGGGGCAGGCCCAAGTGATCGTCAACTGGACCTTCGAGACCAGCATTCCGACCAGCGCCGGTCCGTTTGCGCCGGAAGTCAATAATACGACGATGGGCACCGCGACCCCGGCAGCCACCACAAACACGCCGTCAGGTTCATTTGCGGGGGCGATTACCAGCCCGGCCGGCAACGGATCGCCCCACTCTTTCAGCTCAAATGGATGGAATCAGGGTGAATATTTTCAATTCACGCTCAGCACCACTGGTATTACCGGACCGCTAGGAATCAGCTATGACCAGACTGGAAGCGCCACGGGACCACGCGACTTTGCGGTTTCGTACAGCACGGACGGTGGAACTACGTTCACCCAGTTAGCGGGAAGTGCTTATCAACTCACTGCCATCAGCTTCAGCACCACGACGCCCAACCCGGCAGCAACGCATTCCTTTGATTTCACCAACGTCGCCGACCTCGGCAATATAAACAGCCTGGTTTTCCGTATCATTGATCAAGACACCACCGCGATCAATGGAGCGACGGTAGCGACTGCCGGGACCGATCGAATCGACAATTTCATCGTGCAATCGGTTCCCGAACCTACCACTGTCCTCGGTGGCGCATTGCTCGTCGGCGCAACGGCTTGGAGTCAGCGACGCCGCCTGCGCGGTTTGCTGGCCGCCTGACCCCCTTCAAAAGATCAAC
This sequence comes from uncultured Chthoniobacterales bacterium, assembly GCA_964250705.1. GTDB lineage: Bacteria > Verrucomicrobiota > Verrucomicrobiia > Chthoniobacterales > SZAS-18 > CAHJWO01. The sequence continues at coordinate 4,941 of CAXUHC010000053.1, read as the reverse complement.
TGGCCAGCTCGGAGACGGGCCACGCCAAAGGCTTATCACGGCGCGCGCGGTGGGTAACCATCGACGCGCCGTTTCGTTTTCATCGAGGGAACTAACTACGGCGCGAGCTTGATCTGATCGAGCGAGTCGAGCACGATTTGCAAGTCGCCTTTGTAATCGGCGAGCTTGCCGTGAACGGTAACCGGCTTCCCGACGAACGGCTTGAGGTCGTCCTCGCTCTGCACCTTGCGCGCGGCAGGATCGGCTGACGCGCCGCCAAGAAACGCCACGACCGCCACCGCCCGGTGCGCCGGTCCGAAATTCAAATACGTCACCGTGCCGGACTTGCTGTGACCCGTGGCGGTCGGCGTGCCGCGCACGTCCACCGTCTCGTTGAGGTGGCCGCGCAACGTTTCGAGGTCGTCGACGGCCAGCGCGACCGTGGCAGCGACGGAGGGCGCGGCGGTCGGCGCGGCTTTACCTAGGGTAGGTGCTGGCGCGGTGGATTGCGCGGAGAGCATGCTGGTCGAAGCGATGAGAAAGGCGGCAAACAGGGCCGGAGTTTTGATCATGTAAATCGAAGCGGATGGTGAAAGATAACGGTGCCCGTTGGCGGTATGAGGGGTTAGACAACCGGTCAATTCCGGCCAAAGAACGGTAGCGGCGCTCGTTCTAGACGGCAAGCAAAACGGTTTTCCGAAGCGCCTTACAAATTTAGACATTGAAAACCGGGGTTGGCCGCATTTTTTGCGTGCCTTTTTCTGGTACGTCACGAAAATGTTGCCGTGCTCCGGTTGTCAGCCGGTGCGGGTTTCAAGGAGGCTTTCCCCATTCGGAATTTTGCAGTTCACCATGTACAAAACGACTCCTTCATCGCGTTTTCATCGCCGTTGGCAACGCGGCCTCACGGTTTTCAGTTCGATCCCCGCGCTGGCCTGCGGACATCTCCAGGCACAAAACTCCGCGGCCGCCGCCGCCAGCGCGACCGTCCAACCCAACGGCGTCCGCACCGGCGTGAACGGGACCAATTTTTTCAACGTCGAGGGCAGCTCGAACGGCAACAGCGCCAGCTTCGGCGTCCTGGATTTCAGTGCGTCGGCCTTCAATCTCAGCAACTCCAACGTGTCCGGCGTGCAGGGCAGCACGATCAGTCTCACGCTGACCGAAAGCAACGGCACTTTCACCAAGGCGGGTCCGTTGGAATTTTATCTGACCACGAACAACTCCGCGAGCATCGTCGCCGGCACGAGCACGCTCAAGTTTCAGACCGCGACCGCGACCGACACGAGCAATTCGCCCTACGGGATCGACCCGTTGCTCGGCGTCGTCCCCGGCAGCACGGCTGCCAGCAGTTATTCGCTCTTCGATCTCGGCTCTTACACCTTCACCCCGCAAGCGACGAATTATCAGCCTGACACCTACACGCTGACGCTTTCGACCGCCGCGATGCAAGCTTTCGTCAATGGTTTGAGCAGCGCGGGCGGCGGGAACATCCGACTGGTGATCGCAGGCACGAGCGCCACGACCGCCGCGACCTATGCCGGGGCCACGAATTCTTTCCCCGCCGAGCGGCCCATGCTCAGCTTCACCCCGACCTACTCCACCGCCAACAACCTCAATTGGCAGGCGGGCAGCAGCACCTGGACCGCTACCGGCGGCACCAGTTGGAACGCCGCCAACAGCGGCACCGGCAACTCCGCCTGGAACAACGACGGCACGCATTCCGCCGTTTTCGCCGAGACCACGGGCAGCACCGTGCTGGTGGATGCGGGGATCAACGCCGCCGGGATCGAATTCGACACCAACGGTTACGTCCTCAACGCTGCCGCCGCCGGGAACACCCTGGCCCTCAGCGGTTCCGGCCCGATCATCCAGGTCACCAACGCCGCCGACACCGCCACGGTCAACGTCGCGCTCGGCGGAAGCACAGGGTTCATCAAAACGGGCGCGGGCACGCTGGTGCTTGGCGGCACCAATTCGTACGGCGGGACCACCTCCGTCAACGCGGGCACGCTCTCGATCAGTTCCGACGCTAACCTCGGCAACGGCGGGGCGGTCGCCCTGAACGGCGGCACGCTCCAGACCACCGGCAGTCTCACGCTGGCCCGCGCGATCTCGGGCAGCGGCGGTTTGGCCGTTGCCGCCGGATCGACGCTCACGGTCTCGGGTGCCGTCGACATGGGAACGCTCACCCTGCCCGGGGGCGGCACCGTGCGCCTGACCAACCCCGACTTCAACGTCTCGGGGACGGCAAACGGCGGCTTCACCGGCTTGAACTTCCCGACCGCCGGCGCCAACCTGCAAACCCAGAATGCCATCACGGGCAACACCTTGGGCGTCGTCAATCTCGGCACCGGCGGGATCGTCGCGGCGCAGAATAGCGGCGCGGTCGGGGTCGCCGCGAATTTTCAGGTCGCGGGCACGGTGCCGATCAGCGTCGCCAATGCCGCCGCCACGCTCAACGTTTCCGGCGCGGTTTCCGGCGCGGCGGTTTTTGCCAAGACGGGCGCGGGCACGCTGGTCGTCAACAGTGACAACCAACTGCTGACGGGCACCGGAGCCACGCCCGCTTCCTTCCGTCAGGGCACGGTCGGCACGACGCCCGTGTCCGGCGGCGTGATCGCCATTTCCGCCAGCAACCCCAACCCCGGCGCGGCCCTGGGCACCGCCGAATTCCAAGCCAATGGCGGCACGCTCAGGAACGACACCGGCGCGGCCATCACCCTGACGATCACCGACGTCTCACTCGGGGCGCCGAGCACTGCCGCCGCGCCCGGCGGCCTGATCTTCGCGGGCAGCGGCGGTTTCACGGTCACCGGCCCGATCAGTCTCTTCAAGGGGACCACGAACGCTTACCAGCACGCGATCACCGTCAACACGCCGACCACCTTCAGCGGCGTCCTGACCGCTTCCGCGAACACGACGACCTCCACCGGCCTGACGATCTTCGGCAGCAGCACGCTCACCCTCAACGGCACCGCGCCCAACACCATGAAGGAACCGGTCACGATTGCCACCGGCGGCACGGGTGCCGGGGTGCTCGCCGCCACGGAGGGAGCGTTTGCCGCGACCACGGCGATCACGCTCAACGCCGGGGCGAGCCTGACGATCAACACCGGGGCGCAGTCGGGCACGGTCAACACGATCAACGACGGCGCGCTGTTGGCGTTCAACACGCTGGCAGGCGCGTTCGGCAAACTCTCGCTGAACATCGGCAGCGGTCAGGAAATCGTGGGCGGACTTTATCTCTCGGCGAACGACGGGACGCTGCTCGGCGGCTACCTGCCCGCCGGCACCTACGGATCGCGTCAGAGCACGGCGCAGTTTCAGGACGACACGCTGTTCAGCGGCAGCGGCATGCTGGTCAATTTGAACGTCGTGCCGGAGCCGTCGGCTTGGGCCGCGCTGGGATGCGGTGGGTTGCTCGGCCTGGCGGTGCTGCGCCGGGGGCATCGCATGGTCTGCGTGGTCTGAATGACACCCCGCGGTTGCAGGGCGTCAGGACTTGGCGGAAGCTGTCTGCCTCGTCCTATGAAGACATCGCGCGCGTTCGGGTGGTTCCGTTTAGTCCCGGCTTGCTGGCTGGTGGTCGCTCTCAGGCTGACGTTCGGCACCACCGCGAGCTACGCACAGGCGTTGGAGCCGAAACCAACTCCCCTCGGCGCGACGCCCACCGAGATCATCAAGATTTACGGTCCCGTGCTCCGGCACCATGCCCGGGTGCGGCACCACGAGATTATCGACGGCGGTGACTCAATCTTCACTGGCGACCTGCACGGCAGGAACGGGCTTATCATCCGTGCCGTCTACCACAAGGACCGTTGCGTGCTGCTCGAATACACCCGCGTCGATGGCGCACTGACGGCGGCAGATGTTGACGCGGCCCTGGCGGCCAGCGTGTCGGGTTTCACCTGGGAGATGGGCAAGGACAGCACCGACTCCACCAAGTTTTATCACCGTACCGATGGCAAAGCGATTGCAAACTGGGCCACGGGTTACGACGGCAGCCTGCTCGTTTCCACCGAGGACTCCGACAGTGGTTTCGGGAAAGATCTGGTTCGCTAAATTCTCGAATTACCTATGAAAAACCCCTGGATCGACATGGTCGCGGGCGTGCGCCGCCAGACGCTGGTGAGCGGGCACACGATGATGCAGATGCTCGTCACGCTGGAGGCGGGCAGCCGGTTGCCGGAGCACCAGCATCCGCACGAGCAGATCAGCTACGTCCTGACCGGGCGGGTGCGCTTCAAACTCGACGGTGGCAAAGAAACGCGCCACCTGAACGCGGGCGAGTCGATCTATCTCGCAGCCAACCAGCCGCATGGGGCCGAGGCTTTGGAAACCTCGTCGGTCTTGGATACATTCAGCCCGCCGCGCGAGGATTTGTTGGCGCAGGACCGACAGCAGGTTTGAAGATGCCGCGCGGGAGCGCAAAAGACTTCGCTGATGTGGAGAACTGAAAAGAAAACCAAGGTTGTTCTACCAACTAGTGCGGAAATCGCTCGACGCTTGCGAGTTGTCGCGGAACTGCGAGACCTTTGCCAGAGTTTGGCTCAGGCGCACCGACTAAAGCGAGCAAGGTGCGAAACGAGATGTTATGGGCAGGAGCGTTCCCAAGTACAACTTGGGAACGCGGGAGCGAGGGAGTTCAGGAGGTTTTAATGCTACGGGTTTTCTGTTAAAACTCTGTCGCGCACGTCGAATATTTCTTCTTTTAATAGTGACATGATAGCTTTGCCTCTATCCTCAAGAAATGCTCCATATTGATCGTCATAAATTCCAGCGACAATGCCCAACGGGATTAAATGTTTGATTAATACCTGATCGAGACCGCTGTTTCGCTTTTCTAGATCAGCTAGGTACAATGATGGAGGACGGTTGCTTATTTTAAGGTTTGTAAGAGTTGGTATTAGGTTCTGTTCACAACTGAGTTGAAGGTTTTCAGCCGTGGATGGAAGTTGG
>CAXUHC010000052.1:11936-19703 GCA_964250705.1 uncultured Chthoniobacterales bacterium | reverse complement strand
TCAAGCCTCCGGCTTTGCCGGAGGTCTATGACTCTCTCTTATCGCAAAGGATACAGACGAGCATGATTCCTCGGAAAAAGCCAGGACCAGCTCGGAGAGACCTCTTTACCCGGGTAAGCGCCTATCCGAAGATTGGATTGCTTCCACTGTAGCCACGCCGCTCTGTCGCCGTGTCTGCTTTGGAACGGACACGGCGACAGAGCGCCGTCCCTACAGCCGGAGGCTATTCGGATAGGCACCAAGCGACCGGCAGCTTGCGCTGTCTGTCCAGGAACACCGCAGACGCTTCCTCAAACGGCCAGATCCTGAGGCCGGACCAGCGGCCACGGGTGACAGATGCTTTCGACGCATCCCTTCCATCCTTCGTGACCGCGCAGAATTTCGATTTCCACTCGCATCAGGTAAACCGGCAATTCGAGTTCCAGCCGCCGCGGAAAACGCACGGCATCTTTCTCGGTGGTCAGGATCATGTCCACCCCACGCCGCTGGCAGCGCGTGGCGAACGCGCGGATTTCCTGTTCGCGGAACCGATGGTGATCGGTGAACCTTCGGGAAAGTTCCACGTGTGCTCCGAGACCTTCGAGAGCCGCCTCGAAACTCTCCGGCGCGGCGATGGCGCTGAATGCTCCGACGCTCGCTCCCCTGAGCGTGTCGAGCGGCCGATGCTCGCGGGTGAAGACCTCCTGCAAATGCTTCGGGCGGTGGGTGCACTCGATGATTTCCGCCGTGCGGTTGTAGCGGCGGATACGTTCGGTGAGGGCCGTGTTGTCCGCGCCCTCGCTCTTGGTAATGAAAATGTGGGTGGCGCGGCGCAGGTTGCGCGGGGGTTCGCGCAGGGTCCCGCGCGGCAGCAGATATTCGTTGCCGAACGGCGCCTGGCGGTCGATCAACACGAGGTCCAGCCGGTGCTGGAGGTGCAGGTACTGCAGGCCGTCATCAAGAATCAGGGTGTCCGCGCCGAACTGCTCGACGGCATAGCGCCCCGCCTTGACGCGGTCCTTGTCGACGACCACGAAGACACCGGGCAAATTCTGCGCGAGCATGTACGGCTCGTCCCCCGCCTCGCGCGATCCCATCAGCACGTGTTGCCCGTTGCTGACCACGCGCGGTCCGGCACGCTTCGCTTGGCCGGTCAGGCGCGCCCGCCAACGCTTCAGCAACGGGGGGCGTCGGCTTTTGTAACCCCGGCTGAGAATGGCTACGCGCCTCCCGCCCTGCTGCAACGTCCGCGCCAGGCTCTCGACGACCGGCGTTTTCCCTGTCCCGCCGACGGTCAGGTTGCCCACGCTGATGACCATGCAACCGAGCGGATGGTTGCGCAGGTATCGTTTCCGGTACAGCCAGAGCCGCAGTTGCACGACCTGCTGGAACACCAGCGACAACGTGAACAACACCACCCGCAGCAACGCCGCGCGTTTGCCGTAACGACGTTCCAAAATCACGTCGATGGCGAATTGCTCCAGGCTTTCGATCCAGCGGCGCATGGTCGGATCAATCGATCACACGACCCGTGCACCACGGTTGTCAGCCTGGGTGATGACCGTGCGAGCGCCGGCTAAGCCCGCTGCCTCGATCATGGCCGAGGCTACGGCCTCCGCGCCCGTCAACGTGAGACAGGCCACGGTGGAACCGGAGCCGCTCAGAAATCCTCCCAAGGCTCCCGCCGCCCGGCCCGCGAGCAGCACTTTGGGCAGAAACGGCACCAGCGGCAAGCGGTGCGGATGCTGAAACGCGCTGTGCTCGAGCGCATCCCGCAGGAACTGATATTTCCCGGCCGCGAAGGCGGCGGTGAGGCGGCACGCGCGTGCGCTGCTGGCCACCGCCGCGCGCCGCGAAACTTCCTCCGGCAGGATGCGGCGCGAGTCCGCCGTGCGAACCTCGAAATCCGGGATCAACAACACGAATTTCAAGTCTGGATCGACCGGAAAGCGCAGGGGCATCGCTCCCTCCTCGCCGCCCGCCACCGTGAATCCGCCGAACTGCGCGGGCGCGGCATTGTCGGGATGGCCTTCCAAGCCTGCGCACAGCGTGAAAATTTGTTCTCTCGACAGCGGCTCACCCGCGAGAATGTTCAGTCCCGTGACGACGCCAATTCTCAATGTCACGCTGCTGCCTAGCCCGCGCGACATGGGCACGTCACCGCGAATCTCGCATGAAAACGGAAACGCTTCTCGTGCGACGATGGCAAAAAATGCCTCCGCCGCTTCCTGCGCCATCGGCAGCGTTGGAACGCCTTCTGTCCGCGTGACTGTTACCCGGTTGGCCAATCCCAGCGCGACGCCCAGGCAATCGTAACCCGGGCCGAGATTCGAGGTGGTGGCGGGGATTTCGACGGTGACGGTTCGCATGAACGAGCAGACTATACGAAGATAAAAAAGAAAAGCTTCTGGAAGCACAAGCAGCATTGTGTCTCTCCGCCTTCGGTCTTCATTCTTCATCCTTCATCCTTCATCCTTTTCTTCCCATGCCCCGTCACGATGGCCGCGCCGACGATCAACTCCGCCCTTTGTCCTTCATCCCGGGAATTGCGCCCCACGCCGCCGGCTCGGTGCTGGTCGCCGCAGGGAATACCCGCGTCATTTGCGCGGCTTCCATCGAAGAAGGGGTCCCTCGCTGGATGAAGGAACAGGGGGTGACAGGCGGGTGGATCACCTCGGAATATTCCATGTTGCCGTACTCCACGCTTGGCCGCAAAGCGCGCGATATCGCCAGAGGCAAGCAAGATGGGCGCGGCGTGGAAATCCAGCGGCTGATCGGGCGCGCGCTGCGTAACACGGTCGATCTCGAACTCCTTGGTTCGCGCACGCTCTGGATCGACTGCGACGTGCTCCAGGCCGATGGCGGCACCCGTACGGCCTCGATCACCGGCGGCTGCGTGGCGATTGCGATGGCCTGCCGCGCGCTGGTTGCCAGCGGCAAGGTCCCGCGCTCGCCGTTGCGTCAGTTGGTGGCAGCGGTCAGCGTGGGCATGGTGGCAGGCCGCCCGGTGCTCGATCTCGATTACATTGAAGACAAGGATGCGGCGGTAGATTTCAACGTGGTGCTGACCGAGGAAGGCCGTTTCGTCGAGGTCCAGGGTGCCGGGGAGGAATCGACCTTTTCGCAAGAAGATTTCCAAGCTTTGGTCGCCCTGGCTAGAAACGGTGTTGACAAGCTGATCGAGAAACAACGCGCGGCCTTGGCGGAGTAACGCTCGCCATTCCTGAGCACGACCTCGTGGAAACCATCGGGAACGAGCCTCGACCGGAGTAGATCAGTAAACTTTATTTAGAATTGTTCTTGATATGCGGGCAAGCCGGGTGACATTGCTCCTCCAGATGTCCACCGAGATTCCATCCGACGCTTCGCACTACGACGAGTCCATCGCGTCGGGCGGTTTTCGGCTCACCAAACAACGCCGCGAGGTCTACGGCGTGTTGTTGGAAACCCGGGACCATCCGAGCGCGGTGCAGGTCTTCAACCGTGTGCAACAGAAGATGCCCACGATCTCATTGGCGACGGTTTACAACTGTCTGGAAACGCTGACGCAGTGCGGGTTGGTGCAACAGGTCAATCTGGATCGCGGGCCGTCGCGCTTCTGTCCGAACACCCAGCAGCACGCTCACTTTTTCTGCACGCAATGCGGCGGCGTCCACGACGTCGACCTGCCCGACGTGGCGGAGCTCTCACGCGTCTGGCGTTTGCCCGACGAATACGTGGTCAACCATTACGAATTTTCTCTGCGCGGCCTCTGCCGCGAATGCGCGGAAAATCCTGCCGCCACGACTTCGCTTTCGACACCATGAATCCATCTCTAGTCATCAAGGACCTTTGCGTCAGCATCGCGGGCAAACCCATCGTCAAGAGCCTCAACCTCGAAGTCCCTAAGGGTGAAGTTCACGCCATCATGGGCCTGAACGGTTCCGGGAAGAGCACGCTCGCCAAGGCGATCAGCGGCCACCCGGATTATGAGATCACGGGCGGCAGCGTGTTGCTCGACGGCGAGGAAATTCTCGGAATCGAAGCCGACGAGCGTGCCCGCAAGGGGCTTTTCCTCGCCTTCCAGTACCCGATGGAGATTCCCGGCGTGAGCAACGCCAATTTCATCCGCGCGGCCCTGCAAGCGCGTCTCGGCGAGGGCGAGGAACTCGAAGCCGTCGAGTATTACCACCGTCTTTACGAGAAGATGGACCTCCTCGACATGCGCCGCGAGTTTACGTCACGTTCGGTCAACGAAGGGTTTTCCGGCGGCGAGAAAAAGCGCAACGAAATCCTGCAAATGGCGATGCTCGAACCAAGCTATGCCGTGCTCGACGAGACGGACAGCGGGCTGGACATCGACGCGCTCAAGATCGTCGCCAACGGGGTCAATGCTTTGCGTGGCCCGAACCTCGGCGTCCTTCTGATCACCCATTACCAGCGGTTGCTCAGTTACATCGTTCCAGACGTGGTCCACGTCATGATGGACGGCCAGATCGTCAAAAGCGGCGACAAATCGCTGGCCCTGGAACTCGATGAGCGTGGCTACGACTGGGTGACGCCCGGCTACCAGCCCGCGACGGCCTGACATTCCTGCCGACCTTTACCTTTTTTCCTTATGGCTACTCCCAAATCCGACATTGATATCGACCGTAGCGCCGGAGATTTTTCCTATCCGGAAGCTCACACCTTCGACGCGGGCACCGGCCTCACGCCGCAAACCATCGACTACATTGTCGATGTCAAAGGTGAGCCGGAGTGGATTCGTGAATTCCGGCACAAGGCCCTTCAGGTCTTCAACAAGAAAGCGATGCCCACCCATTGGGCGACCAAAGACCTCGAAAACATCGTCTTCGACAACATCCGCTACTACCTGAGCCGGGGCACGAAACCCAGCCGCTCCTGGGACGATGTGCCCGACGACATGAAGCGCACCTTCGAGCGCCTGGGCATCCCCGAGCAGGAGCGCAAGTTTCTCGCGGGCGTCGAGGCGCAGTTTGACAGCGAGGCCGCGTATTCCAACATCAAAGCGGCCGTCGGCGAGCAGGGCGTCATCTTCGTCGGCAGCACCGAGGGCTTGAAGGAGCACCCGGAAATCTTCCGCAAGTGGTTCGGGAAAGTGATCCCGACCGCTGACAACAAGTTCAGCGCGCTCAATTCCGCGGTGTTCAGCGGCGGCAGTTTCATCTACGTGCCGCCGGGCGTGAAGGTGAAGCACCCGCTCCAGGCGTATTTCCGCATCAATTCGGAAAACTTCGGCCAGTTCGAGCGCACGCTCATCATCGCCGACGAAGGTTCGGAAGTCATGTACATGGAGGGCTGCACCGCCCCGAAGTTCGAGACGGCGACGCTCCACAGCGCGGTGGTCGAACTGGTCGCCATGAAAGGCGCGAAGATCCAGTATGTCACGGTCCAAAACTGGAGCAATAACGTTTTCAACCTCGTCACCAAGCGCGGGGTTGCGCACGAAGACGCCGAGATCAAGTGGATCGACTGCAACATCGGCAGCCGCCTGACCATGAAATACCCCGGCGTCGTGATGAAGGGCCCCCGTGCCCGTGGCGAGGTCATCAGCATTGCGCTGGCGGGCAACGGCCAGCATCAGGACACGGGCGCGAAGATGATTCACGCCGCCGACGACACCACGAGCAACGTCATCAGCAAAAGCATCAGCGTCGGCACGGGCCGGGCGACGTATCGCGGGCAGGTTCTCGTGCCGAAGCATCTCAAAAACTGCAAGAACAACACCGAGTGCGACGCGCTGCTGATCAATCGCACGAGCCGCACGGATACCTACCCGGCGATCACCGTGCGCGGCGCAAAAAACGCCATGCAGCATGAGGCCAGCGTGAGCAAGGTCAGTGCCGAGCAGATTTTCTACATGATGTCGCGCGGCTTGACGGAGGGTCAGGCGATGAGCCTGACGGTAAATGGCTTCGTCAATGATCTGGTGCGTCAGTTCCCGATGGAATACAGCGTGGAACTCAAGCGGTTGATCGATCTGGAGATGGAAGGTTCGGTGGGTTGACACCAGGGGAAACACATGAGCGACCAGACGGACACTCTTCTCACGGCGGATTACGCCGACACCGCCGAAGCCACCGAAGCCGCCCGTATCGCCGCCGAACCGGAAATTTCCGGCGCACACGGGGGCTTGCTGACCGCGCCCGACGGGCAAACTTCGCACGGTCTGCCCGACTGGTTTCAGGAAGCCCGCACGCACGCCTGGCAGGACTTCGAGTCCCAGGCCATGCCAGCCCGCACGGAGCAGGCGTGGCGGTTCGCCACCATCGGCAAAATTGCGTTGGATCGATACACGCCGCCGCAAGCCATTGACGCCGTCACGCATGAGCGTCTCGTGGGCCGCTCGGTCGGCAACGAGACCATCGCGGGCAAGATGGTCTTCGCCAACGACACGCTGCTCGACCGCCGCTTGCACTCCGACACCCTGGCGGCACAGGGCATCATCTGGAAGCCGCTCGAAGCGGCCATCGCCGAACACGCCGACCTGTTCCGCCAGCATTTCATGGCGCAGGAAACGGTCCTCGGCTCGAAGAAATTCGCCGCGTTGCACCGGGCGTACGTTCGCACCGGCACGTTCCTCTACGTGCCGAAGAACGTGGAGATCGCCCTGCCGCTGGAAACGTTTCATTGGCTCTCCGGGGAGGGTGGTTCGACCTTCCCGCATACCCTCATCATCGCGGAAGCGGGCAGCAAGGTGACGCTGGTCGATTACTACGGCTCCGACCGGCCCGACGAAACCGGGTTTGCCTGCGCGGTGAACGACCTCATCGTGGGACCCGGCGCGAAAGTGACCTACCTCTGCGCGCAGAACTGGGGCGAAAAGGTCGTGTCGTTCCAGATCAATGCCACCACCGTGGAACGCGATGCTTCGGCCTTGAGCCTGCACTTAAACCTGGGTGCTTCCTACGCGCGACTGGAAAGTCTGAGCCGTCTGGCGGGGGCAGGCGGACGCAGCGACATGCTGGCCGCGACCGTGACCGACGGGAATCAGGAGTACGATCAGCGCACCTTGCAGGACCATCTGGCCCCCCACACGACGAGCGACCTTCTTTACAAAAACTCGCTCTCGGATACGGCGAAGACGATTTTCGCCGGTCTGATTCGTGTCCAGCCCGAAGCGCAGCACACGGACGCGTACCAGAAGGTCCGCAACCTGATGCTCAGCGACGATGCCGAGGCGAATTCGATGCCCGGGCTGGAAATCCTGGCCGACGAGGTGCGCTGCACCCACGGCGCGACCTCGGGCCACGTGGACGACGAGGAATTGTTTTACCTGATGGCGCGGGGGATCGATCGCAAGACGGCGCAGGAATTGATCGTGCATGGTTTCCTCAACGAAGTGCTGGAACGGCTGCCCGACGCCAACGCGACCGGAAAGCTCGGCGCGCTGCTGGCGGAGAAGTTCGCCCGGCTGAAGCGTCGCCCCCGCGCGGAGAGTTGAGGTCGGCAATTATCTGCTCGCGCCCCGGCGCATCGGAGGCGTAGATATTGGTCGACATGCGAAATTTTCACCGTCTCGCGCTGTGCACCATGATCGCGGGGGCCGTCGCCCTGGAGAGCGGGCGAGCCCAGGACCCCGCGCCGACGCCCGAAGCCGGTCCGGTGCAAGCGGCCAGCCAGAGCGATTACCCGGATATCGACGCCCTGCGCGAGCCGGGGTCCAGCGCCAAGTTCCTGCCGCCCAACAAGGTCCTGCTCTCGCCGGCTGTCTCCTCGCCGTACCCCGAGGGAGAGATCAAGGCGATGGCCGCCGGTGACCCCTTGCTGCTGGACAAGGCGCAGGTC
>CAXUHC010000052.1:0-11926 GCA_964250705.1 uncultured Chthoniobacterales bacterium | reverse complement strand
CCGGGGTCCAGCGCCAAGTTCCTGCCGCCGGAAACACCCGCGCCGACGTCCGCCGCGCCGGGGCAGGGGACCGGGGCGCAGACCCGCCGTAAAAACAGCGGTCTGCCCAGCGGACAGCATCGCCGCAACGAACGTTCCAACGACCAACTGGTGGACCAGGCGGATGCCGATCCGTTGATGGTGCGGGTCGCTTACCGCCGCGCCAAAACCACGGCAATGGCACGCGACCCCGCGTTGCCGGAGCTTTTGCACCAGGCCGCCGCCGCCCGCACCGACGTGCAGAAGCGCGCTTACCTCAAACGGTATTACACGCGGCTTTACGCCGAGGTCAGCAAAGTGGACCCGTCGCCCGAGATGAAGAAGCACGTCGCGTTGCTGAGCGCGGTGTCCCAGCAGCGGTATGACCCGCAGCGCCGGGCGGTCGGCGGCGAGGAAGACATCGTTCGCGGCGGCGGCGGGCGCGGCAGACGCGGACGAGGCCGTTAAACTGGATGGCGGGTTTTGACGACCGCCCGAAGAAGTCGCTTGCCGGGCCGGACCTTTTGAGGCATCGTCCGCTAGTTTGTTGGCGCTATCGACTAGTGGTTAGGTCACGGCCCTCTCAAGGCTGGAGCACGGGTTCGAACCCCGTTAGCGCTACCAGTGCTTCCCTCTTTTCACGGCACGCGGCAGGCCGGGGTTGACACGAGAAATTTCCGCAGGATAGGTTGGCCGCTCGCGTCGTCTGCCGCTCATGGCATCCACCCTCCCCACTTTCCTGCCGTCGACTCGCAGCGGACGGACGTTTTTCATCGCCTCAACCGTGCTCGGGGCCGGGGCGTTGTGCCAGCTCTTGATTTTGGGAGGCTACCTGATGCGCGGGGGCATCACGGCGCGGCCAGCGGTGGAACTCCATTTCGTCGAGAGTTTGAGCGGTCCGGTCTCCGACGTGGCGACCGCCCCGATCCCCCGGCAGCCCGCGCTGCCGACGCCCGCGCCGGTGCAACTCGCGCCCGCGGAGCCGGTCGTAGACGCCGCGGCTCCGTTGATGACCCGGCCCACGCCCGCGCCTGTGGCCCGCTACCAGGCGGGTTCCGGCGAACCGCTGGAGCAGGCGCGGCAACTGCGCGTGCGGGGCGACATGAACTCCGCGCTCGCGCGTCTCCGGGAGGCCCAGGTGGCGGAACCGGACAACCCGCAGGTCATCGCCGAGATGGCGTTGACCTACGAGGCGATGCAAATCCCGGACCGCGCCTTCGAGCAATGGCAGCGGCTTTATAATCTGGGTGAGAGCGTGGGCGCGCTTTATTACCTCGCGGACACCAAGCTCCATTCGGTCCCGGCAAACCCCGGGCTCTCGCGTCAGGACACCGCCGCCAACACGGCGAACGGCGGACCGGCGGCGAACGACCTGGCCATCCTCAAGCTGACCGACATCCGCAAGGAAGACCTGACGGACGCTTCCGTCGAACAAAAGGTCTCGCTCAAAATCGTGGTGAAAAACCGGCCCGGCACGGTGATTGATCCGATGAAGGTCCGTATCCTGACGTATTTTTACGATCTCGTGGATGGAAAGGACACCGTGCTCACCGACGCACAAACTGATTTTGCTTGGCTCTCGCCTTCTCCGGTCAACTGGGCCAACGACAAGTCCGAAGTGCTCGAAACCCTATACGTCCGTACCAAGGGCGTCGCGCTGATGCCCGGTCCACCGGCGGGTGCGGCTCCCGACAAAACACGCACCAGGCGAGGAGCGGCGGAAACCGCGGCGGCCGCTCCGGCGGAGACGCCCGGCTCCGTGCGCGTTTATCGGGGTTACTCCGTCCGCCTTTACTACGACCGACAGCTTCAGGACGTGCAGGCGGACCCGGAATCGCTCCTGCAAAAGTTCCAGCCCCCGACGACGCTTCCTCCCGAGTAGCGCGCCGTCCGTGTTCCCCCTATGAAAATCCTCGTGGTAGACGATCAGGCCGAGACGGCCGGGGCTCTGGCCCAAAGCCTGCGCGATCTGACGGGGCATGAGGTGGTCCCGTTCGTGGACGGTCAACAAGCGCTCGCCGTTTCGCAGGGGAATCCGCCGGATGTGCTCATCACCGAAGTTGTCCTCGCGGGGATGGACGGTTTCAACTTACGCGAATCGCTGCGGCAGGAGCAGCCCGCGCTGCGCACGATCTTCGTGACGGGCTACGACCTCACGGAATACGAGGAGTACATCAACGGAACCCCCGTTTTCTACAAGCCGGTCGATCCCCAGGCCCTCGTGGCCGCCCTGGCCGAGCCAGCGGAGGAAGCGGTGAAACCTCACGCCGTCGAGCCACCCCCGGCGGCACCGCGCGGCCTCTCGTTCACGGACGAACTGCCGCTCGACCAGCGCTCGCAGTCTTCGCGGTTGCGGCACCTGGTCGGCAAGCAGGGGTTCACCGGCAAGCTCGACCAATTCGATCTGGTCGACATCATCCAGCTCTGCTGCATCAGCAAGCGAACCGGCTGCCTGCAAATCTCCCGCCGCAACGAACGCGGGGTGTTGTACCTGCTCGGCGGACAGGTGATCCAGGCGCTCAGCGGAGCGCTGGAAGGGGAGGAAGCGGCCTACGAGATCATCGGCTGGTCGTCCGGCCAGTTTTCGTTCGAGGACGGCGTCCGGCCGGACGCGCAAACCATCACGTCCGGCTGGGAGCATCTGGTCATGGAAGGGGTTCGCCGCCGCGATGAAAAGATGGGCGCGCTGGCTCCGAGCGAAGCGAGCGGGGCGGGTGCGCAAGTCTCGGAGCGAACCATCGGGCCCTACCAGATCAGACGTAAAATCGGGGCAGGCGACCGCACCGAAGTCTTCGAGGCGATGCAGGTTTCGATGGATCGGGTGGTCGCGCTTAAGGTCCTCGCGGCGGAATACCAACAGGACGAGGAAGCCGTGCAGACTTTTCTGGCCCAGGCCAGCGCGAAAGCCAACGTGCAGCATCCGTCGATCCTCGCCGTGTACGAAGCAGGACAGCAGGACGGCGTTTACTATTACACGCGTGAATACGTGGATGGCGCCAACCTGGGCGATTTGCGTGCCCAGGGTCGAACCATCGAAGACGCGACCGCGCTGCAATGCATCAAGGTTACGGGCGAGGCGCTCAGCTATCTGAACCAGCAGAAAATGCCCCATCCGCTCCTGACGCCAGACGATGTTTACCTGGGCCGCGACGGCCGGGCGCGGCTCAACAATCTGGCGACCTTCGCTGACGGCCGCTCGGCGAGCACCCAACAGGACATCCGGGCGTTGTCGCGCATGATCTCGGATTGTCTGCCTAACCGGACGGCGGGCACCCTCGGCCTGCGCGAATTGCTGGGCCGGATGCTGCTCGACGGCAGCACGGGTTTCCTGAGTTGGGGCGCGCTGTTGCAAGCGGTCAAGACGCTGGAGCCGAAGGTCGTTCCCGAGGACGCTTTCAAGCTCAGCGCCAGGGATGCCGCCGCCCTCGCGGCGGTCAACGAGGCCAGGCGACGCCAGAAACGTGCGGTGCTCCTTTCCTCGTTGAGCATGTTCACGCTGATCTGTCTCGTGGCCGTGGTGGTTTACTTCAAATTCTTCCGCGTGACCGCCGCGAAGGACTTCGACCACATGATGGCGATCCCGGCGGGCGAGTTTATCTACCAGAAGGACGAACACCTGACGTTGCCCGACTTTTGGATCGACGAGTACGAGGTCACCATTGGTCAGTACGCGCAGTTTCTCGCCGCGGTGAAAGCAGACCCCGCAGCGACGCAGGAAAGCCCGGATGCGCCGAAGACCCATCAGCATGACAACGTGCAATGGAACGCCCTGTATCAGGTCGCCAGAAGCGGCGGCTTGTACAACGAAGCGCCGGTGGACCTGAACTGCCCAGCGGTCTTTGTCGACTGGTACGACGCCTACGCCTACGCCAAATGGAAAGGGCACCGTCTCCCGACCCAACAGGAATGGGAAAAAGCCGCGCGGGGCACCGACGGCCGTCTGTACCCCTGGGGCAGCGACGGGACGCAAATCTCCAAGGTCAACACGAGCGCGGATTTTCACGCGGAAAGCGGCGCGGCGAAAGGCCAGATCGACGGTTTCAACCGCTGGGCTCCCGTGGACGCGATGGCCGGTGACCGCAGCCCCTACGGGGTGATGGGGATGGCTGGCAACGTGGCCGAATGGACGGACTCCGCGACCAATCGAGGTTCGCTCAAATTCCCGGTGGTGTGCGGGGGCAGCTTCGGTTCGCCCGGCGTCGAGGTGACCCGACGCGTAACCGACCTGGCAGCGTTGAAAACCAGCGAGCGGGTGGGTTTTCGTACCGTTTCGGACACCGCTCCGCCCGCCAGGTAGCCCGGTGTAACGATTGTTTCCATCCAGATTGCGGTTCTCCGTTTAGCGCCATGTCTCCCCTGAAATCTTCCTCCACCCACCGGCTCGGTTTCCCTCGCTGGCCGTTTCTGCCTGGCTTAATTCTCGCGGCAGCTTTGCTGTTGACGGCGGCGTTGGCCAGCGCGCAGATCGAGATCCAACTGTCGCTGGCCCGGCGAAATTACATCCTCTATGAGCCGATGATCGCCACCGTCACCGTCACCAATAATACGGGCCATGACGTGACGTTGCAGGACGAGGGTGCCAAGCAATGGTTCAACCTCGACGTCGCCCGGCTGGACGGCGGGATTCTCCAGCCTTACGACCCTGATTACAAACTCCGCCCTTTGACGGTTCTTGCCGGGCAGTCGCTCCGCCGGCAAATCGACATGACGCCGCTTTTTCCGATCCGGGAGAAAGGCACCCACCGGGTCCGGGCGAACATTTATTACGGCGAGGCAGACCGTTTTTACTACTCGAATTACGTGACGTTCGAGCTCACCGACGGCAAGCTGCTCTGGCGGCAGAACGTGGGCAGCCCCAGCGACATCGGCAGCACGCGCCAGGTGTCGTTGCTGACCCATACGCTGCTCGACAAGATGCTGCTCTACGTGCGCGTGCGCGACGAGAACGGCAACACGGTTTACACCACGCAGTCCTTGGGGCGCGTCATTACGAGCGGGCGCGAGCCGGAGGAATTCTTCGACCGGCAAAGCGTTCTGCACGTGCTGCACGAGTGCTTTCCGGGCACTTATCTGTACACCCAGATCAACCTGGAAGGTGAGCGGCTCTCCCAACGGGCGTACACGCGGGCGGGACGGAGCCGTCCCACCCTGGTGAAAAATGATGCCGGTCTCGTGGAAGTGCGTGGCGGACAGTTGCAAGTGCAACCCGAGCCCGGGCCAGGCGGCCCGACCCGTCCGCCGAAACTTTCGGACCGTCCCGCCGGCATGCCGGCCTCGCCCGGAACGCAAAAACCGTGAGCCGCCTCAAAATCAAGATCGGCGGAAGCACCCGGCAGTCAGCGGTGATCAGGGGTGGACTGGGATCGACTTTTTGACGGTGGCACTTCTCGCGGTAATATCCTCGCGTCATGCCACGCCCCGCTGCTGCCCGAAGTCTGCGTTCGTCGATTTGCCTGCTCATTTTGGTCTGGGGTGTGCTTGCGGTCGGAACCAGCTCGGCCCTGGCGTACGGCCCGAGAGGATTTGACACGGTCATCATCGACGCCGGGCACGGCGGGCTCGACCGGGGCGGCGGCCCGGGCCAGCTCATTCCCGAAAAGCCGTACGCGCTCGACACCGCTTTGCGCTTGCAACAGGCATTGCGCCGACGTGGATTTCGCACCGTGATGACGCGGACCGACGATGTCTTCGTCCCTCTGCCGACGCGGGTCGCGATTGCCAATTCGTACCGCAACGCCATTTTTGTCAGCGTGCATTACAACAGCGGTCAGCGGGCCGAAGCTCACGGTTTTGAAACCTATTATTATCGTGGCGACAGCTTCGGTCTGGCGACCCGGTTGCACCGCGCGCAGTTGGCGTCGCTCGACACGGAGGATCGGTTCGTCCGCCGGCGCGGGTTTTACGTCGTGCGCCGCACGGCCATCCCGGCGGTGCTGTGCGAGGGCGGTTTCCTGACCAATCCAGGTGAAAGCCGCATCGTCCTCAACGCGTCGTACCGGCAGCGGTGGGCCGAGAACATCGCCAACGCCATCGTCGCCCAGCGGCGGGAGGGCGATCCGGCGGACCTCGGCTACCAACCCCCGGTGACGTCCGAGCGGCTGGTCAGTCACAGCCGTTCGCGGAGCCGGGGCTCTTCCCACCGCAGCCGTTCCCGTCGCGGCAGTTCGCGCGGGCGTGCCCACGGCGCGTCGCATGGCCGGAGTTCGCATGCGAGCGGCCACGGGAGCTCACACTCGGGCAATCATCACCGCCGTCATGGGCGCTGACGGGCCGGCGACCTGCGCGGCAACATGAGAGCGAATGTCTTATGATCGTCACTCCAGACGAAATGCGCGCCATCGAGGACGCCGTGTTTGCGACCGGCACGACGGCGAAGGCACTCATGGAACGGGTGGGCCGACTTCTGGCGGTCCATCTGCTGCGCCGGTTGTGGCGGGGCGGGGGAATGGTGCTCATCTACGCGGGCAAAGGCAACAACGCGGGGGACGCCCTGGTCGCCGCGCAAGCGTTGGCCGAGATGGCTGCGGACTGCCACGTGCCCATCGCGATCAATCTGCGTCTGGCCGTGGATGATCCGGCGAGCATGGGAGACCTCGCCCACGAGAAACTTGCCGGACTGTCACCCGACCGGTTTCCGCGACTCACACCGGAACAGGCGCAGAACGTCCCCGCCCGCACCGGACGGCTTTGCGTGCTGGACGGGCTGCTCGGGATCGGCGCGCGCGGGGCTTTGCGCGATCCGATCCTGTCCGCCACGCGCGAGATCAACGCTTTGCGGCAAAAGCGGGGAGCTTACGTTTGGGCCATCGACACTCCAACCGGGCTCGACGCCGGGAGCGGCGAAGCGGACCTTGAGGCCGTCGTCGCGGACGAAACGCTGGCCGTCGGTTTCGCCAAAGTCGGACTCGTGGCTGACCGGGCGGCGAGCCACGTCGGCAAAATCCAGGTGCTGTCGCTACCCGAGTTTGCCGGGGCGGCCCAACGAGCGCCCGAGGCGGCGGCGCGCGGTGAGGTGATCACGCAGGCCAGCGTTGCCGGGCTGCTGCCGCCGCGTCCGCACGAATCGCACAAAGGGATGTACGGGCGGGTCGGCATTCTCGCCGGGTCCGTGGGCGCGACGGGGGCGGCGGTCATGTGCTCGCACGCGTGCGCCCGGGCGGGCGCCGGGCTGGTCACGCTGCTTACCGACAAGGAGATTTATCCCGTCGTGGCTACCGCCGCCGCGCCGGAAGTGATGGTCAAACCCATCACGTCTCCGCTCGACGCGCTGGACATGGATTTCGACGTGCTCGCGCTCGGCCCGGGCCTGGGGCAATCAGGCGGCGGCCCGTTGCGTGAGTTGATCGAACGCTGGCCGAAACCGATGGTCGTCGACGCGGACGGGCTGAATGTTTTGGCGAGGGACATCACGCCCCTGACCCGTGCCGCTGGTCCCCGTTTGCTCACGCCGCACCCCGGTGAGATGCAGCGTTTGCTCGAAGGCGACGCCGCAGCCCGGGGAGTGCCCTTCGAGAAATCCAGCTCCCGCAAGACTCTCGTGCGGAACTTTACGGATCGTTATCCCGTGACGCTCCTGCTCAAAGGCGCGCGTACGCTGATCGGCGAACGCGGGCGTCCGCCGGCCTATAACGCGACCGGCAACGCGGGCATGGCCACCGGTGGGATGGGCGACGTGCTGACGGGGATTTGCGCGGCTTTCCTCGGCCAGAAATTGTCCGTGTTTGACGCGGCGCGTCTCGCGGCGTGGTTGCACGGCCGCGCCGCGGACCGGGCGTTGCTTCGCGGGCACGCCTCCGAGCAGTCTCTCCTGCCAGGCGATCTGTTCGTCCAGTTTGGTCCGGTCTTCACCGAGTTGCGCGCCGGTCCGGGCCGCCCGTAACCGTCGCCTGCCGATCATGGACCCGCTCCCGTCCCTGCAACCTTTCTTGTCCATGCTTTCGCTGGGCGCCTGGACGTTGGTGGCGATTGCCGTCTGCCTGCTGATCTACGGCTACGTGTTTGACCGCGTGATCTTCGAGTCCGGCGGGCGGGTGCGCTCGGAAAAACTGGGTCCGATTGATGTGCTGATCGCGGCGTTGCTGACCACGTTTTTCGCGCTTTCGGTGATCGACGCCCTGCGGTCTCCCGCTGGCACGGTCGAGGCAGCTTTGCCGAGCGCGTCGAGGATGATCACGGCCTTGGCTGTGAGCACGTTCTTGCCGCTCGTGATCGTCGGGGGCATCTTCGGCGCCTTGAGCCTTCGCGGAGTCCGGTGGCGAGAGATTTTCGGGCTGGATCGGCTGGGGCCCGGGGCGGTTGCGGGCTGCGCGTTGCTGATGCTGGCTGCCGCGCTGCCACTGGTCGGAGGCGCCTCCTTCCTGTCGCGCGTGTTGCTGGCAGCGGGTGGAAGTCAGGATGATTCCAAGCAGGAGATAGTGCGTTTCCTGGAGGCCGGGGGTTCCACGGCGGCTCGCTATGCCGTGGCGTTGTCCGCCGTGCTCGCTGCGCCGGTTTTGGAAGAGTTTATCTTTCGCGGTTATCTGTACGCGGTCGTGCGACGGTATGCTGGCGTGTCGGTGGGCATCATCGTCAACGCCGCGCTTTTCGCCGCCATCCATCAGCACCTGCCGAGCTTCGGCGGGTTGTTTGCCTTGGCGGTTTGCCTCACGCTTGCCTACGAGTGGACCGGTTCGATCTTTGTTCCGATCACGATGCACGCGATTTTCAATGCGCTCTCGGTGGCGCAATTGTTGCAAGGAAACACCGGCGGATAGCATGCTCCCATGCCTGCTCGCTCAGGAGAAGACCAGCTCGTCGCCACGCTGCTCGCGCAGTTGCCCCGGGCAGACCGTGCGGATGGCGTGGTCGCAGGCGCGGGGCAGGACGATTGCGCCGTCGTTCGGCCCGCCGGGGGCAAACATTGGCAACTTCTGAAAACGGACTGCGTCATCGAGGGCGTGCATTTCGCGCCGGATGCCGCGCCTGAACAGGTCGGTTGGAAGGCCCTTTGCCGCCCCCTGAGCGATCTGGCGGCGACGGGAGGAAAACCCGGGTACGCTCTGGTGACCCTGGGCCTCAATCCGCGCGCCACGCTGGATTGGGCGACCGGTGTTTACCGGGGAATCGCCCGGGCGGCGCGTGAGTTCGAGGTGACCGTCGTCGGGGGTGAGACCGCCTCCACCACCGGGCCCTCTTTCCTCTCCGTGTGCCTGACCGGCACGGTGCGGCGCGGGCGATGCGTCACCCGTGGCGGTGGGCGGCCCGGCGACCTGCTCTTCGTGACCGGTAAGCTGGGTGGCTCCCTGCCAAGCGGGCGGCACCTCACCTTCCGCCCGCGCCTGGAAGAGGGACGCTGGCTCGCCGCCAATTTCCCGATTCGCGCGATGATGGACCTCAGCGATGGGCTGGCCGCCGACCTGCCGAGGATGGCGCGCGCAAGCGGGACCGGCTTCGTCGTGGAGCGCGACCGTCTCCCCGTGACGGTGGGATGCACGCAAGTCCAAGCGCTCGGGGACGGCGAAGACTACGAGTTGCTCTTCGCATTGAGCCCACGCCGGGGGGCGAGGTTACAAAAAGCCTGGTCGCAAACTTTTCCAAATCTCCTTCTTAGCGCCGTCGGAAAACTGGCCCTGCCGACCGTCACGCTCGGGCTGGATGGGGTCAGCGGCTACGACCACTTCGACGCCTGAACAAAATAGCGCCGTCGGAAACACTCCCCGGGCTGCGGGGTTGTGCGCTAGGCCCCGGTCTGCTGTTTCGCGAGCTGCGCCAACACGTCCTGAGCTTGTTTGACCAAGGTTGGCTCCGTGTTGAGTTCCACGATCTTCTGATAATCCAGTTTCGCCTTTTCGTAATCCTTCGTCCGCGCGTACAGATTCCCACGGTTCAGGTACGTCGACGAATCCTTCGGATTGAGTTGCAACGACTTGTTGTAGTCGGCCAGCGCCTTGTCGTCTTTCGGCGATTCCATCGACGAGTAAACATACCCGCGGAACTTGTAGGCCTGCGCATCGTCGGGTTTGATTTGCAGGATCGTGCCGTAATCCGCGACCGCCTTGTCCCAGGCTTTTTGCTTGATGTATGCCAGGGCGCGCTGACGGTAGGGACGCGCATCGTTGGGCAGGAGCGGCATCGCGTTGGTAAAGTCGGTGATCGCGGCCTCGTAGTTCTCCTTGATGATGTAGGCCGAACCGCGGTGCATCAGCAACCCGCCGTCATCCGGCTTCGCCTTGATCGCATCGCTGTACTGGGTGAGCAGCTTGTCCACGTCGCCCGTCTTGGAATAAGCGAACGCACGTTGCTGAAGTGCCTGCTCGTTGTTCGGATCACGCTCCAGGGTGGCGTCGAAATCCGCGATGGCTTGCTTGAAATCGCCTTGCTGACCCAGCAGAAAGCCGCGGCGATTATGCGCGACCGTGTCTTCGGGCTGGCGTTTGAGGAATTCGTTGAGATCGGCAATCGCTTCCGGGTATTTTTTGAGCGCCTCGTAGGCCGAAGCACGATCCCGGTAATTGTTCGCGTCATCGGGCTTGGCGCGGACAGCTTCGGTGTAATCGGCCACGGCCTTGTCGTATTGCTTGAGCTTCGCGTAAAGGTCGGCCCGTTTGTTGAGCGCGACAGCATCGTTGGGTTTGTCTTTGATGATGGCGCCGAGGTCGGTGATGGCTTTGTCCGTCTGGCCCGACTGAGAATAGGCATAGGCACGCAGCCGCCGAATTTCGACGTCTTTGGGCTTCGCCTTGATGACTTCGTCGAAATCGTCGATGGCACCTTTATAATCCGCCGTGGCCAACCGGGCAGACCCACGTCCGAGATGACTCGGCACGTCGTCGGACGAGATTTCCAGCGCCCGCGAATAATCCGCTACCGCTTTAGCCTTGTCGCCTTTTTTGTTCCAGACGATGGCGCGATTCCGGAAGTTGTTCGGGTCTTTGGGGTCGATCTTCGTCGCTTCGTCGAACGCCTTGATGGCGTCGTCATACTTGCCGGCCTTGTAAGCCTCGATTCCGCGCCGACCGGCGGCGACGCCTTGCTCGGTTTGCGCGCTGCCCGAAATAGCGCTGCCGATGGACAGCAGAATAGACAGCGGGAGAACGAGGCGTTTCTTCATACGGCGATGGATAACGAATGACATGGAAAACCCTGACGGCCCGGAAAGCATTCTTCAAGCAAACGTTTCCGTCAAAGCGAATGCGAGATCGACGTGCGCCCGTGGACGAGGAACGTCACGCTGAAATCGACGCAACTTCCACGGCTGGCCGGACCTGCCTACGGAAAATTTGAGGATCGATCCTTGGCGGTCGGGCATCGGTTTGATACGCTCGGCGGCACGGACAGTTCCGGCGGGAGCTTTGCGGCGGTCCTCATGGTTTGAGATCGCTTTCTGTGCAAAAAGTGCTAGATGTTGTGGATTCAACGCGCGCGTAGCTACCGGTAGAGTCTCCTTATGCAAACTTTGACCCTCAAAGAGTTAAAAGGCCGGGTGAGTCCCAGCGAAATGGTCGACACCTTGCTCCATGTGCAGGTTGCCAACGTCCACTCGAAAACCACCAAGGAAGGGAAACCCTATTACGAGGTGCATTTCATCGACCACAGCGACCGCATCCTCCTGCGCGCTTGGAGCGATGCGCCGGTGTATTTGCTGTGCGATTCCCTGGAAGATGGACACTGCGTCGAACTCAGCGGCGAGTTCAGCCATCACGCCACGTTCGGACTGGACGCGCGCCGCTGGCAGTTCCGGCCCCTGAACTCCTCCGAAAAAGCGGCGCTGATGGGTGGGCCGCGTGAAATTCGGGAGCGGCAGGACACCGATTTCCAGTTCATTGCCGAAACCGTGCAGTCGCTGGTCGATCCGCGGCTGCGCATCGGCGGACGCGCGGGAGCCACACGTTGAGCGCCACGGCCCCCGTTCCGGCGGGATGGCTGCATC
>CAXUHC010000051.1:0-19725 GCA_964250705.1 uncultured Chthoniobacterales bacterium | reverse complement strand
CGGCCAAGTACGACGCGTTTCAACAGTTGGCGGCGTTCTGTCACCGGCACGACCTCGAACCGGCGTTGCGCGAGGAATACGAAAAACGGGTCGTTGCCCGCCCTGACGATTATTTTCTGCTTACCGCGCTGGCCGAGATTCGTCGGCTGGACGGTCGGGAGCGGGAAGCTTACGCGTTGACCAAACGCGCGTACTACTCATCGCCGGACCCTGCCCGCACCCTGCGCGAACTGGCCGAGGAGGCCGAACAACTCGGCGAAGACGCGGAAGCCGTTGGCTATCAGCGGTGGTTGGTCGCGCTGCCCAACCAATCCACCGCCGCGAACCTGGAAAAACTTGCCATTTTGGAAGATGCCGGGTTCGACGAATCGGGAGCCACCCGTACGTGGGACAACCTGGTGACGAAATTTCCGCGCGACACCACGGTCCTCGGACACGCGGCGGAACACTTCCAGCAAACCGGTCAGACCGACCGCGCCCGCGCGCTGTTGCGGCAACTGGTGGCGGTCGACGAAACGGATTCCAGGCGTTTGCTTCTGCTAGGCACGCTGGACACGCAGGCGGGCGACGGCGCAAGCGCGCTCACGCATTTCGAGCAGATGTTGGCACGAACCGTCGCGGAATCGCCCGACGAGCCCTTGCGTCTGCCGGCGGAACTGGAGTCGCGCGGCGAGGCCGGGCCGGTGTTCTTTTCCGGCAGACCGGGCGGGACGCTGCGTGCCTCGCGTTTCGGACGGCCGCCCCCGCCCGTGGCGGCCGACAACGAGGAACGCCGTCTGCGCTTGCAAGCCATCGAAAAAATATCCCGGCTGCTCTTTCCGAAAGACCCGGTTGCCGCCGAAAAGATGAGCCGTGCGCAAACCGCCTGGCTGGAACGCTGGCAGGCGGCGGCAAAGGCCGGGGCAAAGGGCGAGCCGCTGGCTGCCTTTTACTTCGCGGGCCAACGCGACCCGACGCTCGACCTGCTGGCGCGGGGAGGCGAGCAGGACGTCGCCAGCGGCGAACCCTGGTCCGGGGCGTTCCTGAACGCCGGGCTGCGCTTGGGGGCTTACCAACGCCTGGCCGATTGGGCCTGGCACGGCAAAGATACGCCAGCGTCGGCGGCGCGTGGGAAAAAGTTGGTCGACGCCTTGCAGACGTTTCTGGGCGCGGGAGGCAAGCCCGGTGCCGGCATGGTGGACGAACTGTTTCCAGCGGACGTGAAGGTGCAGGAACTGCTGTGGACGGCGGCGCAGAACGGCTTTGCGGCGAGCCACTGGTATACCCACGCCGCCGCGTTGGGCGAGCGGGTATTGGCAACGGCGTCGACCGGCCGCGCCAGCTACGGGCTTGCGGTCGCGGAATGGGAACTGTGCACCGGGAACGTCGAGCGGGCGCGCGAGGCCTTACGCCGGTCTCTCGGCGACGTGAGCGTGAATAGCCTGGACACCGGGGTCGGGTTTGCCGCGCTGCGGGGTTACTACCTGTTGCTCCCGGAGAACGAGCGGGCGGGCTTTGTCGCGGAGTACCTGGCGCGGCCGTCCGCCCGTGACGGCCGGGCGTACGCGGTGTTGAGCGCCCTGGTGTTGCACGGTCTGTCCGGGGACCAGACGGCTGCCCGGCGGGATGCGGACGATCTCCTGGCGTTGCGGATGATGGCGACCGAGCCCAGCAACACCTCGCCGGATATTCGCCGGTGGGCCTACCTCCTGGCCAACGGCGAGCAGTTACAGGCGTGGGGCCTGGATTTCCTCGCCGTTTATTTGTGGCGGCGCGCGCTGGACGACGCGGGGACGTTTGGCTTCGTGAGCAGCGACGTCGACAACACGGTCACCGAAATCCGGCAGCGGCTGCTGAGCGCCCAGGTCGCCGGGGCGGCCAACCCCCAGCAAGCACGCGAACACCTGGCGCGGTTTCTGGGTGAGCAAAACGAACCTGCGGAAATCAGCAGCCTGGCGGCGAGGCTCTGGACCGACGGCCAGCGCCCTGCTGCGGCGAGGCTTTACGAGGTTCTCCGTCAGAGCGACCTCGCAAGCACGGACTTCTGGCCAAACCTTTTCACCTCCTATGACTCCACCGGAAATCCGGACGCGGCGGAAACCCTGCTGGGTGCGCTGCCGCTCGGTGTCAACCGGGCCGAACTGGTACGCAACCTGGCCAGCCTGCGGGAAAAACGGGGCGACGGGACCGGCGCGTGTCGGCTGTTGGAAGTGGCACGACAGTCCACGCCCGGCGTGCTGCCCGTGCTTGTCCAGCTGGCGCAAACGAACGAGCGGGCGGACCGTTGGGACGAAGCAGCTAAAATCTGGCGGGAATGCGTTTCGCTCGACCCGGGGCCCGGCGCCCGGCTGGGTCTGGCTGCCGTGGAGGAACGCCGGGGAAACCGGGCCGCCGCGGTCGCAGCGTTGCGAGAGGGGTTGGACGATCTCCGGTCGAGCGGACGGGCGGAATTCGCGGTGCGATTAACGCGTCTGTTGCTGGCGGACCACCACCTGGAGGATGTGCGGCAACTGGTTGCAACACTGCTCGACACCGGACCGCTCGAAGCATTGCCGGGGATCGGGGCCGCACTGGTCGGTGACGGGCAGCGGCAACTCGCGCGCGACATCCTGTCGGCGGCCATTCTCCACACGCACGATCCGGCCCAGCGGTTTCGTCTTCAACAGGCGCTGGCCGAGCAATGGTCGGCGCCCGACGAAGACCCGGCGGGCTTCGCGCGGCAGATGCGGCGGCTGAAGAAATTCGCGCAGGCTTCCGAGGTCTTCCGCAACGAGTACGATGCGTTGTCGTATCCCCTCGCTCACCAGCATGGCGCGGACTCCTGGCTGGAAGGCGAACTGCAACGGGCATGGAACCACGGCGAGGGTGAACCCGCCGCCGGCGCGCAACTGGCTGGCTTGGCCCTGATAAGCCACCGTGACGAGGCCTTGCGCGAGATCGTTCAGGCCATCGACCGGAGGCCCGATTTACCCGACACGCTGCTGTTCACGCTGGCGACCTCGCTGGTCGAAGGGGACCACGCTTCCCTCGCGCTCGGGCTTTGTGAACGGCTCACCCGGCGGTTTCCGCAACGACTGGAATACCAGATGGTGCGAGCGGCAGCGTTGTGGAAATGTGACCGGCAGCCGGAGGCGAACCTCCTCCTCGACCGCCTGGCGGCAACGGCGGTCTTCCGTGACGACGTGACGGATCAAATCGCGGCGTTCTACTTGAATCGGGGCGAAGCGAATCGTGCCGAGCGGTTCTTGCAGCGGATTGTCGGTCGCGATCCCTCCGCGTCGCACGCGTTGCCGTCCTTTCTGCAACTCGCCCAGATCGCGCTCGACAAAAAACAGGTTTCGGAAGCAGGGCGGCTGCTGCGCGCGGCCTACGCGCAACCCGGCTGCGATGACTTGCGGCCGCTGGTGAACTACCTGACGGCGAGCGGCGGGCTGGAGGGCGACCTTGCGCGGGGCATGCCCGCACCTGACTTCCCGCTGACCTTCCAACGCCGGGCGCGTCTGCTCGCGGCGGTGCGCGACGAACTCATCCGCACGGGGCGACCCGATGACGCGCGCCGTCTTATCGAGGAGCACGCGGAGTTTTTGGGGGCGGTTCCCGCGCTGACGGCTGAATTGCGGCGCGGTGCCAACCCCACGACCGTCGGTTCCGTAGCCAATTGTTTGGAACGGGCGGTCGGAGAGTGGGGGGCGGCTCCCGCCAGCCTCCGGCACGAACTTGCCTTGCTTTACAGCCAATGGGCGGTCTGGGATGCGAATGATCCCAGCACCAGGGACAAGGCGCAGTCTCATCTTGCCCGGGCGTGGGAGTTGGAGCCGGACCAATTTCCGGTGGCGTGCCAACTGGCAAAATCGTTCCTTCAGGCGAAGCGTCCCGAACAGGCGGCGGAAGTGCTGGCGGCATTCCAGACGCCGGAAGCGTTGCCGAGGGAGCGGGAGCAAGCGCGTCAAATCCTGGCGAACTGAGGTCCGGGAACGATTCAGCGTCGGACCGTCAGCCCCGGCAACCGGGCGGCAAACCGGGCGGCGTCCGCGGCACCTTCGGGTCCGATGCGAAAGGTCGCCACGGGAATTCCCGCCGGCATTTGCAGGATGGACAGCAGGGAGTCCAGCCCGCCCAACGCCCGCGAGCGCACCGGCACGCCAAGCACGGGGAGGGGGGTCAGCGCGGCCGCCATGCCGGGCAGGTGCGCCGCGCCGCCCGCCCCGGCGATCAAGCAGCGCAGACCCCGGGATTCCGCGCCTCCGGCGTAGTCGTAGAGTAGATGGGGTGTGCGATGGGCGCTGACCACCCGGCTTTCAAACGGGATGCCGAGTGCCGCGAGCACGCGGGCGGCTTCGCGCATCGTTGGCCAGTCCGAGCCGCTGCCCATGATGATTCCGACCACGGGAGCCGACGCAGAACTGGCGAGGGGATCAGCGTCGGGAGTCATTTGTCCGGCGGCGCGGACGGGTCTTTCCCGGTGACGGCGGGAATGATCTTCGGCGCGGTCTCGGCGGGGTAAACCGCGACGGCTTCGATTTCGACCAACCAATCTGGATTGACCAATCCGGCGACCCCGACCGTTGATCTCGCCGGTTTGACCGGGTTTTCCGGAGTGCCGAAAAACTGCGCGTAAGCCTCGAACCAGCCGGGATAATCGAACTTGCCTTCCTTCGATTTGTCCGCCGCGACGTAAACGCGCAAATAGACCACGTCCCTGAGCGTCAGGCCCGCTTCCTTGAGTTTCGCCTCGATCTGCCGTAGGATACCGATGCCCTGAGTCTTCGTATCGCCGAAACGCGCGGTCGATCCCGCTGGGATGCTTTCGTCCGCCACCGGCGGAACGGTGCCGCTGGTAAACAGGAGCGCGCGCCCCGCCGGAATCGCCACCATCGCGGAAATGGGCGAGCTAGGGGGTCCGCTGAAGGTCACCCCTTCCGGCGGGCCGGCCACGGCGGATGCAGACAGGATGGCGAGCGCGCCACTGAGGTTCAGGATGAGGGCAGGGATTGTCTTCACGGTATTGAGAATGGATCAGGCAGCCTTTGAGGTGGCGATTTCGTGCAACGTTTTTACCACGGCCTTGGCCGACTCGAATGCCCCGGCCATCCAACCTCCGAGGTAAGTCAGGTGCTCGCCGCCCAGAAAAAACGGACCGTCCGGGCGGTTGAGCACGGGATAGAGTTCCGCGCGGCCCTGTTCGCTCCATTCCGCCCAACCGCCGAGGTTATACGGAACCCGGTGCCAGGCGACGGAAAATGATTGCTGGAATTCGGCGCGGTATTGCCCGTGGATTTTCTCGCCCTGGGCCAGGGCGTGTTCCTCGCGTTCGGACGGGGTGAGTTTGCCGACGGCCACGGCGTCGTCGGCGAAATGGTAGTAGCCGATCATCAGCCCGCCGCGCTGGCCGAGGTATCCGTGGTTCGGATAGAAAAGCTGCGTGATGTTCTGGTCGGTCCAACTGATCCCGCCGAAGATGCGGTCGTCTTCCTCCCAGAAGCGCCGCTTGAACTGGAGGCCGATTTTGCCGACTTCCATGTAGGGCACCCGCCGGATGGCGTCGCTCATGGCTGGGGCGAAATCCGCCGGGATGTCGCGCAGGACGCTCAGCGGGATCGTGCAAATGCAATAGTCACCGAAAACCTCGCGCGTGGAACTTTCGAGCAGGTCTCCGACGACCAGCCGCACCCCGCCGTCCGGCGTGCGGCGGATTTCGCGGATTTCGTTGCGGAACCGGATCGCTTCGCCCACTTTTCCCTCGAAGGCGCGGGCGATCTGGTCCATGCCGCCGACCGGCTGGAACATCGTCGGCTGTTGGTCGAACTGGTGTTCGAAGTTGAGGTGCTTGCCGAACCCCGCCTTGATGACCGTCTCGAAATCCAGCGGGTCACTCAGGCGGCCGGAGTGGGAACCGGCGGCGGGCAGATCGTCGTAGACGTAGCCGCGGCTCTCGGACGCGCGGCTGAGGTTGCCACGGTCCGGTGCGGGCTTGTAAGCAAGGTCCGGGGAGAGCCCGGCGTCCTGGCGCAGGTATTCGATGAGCGCCTCCTTGTCGTCGGGCGTGAGCGGGCGGTCGAGGGCCTCGCGGCGGACCGCCTTGGCGAGCAGTTCGTCCACGTAGCCGCGCAGGTCGGCCCGCGCTTCGCGCATGCGAACGCGCGGCAGGCCTTTCGCGAGGTAAAACGCGCTTTCGTTGACGTTGTTGAACACCTCAATCGCGACGCCCAGCTCGCGGCAATAGCCGAGGGTGGTGGAGTGGTGGCCGGGGATGCGGGCCGGGCCGGGGTTCATGTAGAAACCGTCGGCGAAAGCGGCCGTTTGGCTGATTCCGCCGATCTCGTCCTGCCGGGTGCCGCCGCGCACCGTCCAGCAACGCCCGCCCGAGCGGGAGCGCGCTTCGAAAAGCTCGCATTCGTAACCGAGCTTGCCCAGTTCGTACGCGGCGGACATGCCGCACAGGCCCGCGCCGAGGATCAACACGCGCGGGCGCTTGCCGTCAGGCCGGGTAGGGGCGGGTCCGGTTGGAGCGGGGGGAGATCCGCTCGCCCGCTCGGGCTTCGCCAGTAGATCGAGTGCGAGCATGGCACCCGTGGCCGCCGTGCCGCCGTACTTTCCCACGCGCCTGACAAAATCCCTGCGTGTCATCATTTCTACGGGTTTAGCCGGGCACGGCACCGATGGAAACAACAAAAAGGGCGTTGCACGATTTCGCTCCTTGCGCTGGACTGGAGAGCGCCGCTCGCCGGATGTCCGGCTGGGTAGCCCTTCTTTTCCTAACCGTATGTATTTCCTGACTTCCGCTCTGCACGGAGTGGTCACCTTTGCCGCCGCGCCACATTCCCGTCACTCGTTCCACTTCGGCTGGTCGGCCCAGCCGGTGATCGCGCTCGTCGCCGGAATCTTTATCCTGATTCGACCCAAGCTGCTGAATTTTATCGTGGCGATCTACTTGGTTTTGGTCGGATTGATGGGCCTGTTCAAGCTTCCGTGGTGAGACGTTGTTTTCACGCCGACGCCGGAAATAAGAAAACCCGTTTCGCCTGAAGCGAAACGGGTTTTCTCCTTGCGGGGGGGGAATTGGGCGAACTTGGCGGCTCAGATGCCGTTGCGGAGATCCTTGGCGACCGCCAGCTTGACCGTGCGTGATTGTTTGATGTTCAAACGCTCGCGCGTGATGGGATTCGTGCCCAGCCGGGCTTTCCGCTCGACGACCTTGAACGTACCGAAGCCGACCAACTGGACGGCCTTATCTCTTTGCAATCCGACCTTGATGCCTTCGATCACCAAGGAAACCGCGCGGTCCGCCGCGACCCGGCTGGCGTCCTTGCCCATGCCCTTTTGCACGTATTCGATCAAGGCGGCTCGGTTCATGCGTGGTGATGCAATGGCCTTTGATCCTTAATCAACGAACGAAAAGCCCATCCACATGGCTTCCGACGCAAAATCACGACAACGGTTGAATGTCGTATGCGGGAAATCCACCGGAGTGTCAATGAAATTCTTGCGGCATTGTCGTGACGAGTTCCGCCAGGTTTGGCGCTACCTCTGTGCAGAGGACAAAAAGGCGTTGCTGCGAAAAAAAGTTGCCTGCCCGGATTCGACCGGTATTGTAAATCCCCTTCCACACTGCCTCGTGGTGTAATGGTAGCACAAGTGACTCTGAATCACTTTGTCAAGGTTCGAGTCCTTGCGAGGCAACCAATTGACGGCATTTCGCCGATCTAACCTTACAGTGACCCGGCATATCCCGACCCCGCAATCCTTGCCGGGCCGAAGGGAGCCGGAAGCGGAGAACGGCACATGAACCCGACCTTATGCAAGGTGTTGTTCGCAGCCTTTGTGATGTTTACGGGCAGTCACGCCGATGCGGCGGCACCCGAGTGGCGTGTCATTTCGATAGATAACCGCGACTACCTCAGTCTCGGTAACATTGCCAGTTTCTATCAGTTGCAAGCCGAGCAGAATCCGGTCGATCAACATTGGATTTTGCGCGACAGCCGCACGAGGGTCGAAACCTGCGGGAACCCGCGCGAAATTTACATCAACGGCGTCAAACAATGGCTGGCACTTCCGTTGTTGACTCAAGACGGCGAGATCCTTGTCTCCCGGCTTGATCTGGCAAAGACCTTGGAGCCTAGTTTGCGCCCGACGCTGATCAATAATCTTGCCCCGTTTCATACGGTGGTGCTCGATGCAGGGCATGGTGGCCAGGACGGTGGCAGCCGCAACGTTGCCGGACAGGAAAAGGAGTACACCATGGCGGTGATTCGATCCTTGCGTAAATCCTTGCAATCGAAAGGGTTCAGGGTTATTTTGACGCGGAATAACGACGAATACCTACCCCTCGAAGCTCGCGCCGATTTTGCCAACCATGTGTCCGACGCGGTTTTCGTCAGTGTGCATTTCAATTCGTCGGGTGATCCTGCTGCGAAGGGCTTCGAGGTTTTTACGATGACTCCCTGCGGGGCGGTCTCCACGAGCGATCTTACCGCCACCACACCCGACCAGTTCAGGCGATTGCCAGGCAACGATTACGACAACGCCAGTCTGGCGCTGGCGAGTTGCGTGCAACACTCGGTGCTCGGCCATCTTTCGGAGAGTGACCGGGGTATCAAGCGCGCCCGTTTTGCCGTATTGCGGCTCACCCATGCACCGGCGATTCTGATCGAGGGCGGTTTTCTGAGCAACGGGATCGAGAGCAAGGAAATCAACGACCCCGGTTGGCGCGAAAAACTGGCGGAGTCCGTTGCCGTCGGGATTCGGAGCTACCAGACGTTGGCTGGATATAAACAGCCGCCAAAGCTGATGGCGGACTATCGCGACGAAACGTTGCCGGGGCCCGCGACCATTACCGGTTCTGTCACCCGGGCAGCGAACCCGGCAGCCGCGAACGTTCGCGTGACGGCGGTGAGCAACGTTCAGCACTGATCGTCGGCTCGCTGACCAACGCTTGCCGCAATTTTGCAACGCCGTTTCTGGACGCGGGTTTGCCCTTGCCGTATAGGAAGTCGCCGCTTTACAGTGTCGGCACCGAAAAGGCACCTATGATCGCAGCGAAAGACTCCATCGGCCCGCACAGCAGTGACCAGCTTCCCAACAGCCGCCGCGTTTACGCGGTTGGCGACATCCACACCGGCGTGCGCGTGCCGTTTCGCGAAGTGTCCCTCTCCCGCACGAACGGACCCGGCGGGAGCGTCGAGGAAAATCCTGCGGTGCGCTTGTACGACACCAGCGGGCCGTGGGGCGATCCCGACCAGGTCTGCGATGTGAGCCAGGGGCTTCCGCCGCTGCGTCAAGCGTGGGTTGCCGGACGGGGTGACGTGGAGGCTTATCGGGGCCGGGAAATCGTGCCGCAGGACAACGGCTATCTTTCCCGCGGCCACGAGGAACTCGCGGTGAATCGTCCTGCCAGCGCCCGGGGCCGCCTGGAAACGTTCCCCGGTTTGCGAAGGCAGCCGCTCCGGGCGAGCCAGGGCCACCCGGTCACGCAGCTCTGGTACGCGCGCCAGGGGGTGATCACGCCCGAGATGGAATATATCGCCATCCGGGAAAACCTCGGTCGGCATGCGGCGTACGAGGCGGTGGAGAACAAAAACGGCGCGCGCAACGTGGCCAACCAGCAACATCCCGGCGAAGGGTTCGGCGCGCGCATCCCGGAATTTATCACGCCGGAGTTTGTGAGATCGGAGGTGGCGCGCGGGAGGGCGATCATTCCTGCCAACATCAACCACCCGGAACTCGAACCGATGATCATCGGGCGTAACTTCCTGGTGAAGATCAACGCCAACATCGGCAACTCGGCGGTCGCGTCTTCCATCGAGGAAGAAGTCGAAAAAATGCGCTGGGCGACAAAATGGGGCGCGGACACCGTCATGGACCTTTCGACCGGCAAGAACATTCATGCCACGCGCGAATGGATTTTGCGCAACAGCCCGGTGCCGATCGGCACCGTGCCGATTTACCAGGCTCTGGAAAAAGTGAACGGCCGCGCGGAGGACCTGACCTGGGAAGTGTTCCGCGACACGCTCATCGAACAAGCGGAACAAGGGGTGGATTATTTCACGATCCACGCCGGGGTGCTGCTGCCGTTCATCCCGCTGACGGCGCGCCGGGCGACGGGGATCGTTTCGCGCGGCGGATCGATCATGGCAAAATGGTGCCTGGCACATCACCGGGAGAATTTTCTCTACTCCCACTGGGATGATATTTGCGAGATCATGGCGGCGTACGACGTGAGCTTTTCGATTGGCGACGGTTTGCGGCCCGGCTCGATTGCCGACGCTAACGACGAGGCCCAGTTTGCCGAACTCAAGACCCAGGGCGAACTCACGCGCCGAGCCTGGGATTTCGGCGTGCAGGTCATGAACGAAGGCCCCGGCCACGTGCCGATGCACATGATCAAGGAGAACATGGACAAGCAGCTCGAATGGTGCGGAGAAGCGCCGTTCTACACGCTCGGGCCGCTGACCACGGACATCGCGCCCGGCTACGACCATATCACCAGCGGGATCGGTGCCGCGATGATCGGTTGGTTCGGCTGCGCGATGCTTTGCTACGTCACGCCGAAAGAACACCTCGGGCTGCCGAACAAGGACGACGTCAAAACGGGGGTCATTACCTACAAAATCGCCGCGCACGCCGCTGATCTGGCGAAGGGCCATCCCGGCGCGCAGCACCGCGACAACGCGGTGAGCAAAGCGCGGTTCGAGTTCCGTTGGGAAGACCAGTTCAACCTCTCGCTGGACCCCGAGACGGCGCGCGAATTCCACGACGAAACATTGCCGCAAGAGGGCGCTAAAACGGCGCACTTTTGTTCGATGTGCGGTCCGCACTTCTGCTCGATGAAAATCACCGAGGACGTACGCAAATACGCGCAGGAGCAAGGCATCGGCGAGACGGACGCGCTGGCAGCTGGGATGGCGCAGAAATCCCAGGAATTCGTCGAGGGCGGGGCCGAGGTCTACGTCGGCAAGTGAGCCCTGCCAGGATCAGTCTTCGCCGGTGATGGCGTGGGCCTGAAGGTCTTTCAGGTCCACGAATTCCAAGGCGGATGAATGGGTGGCGAACAGATCGACGCGGGGCGCGACCCCCGCCTCAAATGCTTCCTGCCAGCGGGTCACGCACAGACACCACCGGTCGCCGGGCTTGAGGCCGGGAAAATCGTATTCCGGGTGTGGGGTGAGGAGATCGTTCCCCTGCGCCAACGAGAAATCGAGAAACGCAGCGGTCATTTCGGCGCAAACCGTGTGCAGTCCCGTATCGCCCGGCCCCGTGCGGCAATAACCGTCGCGGTAAAACCCGGTCATCGGATTGCGGCAACAGGATCGGATCGGTCCGCCCAGAACGTTGGTAGGCATGGTGAAAGCGTGGTACGCCGTGATTCCAGCGCAGTTGTCGCGGCTGGAAAAGCAAATTAGGCCGTCAAATGCAGCTTTTTGAGCTTTGGCGTGATGACGTAAGCGCAATACGGATTCCGGTTCTTGTTATTGTTGTAGTAGTCCTGGTGGTAATTTTCCGCCGGATAAAACGTCTGCTCCGGCAGAATTTCCGTGACGATGGGCTGGTCGAAATGGGCGGCGGCCGCCTGTTTGCTCGCCTCGATGATGACGCGCTGTTTGTCGTCGTTGTAGTAAATCGCGCTGCGGTACTGGGTACCGACGTCGTTACCCTGACGATTGAGCGTCGTGGGATCGTGCATCTGCCAGAAGGCCGTGAGCAGATCGTCCAGCGTGGTTTTCGTGGAATCGAACACGATCCGGCTGACCTCCGCGTGGCCGGTATTCCCCCCACAAATTTGCTCGTAGGTGGGATTGACCGTCGTCCCGGCGGTGTAGCCGCTGGTCACGCTCAGAACGCCGGGCAACTGCTGAAAAACCGCTTCCGTGCACCAGAAACAACCCGCTCCGAAGGTGATTGTCTGGGTGTTTTCCGAGGAAGGCGAAGAAATGGGATCCATCGGGGAACATACCATTTTTTCGACATCATTGCACCGATCTACCGGTATTTAGCGACGAGCAAAATGCTTGGCTGGGGCGTTAGTGGTTGCCAAGTGAGACCACCGCGACCCACTGGCCTTTTCTTTCCTCCGAATAGACGATTTGTCCTCCGAGAAGTTGTTTGAGATCGTCGAATTTCAGCCCCTGCTGGGTGGAAAAAATCAGGGCGGAATCGAATGCCGAGGGATGGAGAAGAGCCTCTTGGAGGGTGGCACGCTTGAAGTCTTCGACGGGGTACACGCGCACCGGCCGGTTGACGTAGCCAAGGACGGGGGTCGTCAATTCGTTGGTGCCCGGCCACGAGGTAAGCACCCGGGCCCTGGGTTCGTGCCGGGCGATGAAACGGGCGGCATCCGCGTGCAGAAGGATAAAATCGCGGTATGCCAGATTCTCCTCCCAAGTGAACGTCCCCGGCGGATTCACCTCGCACCGCCAGGCGAATGCCAGGCCGACCACCGCGATCCCGAACAGCCAGTAACGGGCAGCCCGCCAAATGGCCGCTACCCAGAGAAGCACGAGCAATGGCAGTACCGGCAACAGGTAACGGGCGAGCACGGCACCGCCCACGAGCGAGAGCGCCACGACGTGCGCGAGGATCAGCACGATGAACAAACCCACGATGGGCGGGGCG
Source organism: uncultured Chthoniobacterales bacterium (assembly GCA_964250705.1). GTDB lineage: Bacteria > Verrucomicrobiota > Verrucomicrobiia > Chthoniobacterales > SZAS-18 > CAHJWO01. Next base: position 7,137 of record CAXUHC010000051.1, on the reverse strand, counting down.
ATAAATGATTGAGTCGACGTGACGGGACGCTTCGGTCGATAGGCGAGGGTAAGACAGCCGACCAGCGTCAACGCCCATAAATTCATGTGCCGGGTGACCTGCGCAACGCGCCGCATGAAGGCGCTGTGAACCCGCGCGGCGCTCAGCGTCGCGCCGACATTGTAGCGGACGTACTCCGGATTGCCGAACGTGTAGCCGGTCCGGGCGTGATGATACGCAAACCATGCCGCGAGTGGCAACAGCGCCAGCAACGGCGCGAACGACGAGAGCAGGCTGCCGGCCGGTGCAGCGCCCAGGACGTTGGCAGCGCGTGGATTTTTCCGTGCGAGCCAACCGATGACCTCCCAACCGCAAAGGGTGACCGGGATGAGCACGGCGGTTTCCTTGGTCAGCGCCGCGAGCGCCAGCAGGACGATGCATGACGCCCGGCGTACCCCGGGGCGAATATTGGCAACGCCGCCAGGAGGCAGGTAGAGAACCAGAGCCCACATGGTCAGGGCAGAAACCATCATGTCGAGGTGCGCCAGCGAACTCTGCGCGAAGAACACCGGATAGAGCGCGGTGCAGAAAACGGTTGCTAGGGCGACCGGCAGGTTGGCCACGCGTTCGGCCAACCGGAACAGGCCCAGCAGAGCAACCGACGCGACCAGCAACATGGCCGAGCGGGTCACGACATGGTGGAAGCCGAACAATTTCCAGGCCAGCGCGAGGTAGGCCATTACCAGCGGGGGGTGCGCGTTGGAAAGCGTCGAAAACGGGATAAACTTTCCGTCGGTGAAAATGTCGTGCGCAGCTGGCACGAAATACCCGGCCTCGTCCCAATAGTACGGCAGTTTGAGGAACGGGAGGTGCAGCAGCCAGAGCGCCCCGAAGATCAATCCCAGAACAACCATCGGCTGGCGCCAGAACCGTGAAGCGTGGATGGAAAGCCCTGCGGAGGGCGCTGGCATGGTCATGGATTCGGGGCTGCGTGTCACCGGGAGATTCCCCGTGATCCAGCGGATCTAACCGCGCCAAATCGCGTTTGTAAACAACCGCGCGATATTTTATCCAGACCCACTCGTCGCGTTTGCGCTGAATGCCCACAGGTAGCGGTGCGCCCAAGTAATTTCACTAAATATGGGGCCGGAGGCGACTTAGGCGCGAAGAAAACGGTTGTCTTGGGCTCCCGAAAATGCTAGGTTTGTAACTGATAAATAACGTGCCAGCGGCACGGCTGGTTCATCCCTCTCCATGCAAGCACAGTCTTCTCCCGACGAATCGGATTTTCGTCTCAAGCCCGACCAGGAATACAACGCCGCGCAGATCGATAAGCTGGAGGGTCTGGCGGGCGTTCGCCAACGGCCCGGGATGTACATCGGCCCGACGGACGAGCGCGGCTTGCACCACTGCGTTTTCGAGGTCCTCGATAATTCCATCGACGAACACCTCGCTGGCTTTTGTACGAAGATTGACGTGACCATTCACATGGACGGCAGTTGTTCGATCCGCGACAACGGACGTGGCATCCCGGTCGACATCAGCGAGAAATTCGGCATCCCGGCCATTGAACTCGTGCTGACCAATCTTCATGCGGGGGGCAAATTCGGGCAGGGAGCGTACAAATACTCCGGTGGTCTGCATGGTGTCGGCGCGAAATGCGTCAACGCGCTTTCGGACTGGTTCAAGGCCGAGGTCTCGCGCAACGGCAAGGTTTACCACATGGCTTTCGAGCGCGGGGTGACCACGCAGAAATTGACGATCATCGGCGAACTGCCGAGCACGAAAATCACTGGCACGCTGATCACCTTTCTGCCTGACCCGACGATCTTCACGATTTCGACCGATTTCAAATTCGACTGGCTGGCGAGTCGGCTGCGCGAACTCGCCTTCCTGAATCCTGGCCTGGAGATCGTGTTGGCCGACGAGCGGACCGAAACGGAGCGCAAGGAGACGTACATTTACAAGGAGGGCATCCAGGAGTTCGTGCGCCAACTAGGCGAGAAGAAAGCCGTGTTGTTTCCGAAGCCGGTGGTGCTTTACGGTCGGCGAAAAGTGCAGTTCCGCACGAAGGACCAGGAAGAGGTGGAGGACGACATGCACGTGGACTGCGTGATGCAGTATAATGATAGTTACACGGATAGCCTTTTGTTCTTCACCAATGCGATCCCCAATCCGGACGGCGGGACGCATTCGGTCGGGTTTCGCACGGCGTTGACCCGGGCGATTAATACTTACGCGAAGGCGAACAATTTGCTCAAGGAAAAGGACCCTGCGATCACCGGCGACGATGTGCGCGAGGGTCTTGTCACGGTGTTGGCCGTCAAACACCCGAATCCGAGTTTCAACGCGCAGACCAAGAGTCGGCTGGTTTCACCCGAGGTCGAGGGCATCGTCGCCTCCATCGTATACGAAGGGCTGATGCTGCATTTCGAGCAGAATCCGGCGGTGGCGAAGAAAATCATCGAGAAGGGGCTGACGGCGGCCAGCGCCCGCGAGGCGGCGCGGCGCGCCCGCGAGACGGTGCGCAAGAGCGCGCTGACCGGCGGAGGTTTGCCGGGAAAATTGGCGGATTGCTCCGAGCGCGACCCGGACCAGACCGAACTTTTCATCGTCGAGGGCGATTCCGCCGGTGGCAGCGCCAAGCAGGGCCGCGACCGCCGCACCCAGGCGATCCTGCCGATCCGCGGCAAGCTCATCAACGTCGAGAAAGCGCGCCTGGATAAGGTGCTGGCGAACACCGAAATCCGCACCATGATCACCGCCATCGGGACGGGTATCGGCAGCGGCGAGCAGGAGGGAAGCTTCAACCTGGAGAAGCTGCGTTACGGACGGATCATCATCATGACCGACGCCGACGTAGACGGCTCGCACATTCGCACCCTGCTGCTGACGTTTTTCTACCGGCAGATGGCGGATCTCGTGCGTAAAGGGCACATCTATGTCGCCCAGCCGCCGCTGTATCAAATCAAACGCCGCAAGCGCGAGGAATACGTCGATGACGACATCCAGTTGAACAAAATTCTCGTCAGCCTGGGCACCGAAGACGTGCGTCTGCGCAACGTGGCGGACGGCAGGGAATTTACCACCGAGCAATTGAAGGACATCCTCGATCTGCTGGAGAAGCTGGACAAATACGCGGCTTCCATCCGTCGGCACGGCGGTGATTTCGAGCAGTACCTTGCGCAACGCGCGGAATCGGGCGGAAAGCTCCCGGCGTACCTGGTCAAAGTGCGCGAGGGGAACCAGGAGTTCGTGCATTACTTTGCGGAGGACGCGACGGTGCGGGCATTCTCGCAGCAGAACCCGGACTTGCACTTGTACGGCGCGCCGGGGATGGAGCCCGCGGTGGTGGCAGTTGTCGACGGCCAAACGCCGGAAGGCGTGGATGGCAGTACGGACGTCCAAGTAAATGGGAACGGGCATGTGCCGACGGTGCAACCGCCGCGCTCGCAGGGGCCTCGTCGGCGCGCCAAGTTGGTGGAACTCTACGAATCGGCGGCGGTGCAAAAATTGATCGACGATCTCGCGCGCAAGGAACTGCACATCGACCACTATTCGGCGCAGGATCAGCCGCTCTTCGAGTTGCTGGAAGGCGCGGGCGACCGCACGGTGGCGCACCCGATCTTCTCGATGCCGGAGATTCTGGAACGCATCAAGGAACATGGTCGGCGCGGGGTGCAGATCAAACGGTTCAAGGGATTGGGTGAAATGAACGCCAAGGAACTTTTTTCGACCACGATGGACCCCGAACGCCGCAAGTTGCTGCGGGTGAACCTGGACGATAACAACGCGATCAAGGCGGATGAAATGTTCACCGTGCTGATGGGCGACGTGGTGGAACCTCGCCGCCAGTTTATCGAGGACAACGCGCTCAACGTGCGCAATCTCGACGTGTGAGCAGCGGCGGCGCCATGGTTTCCGAGTCTGCCGGGAGCGTTTCTCCCCACGACGCCAAGCCGGTCGTCGGCATGATCCACGTCGGTGCGTTGCCGGGGACGCCGGGCCACCGGCAGTCGCTGGTCGAACTCGCGCGCGCCGCCTGTGCCGAAGCACGCCTGTACGAGGCGGCCGGCGTGAACTGCCTGATGCTCGAAAACATGCACGACGTGCCGTATCTGCGCGGCACGGTCGGGCCGGAGATCGTCGCCGCAATGACCATGCTGGCCGGCGCGGTCCGGACGGAAACGAGCCTGCCCGTCGGGTTGCAAATCCTGGCGGCGGCGGACATCGAAGCGATGGCCGTGGCGCACGCGGCGGGACTGAATTTCATCCGAACGGAATGTTTCTGCTTCGCGCACGTTGCCGACGAAGGGATCATGGAATCCAACGCCGCAAAGTTGCTGCGGTATCGGCGCATGATCGGCGCGGCGGAGGTGCAGGTCTGGGCGGACATCAAAAAGAAGCACTCCTCGCATGCCTGGACCGCTGACCTGACATTAGGCGACATGGCGGAGGCGGCGGAATTCATGGGTGCCGATACCATCATCGTCACCGGGGCGAGCACGGGTAAACCGCCCGGCGCGCTGGACGTGGCGGAAGCGCGCAACCGGTGTCAGTTGCCGGTTTTCGTCGGGTCGGGAGTGTCGATGGAAAACATCGGCGAGCTGCTGCTGGCGTCCGACGGACTGATTGTCGGCTCGCATTTTAAACGCAACGGGCATTGGGCCAACGAGATCGAGGAAGAGCGGGTGCGCGAATTCATGGCGGAGTCCGCGCGGGTGCAGACGATGCTCGAACCATCTCCGACGTTGGGTAAGAGCACCGAGAACGGTGGCAGCGTGGCGGCAGCGGCCCTCGAAGCGGTGACCAACCGCACGAACAAAACGCTAGGTGGGCGGGTGCCCATCCCGGCTTTTCCGCAGAAGCCGCGCAAGTAGTCCGCCGAAACGCTCGCGCGACGACTGTCGGTTCACGGCACAGGAGAACGCCTTGCGTTGTCCGACCAGCACGACCAAACGCCGTCCGCGCGTGATCCCCGTGTAGAGGAGATTGCGTTGCAGGAGAATGAACTGACTCATCGCCAGCGGCACGATTACCACGGGAAATTCGGACCCTTGCGATTTGTGGATCGTGATGGCATAAGCCGGCGCGAGTTCGTCCAGCTCGCCGAACGCGTAGGCCACGGTGCGGCTTTCGAATCGCACGGTGAGTTCGCTTTCTTCCAGGTCGATCCGTTCAACGAAACCCAGGTCGCCGTTGAACACCTCCTTATCGTAATTATTTTGCGTTTGGATCACCTTGTCGCGCGGGCGGAACTGCCAGCCGAATTTTTCCACGACCGGTTCACCGGGGCGCGCCGCGTTGAGCGTGTTTTGCAGGGTGGCGTTGAAGGCTCGCGCCCCGACCGACCCGCGATTGGTGGGGCAAAGGACCTGAATGTCGCGCACCGGATCGAGGCCCCATTTCTTCGGGATGCGGCTGCCCGCGAGTTCGGCCAGAGTTGCCGCGATGCGCGCGGGATCGTCGCGCTCGATGAAGAAAAAGTCCGGGTCGGTGCCGTCGGCGGGTGGCTGGAGATCGGGGAGTTCGCCCAGGTTGATGCGGTGCGCGCTGGTGATGATGCGGCTTTCGGCGGCCTGCCGGAAAATTTCCGTGAGACGCGCGGTCGGCACGGCGCCGCTTTCGATGAGGTGCCGCAGCACCAGACCCGGCCCGACCGAGGGCAACTGGTCCACGTCGCCGACGAGCAGCAGCCCGGCATGGCGTGGCATCGCGCGCAGGAGGGCGTGCATGAGCGGCACGTCGACCATGGAAGCTTCGTCCACCACGAGCAGGTCGCCATCGAGCGGGCTTTGCTCGTTGCGCAGAAAGCCGCTGCCGCCCGGTCCGTATTCGAGCAACCGGTGGATGGTCTTTGCGTCGGTGCCCGTCGCTTCGCCCAGCCGTTGCGCGGCGCGGCCAGTCGGCGCGCACAGGAGGCAGCGCACTTTTTTCGCGCGCAGGATCGAGAGCAGTGCGTCCATCAACGTGGTCTTGCCCACGCCAGGGCCGCCCGTGATGACGAACACCCGCGCGTCCAGCGCGGCGCGGAGCGCTTGCCTCTGACTCGGAGAAAGGGTGCGCCCGGTTTTCTGCTCGTACCAGTGGACCGCGGCTTCCAGATCGATTTCCGGGTACGGGGAGGGTTGGCCGGCCAACGACAAGATTTTTTGCGCGATGCTCTTCTCGGCTCCGAGCAAACCCGGCAGGTAGACGAGGCCTTGCCCCGTGGCATCGTCGCGTTCCAGTTCCTTGCTGGCGACGGCTTGCGCCAGCGCGGTTGCCACCACGGTTTCGTCTACTTCCAACATCGTCGCGGTGTGGTTGACGAGCATCTCTTCCGGCAGCGCGCAGTGCCCTTCGTTGGTCGCGCCAAGCAGGGTATGGCGCAGTCCCGCCGCCGCTCGTTCGGGTGAATCGACCGCCACGCCGAGTTTTTGCGCGATGCCGTCCGCCGTCTTGAACCCGATCCCGTGAATGTCTCGCGCGAGTTGGTAGGGATTGGCGCGCACCGTGTCGATGGCCTGATCCCCGTACGTCTTGTAAATCCGCACCGCGCGGCTCGCGCTCGCACCGTGCGAATGGAGAAACACCATGATTTCCCGCACCACCTTTTGCTCGGCCCAGGCGACCTTGATGCGCCGCCGCCGTTCCGGTCCCACCTTGTCCACTTCCTCCAGCCGCGCACTCTGGGTGTCGATCACGTCGAACACCTGCTCGCCGAACTTGGCGACGAGCTTCTTCGCCAGGACGGGGCCGATTCCCTTGATCAACCCGCTACCGAGATATTTTTCGATGCCCTCGCGGGAGTTCGGCGCGCTGGAGCGCAGACTCTCCGCCCGAAACTGGAGCCCGTGTTGCGGGTCGCGCGTCCATTGGCCCTCGGCCATGATCCACTCGCCGCCGTTCACCGCGGGGAGAGCACCGAGCACGGTCACGAGGTCCCGCTGTCCGCGCACCTTCACGCGCAACACGGCAAACCCGTTTTCCTCGTTGAAGAAGGTGACTCGCTCGACCAGACCCTCGATCCGTTCATTGTTCATGGTCGGCGGTGTGTGTGGGATGATCCGCCGAGGCGCGTCGGTGTGTCAATACTTGGCCGTTGATCCAACAGGCAGCGTGGCTAAGTGCCTATCCGAATAATAGAGCGGCACGGTGGGCGATGAGGCCGCAGAC
>CAXUHC010000050.1:12631-19747 GCA_964250705.1 uncultured Chthoniobacterales bacterium | reverse complement strand
CGAACTTCAACACACAACTTTAATTTCGCGTTCTGCGAAACGGACCCCTTGGGAAAACGTAGGAAACTTTGCCGAGTACAGGGACCGGATCACAGGCACGCGCCCGAACGGGCGCGGTTGCCTTGGTGCGTCCCTGTACGGGCCTTCCTACGTGCCTCCGAGGGGCAGCGGCTAGGTGGCCGCGCCTCTCCTGTTTCCACGGCGCGCAGGGCATTTTATGGAATCAGCTTCATTTGAGTCGTTCTCGTCCCGAGCCTCCTTTCTCCCGTCTAGCCCCCTGCCAACGCCGCCCGCGCAGCAGCCGCAGAGCAATCAGCCCGCCCCTCGTGCCCGGAATGACACTTGGTGGAAACGATTGCTTAACCTTGTGACGCATTTGCTTTGGTTCGGCGGACTCTTGATGCTCGCCATCGTCTGCCGCACCCTTTCCCCAACCGATAAGCCCGACCTTGGGCGGGCTTGCCTTGCCGGGTCCGTCATCACGTTCCTGGCGTTCGGGTTCCAGTGGTCAATGCTCTACATTATTGAAGGGCGCGGGTTCGACACGCCCGCGCGCATCTGGGCGATTCGTATCGGCGTCCTGTCCGCTGCCCTCATCATTAATGGGGCAGTGAACTATGCTGAACCCATGACGCGGCCATTAGTTGCCGCACAACCCGCTGCACCAGCGGGATTCATCGCGCCCGTGGAAGAACGCATTGATTACCAAGAGGAAAGCGAGGCTGTGTACGACATCCTCATTCAAGACGGCGTATGGTCCCCAGATTCAGCGGATGCCATCGCCGTTAGGACAAGGGGGATCGCCAGCAGGTCTTACGGCTGGTGGCAGGCACACGTGTTCAGCAATGAAGCCATCCCAGCCCCTGATCGAACGACAATCCAAGCGTCCGTGGATCATGCCTTTCAGATGGTCAAGGAAACAAACATCTTAAAGGCCAAATCTCGGGCGAAGTGAGCGGTTGTCAGTCCGTTAAACGCTGGCTATGCTGGGAGCATGGATAAACCCACCCCAGCGGAACCTGAACTCTCCCCCTACGAGAAAACGCGGCAGATGGCACTTCGCGTCATGGCCGTGCCGAAAAAGGAGATTGACCGGAGGCAAAAAGAGCGTCAAGGCAAGGGGCCGACCAAGAAAGCGCAAGGATAGCCCTCGCGGGCTTGCCGAATTTTATTCGCGGCCCATTCATTATGGAAACGGTTCTAGTTCATACTCTTCAGAAGGGCGAAAAAGGCAGGGCAGCATTTGAAATCACTTTTGACGCGAACAATAAGCCGATGGCCGCCGTGGTCACGGCGGGCAATACCACAAAAATGGTGGCTTTAAAGCCTGGAAAATTGCGCAAGGTGTCAAGACGAAAATACCAGTATATATACGATGATTTTCTCAACTTGGATTATACGGATCAGATAGCCGGACTATCCCTAGAAGACGGATGGTATCGCTTGGTTTCCATGATTCGCCATCGCGGACAAAACAAGATGGCAACACTGCCCCTTCAAGTTATAAACGGAACATTGCGGGTTGTTACTGAATGGATGGTGAAGTTTGATGTGAACGACAAGCAGGTGAAAAGCTCGATCCAAATTGGTCCGCATCATCTACAGAGGGTTTCTCCGCAGTGGGGCGGGGATTACATGTATCAGGGTCAGCTAATCCTGCCTGACGAAATAGATTTAGAAGAACTTGGTGCCTAGGATGACTGGGGCCAATGATGCCAAGCGGGGGTCTCAAATCAGCTTTTTCCTGGCCTGTGTGAGTCAAGTGATTTATTGCCGGTCCTTCGGTAATGATCCAGGTAACGCGCAGCCCAACCTTTCGGATTTTCCGGCTGTAGCCACGGCGCTCCGTCGCCGTGCGGGAGAGTGATCCGATTCCAGCCACGGCGACGGAGCGCCGTGGCTACAGCCGGAGGCAGTCCATGTGCGCCAACTGGATAATCACTGGTCCTCCGACTACGCACTTCGTGCTCCGCTCAGGATGACAGAAGTTTTCTCGGGTTGCACGGCGCGTGAAGACCGACGTCACCAGCATTTAAGTTGAACACCCGCCCGGGTCGTGCGTCCAAATCGCCCCGGGCGGGCGTTTGAGCCTTACCGAGTTGCGTTTATTCCCGTTTTGTAATGATTGATTCCGATTTCCGTTGGGCCACCGGCCTGGAGTGTTCGTTCATCCCGCACCTGAGCATCGACCAGTACCGCTGGACCCAGCACGACCGCTTCTGGCGCACGGACTTCGAGCTGATCGCCAACGACCTGGGCTGCCGATGGCTGCGCTACGCCCTGCCCTGGCACGAAATCGAGCGCACGCCCGGCGTTTTCGACTGGGAATGGTTCGACCAGCGGCTCGCCCACGTCGAAACCCTCGGCATCACCCTGCTGCTCGACCTGGCGCACTTCGGCACGCCCACCTGGCTGCCCGACGCCTTCGCCGACGCGGATTTCCCGGTCGCCATCGAGCGTTTCGCGCGGGCTTTCGGGAAGCGGTACGCCGGGCGGGTCCGGTGCGTTTGCCCGATCAACGAACCGCTCATCACCGCGTTGTTCTGCGGCGACGTGGGCCTGTGGCCGCCGTATGGCCGGGGGCTGAGCAACTACATGACCGTGCTCAACCGGGTGGCCCAGGGCCTGTGCCGGGCGATCCGGGTGCTGCGGGAAACGATGCCAGGGGTGGAAATCCTCGTGTCCGATTCGCTGGAAATGGCCGTGACCTACGAGGACTCCGACGAGACGACTAGCCCGTTCCTGCGGGAATCGCTCCGGGCCGACGTGGAACGCCGGATGCACCGGCGGCACATCGTGACGGACCTCGTCCTCGGGCGCGTGGACCGGCGGCATCCCCTCCTGGGTTGGCTGCAAAAGCACGGGTTCTCGGATTTCGACCTGCACTGGTTCCAGCGCAACGCCCAGACGCTCGACATCATCGGCCTGGACTACTACGAGCACACGGAGGTCGAGCTTTACACCACGCCGGAGGGGTATTACCGGCAGCGTTCGCTCCAGCCGCCGAGGGGGCTTTACGAGGCGGCGAAGGGATACTGGGCAAAATACCACATCCCGCTCATGGTCACCGAGACGAGCGCGGGCGGCGGCGACGGGGACAAGATCGCCTGGCTCGAAAAGAGCGTGCACGACGTGCGGCGGCTGCGCGCGGAAGGGTTTCCCCTCGTCGGCTACACCTGGTGGCCGGTCATCGACCACCTGGATTGGGACGGGGCGATGCTCCACCAGACGGGCCACATCCACCCCGTCGGCATGTACCGGCTCGAACGCCGCCCCGACGGCACGCTCGCACGCATCCCGACCGGCCTGCGCGACGCCTACCGCGCCCTCATCCAGGGCGGCAACGCCACCGCCGGGCCGCTGGTCGAGACCGACGCCCAGCGCGAGCACCGCGAAGCACGCGCCGCCGCCCGCGCCGCCGGGCCGCTGACGCTCGGCTGGCCGGTCATCGTTCACGGCCGCACGAGCTGGGAAAGTCTCTGGGGCCGCTCGCAACACCTCTGCACGCAGCTCGGCCAGCGGCACAAGGTGCTGTACGTCGAGCCGCCGCGTTTCAGCGAGAGCGAGGAGTACCCGCGCGGCGGCCTGAGCTTTCATCCGCTGTTCCCGAACGTTTGCAGCATGAGTATCCACCTGCCCGCCGCCCTGGAGCACGATCCCGGGGCCGTGGGCGAGGAGTGCCGCCGGCTGCTGGCGGAAAACCTCGCGCGCACACCGCTGGCGGAGAATTTCCAGCGTCCGGTGCAGTGGTTCGTCGACGCCGCGGGCGCGCCGGTCTATGCCGGGCAGGTCGAGGCCCGCGCGGTGATCTACGAGTGCGTCGACCAGGCACCGGACCCCGGCTTGCTGGCCCGGGCGGACGGGGTCGTCACGGCGGCCCACGAATGGCAGGAACTCGCGCAGGCGGGGAACGCCCACTGCCTGTTCGCGCCCAACGGCACGGAGGTGCGCCATTTCGCGCGCACCCACAGCAAGCGGATCGCCGTGCCGAACGACATCAACTTCGTGCCGCGCCCGGTGCTCGGGTACTTCGGCAGCATCGACGCACGGCTGGACTACGCGCTGATCGACGCCCTGGCGGCGGCGGACCCGGATTGGAGCGTCGTGATGGTGGGGCCGGTCCAGGGGGTCAGCCCCGAGCATCTGCCCCGGCGCGCCAACATCTTCTGGATCGGCAAACGGCCCTACGGCGAGATGCCGGACTATGCGTTCGGCTTCCAGGTGTGCATCGCGCCGTTCACCGTGAACGACGCGACGCGGCACCAGCGGCCAGTCAAGATCAACGAATACGTCATGGCCGGGCGGCCCGCGGTGTGCACGGATTTGCCGGAAATCCGGCGGGACTTCGGCGAACGGGTCGCGGTGGCGGCTTCGACGGAAGAATTCATCGCGGCCTGCCATCGCGCGCTGGACGAACCGCAGCGCGGGCACGTTGAACAAGGCCGTCGCCAAATGTCCGGCACGAGCTGGAAGCGGACGGCGGCAGCCATCGAACAACACATCGACGCAGCGTTGAAACGGAAGGATGAAGCCGTGGCGGCATGATTTGCCGAGGTTGCCGCCAGCCACCTCGGACCCATCCGCAGGACGCCACCAACTTTCAGCATCGCCGCAAGCCCCGGATGTTAGGCGGCCTACGCTCCACTTGCCATAAAGTTGTCGACACCGTATCGTTACACGCGTGCACAACGAGTTCACTGCGCTGATCGAGCCGGACGGGGAGTGGTTTGCCGCTTACTGCCCTGAGGTGCCCGAAGCTAATGGTCAAGGCCACACGCCCGAGGAGGCTAGGCAAGATTTAGCTGCCGCTATCGCCCTCGTGCTGAAGGATCGCCGCGAGGATGCACTGCGTCGGGCCCCTGCGGGCTCCTTGCGTGAGATCGTTACCGTGAGGCGTCAGGCGAGGTGTTCGATTTTTCGATCACCACTCGCAGCGGTGATCGGTGGTAATATCCTCGAACGCACCGAACCGTTATCGCCCGGCCATCAGGCCGGCTCCTTCTGGTGGAGTTGCGCGAGCGCGTACAGCGTGCCGTAGGAAAGCAGGAGAAAGAGGAACATCAGCAGCAGGAAAGTCTTCATCTCGGGCTGGACGAAATCCTGGTGGTCGTTGCGCCCGTACTTGAAAAGTTCGGTCGGGTGCCGCAGCACGTCCCAACTGTTCCAACGCAGGACGCGGCCCATGTAGATGCCCAGACTGCCGAGCGCGAGCATGCCCAGCACGAAAAACCAGCCCAGCGTCCGGCCATAACGCGCGGTCACGATTTCCTGCATCAGACAAAGCGAGACGTAGCCCAGGCAGAGGCCCGTCCAAGCAAAGGAGGCGATGTTGAAGAGGTCGATCCACAGCAGGACGGGATTGTAGTTGAAGTCGAGATGCACGAAGTCCGTGATGATGTAGGGCGCGTTCGGGAAAAAGAAAAACCAGGTCAGCGCGCAGAAGGCGAAAAGCAATCTGCGCTTGGTGCCGGAGCGATGGACGCGGTAGGTGGCAAACGCGAAAAGCATGGGAATCCACGCCAGCATGAGATTCCAGACCATGAAAAGATGGCCCCAATGCCCCGTGTACCGGCGGCGGGCCCAGAAGATCGCCAGGCAGACGGCCGTCGCGAAAAAGAGGGCACCGGTCACGGTGACCGCGCGCTGCGACAAGAAGCGGAGGCGCGGGGAAACGGCGGCTGGCGGATCGACGACCGGCATGGATGAAGTTTCGGACAAAACGCGGGCAGATTACGCCGATGGACCGTGTTTATTCAAGGATCACGCATGGCCCGACCGGGTAGCGGCCGGCTTCGGGGCCGTACAGCGTCAGGCCGTTGCGCGCGGGCACGGCGGCGGGCACCTCGAAGCGCAGCCGCAGATGGCCGGGGTCGCCCGCCGCGCGCACCTGGGCTAGGAGGGGGCCTTCGACCGTGAATTCCGTCGGGTAACCGTAAGCCCCCACCCCACCGCGCAGATAGCTCAACACGCCGCGCGCATCGTGCGGATGATCGGGGAGCACGGTGGTATGGATCAACACGCCGTTGAGCAGGATGCGCAGGGTGGTCGGGTAGAGGTCGAGGCTGGTTTGCGGGGTGTCGGGACGGCAGGAGGAGGCCTCGCAGAGGATGCGCAGGCGGCGGGCGGCGGGCGAGCGCGACCCGTCCAACGGCAGGCTCCACTCGAAGAAGCCGTGCCCCGCGCCGTGGCAAACGTCGGAGGACTCCGCCTCGGGGCGTTCGCCGACCCCTTCGCTCCAGGCCGCCGCCGACCAGTCGGCGGGCGCGGCCCGCAGCACTTCCACGCCGGGACCCATGCCCTCCCGCGCGGCGGGGTAGCCGCGCGTGACGTGGTACTGCAAATAATTTTCCGCGATCACGGAGCCGTCGCGCGAGTCGATGGCTTGCAGCGTGAGGCGGCAGAGCATCGGGGCGTCGGGGAGGGTGAACGCCACCGTCCCGGCGGCGGCCACGCGGCGGTGCGGGAACGCGATGGGATGGCTGCCCCGGCCGAGGTCGGGGTGCACCCGCCCGAGCGCGTCGATTCCGCTCAGACGCCATTGCAGGGCCACCGTTCCCTGCGGGCGTTGCCCGCCGTAGTGGGAACTGCTGACCTCCACGCTGACCGGTTCACCCGGCGCGGCGCGGCGAGCGGGAGGACTGTCCACGGGCAGCACGTCGGCGGCGTTGATGAGCCGGGGGTCGTAGCCGAATTCCTTGCGGGTGCGGTCGTAATTGAGGAAGCCGTTGTACTCCCACTCCACGTCGTGGAGCTGCGTGAAAACGTAGGCGGAAAGCTTGGGCTGGCGGCGCAGCTCGTTGGTGAGAAACTTGAAGCTCCACGAGATGTCGCGGTCGCCGTCGAGCGCGCCGAGGCCGCCGTACTCGCTGGTAATCAGCGGCTGGTTGCCCTGCTCGAAGCCGGGCACGTAGTTGAAGCGCGACCCGGCGAAGGTGTCGCGCGCTACGTTCTCAATGTGCTCGCGGGCCTTGGCGTAGTCGTTGATGTAGAAGTGCCAGGAATTGATGTCGGTCTCGGTGTGCTGGTAGTAGTCGAGGTGTTCCCAGTAGACCACGCTCATGTCTTCGATGAGGCGCGTGGGGTCGAGACCCTTGGCGACGTGCCACATTTCCTGGA
>CAXUHC010000050.1:7788-12621 GCA_964250705.1 uncultured Chthoniobacterales bacterium | reverse complement strand
GTGCGCGTCCTGGTTGTGGATCTTGAAGGGCCTGGGCGGCAGGGCAGCGGCGGCCTGCGTCTGGCCGGTGGAGGCATCCGGCGGGGGCGGCTCCTTGCCGGCTTCGGTCTCGGGGCGGAGGATGAGGTGGCGTTCCTCCATCCATTTGACGAGTTCGACCTGGCCGCCGAAACCCCAGGTTTCGTTGAACATGCACCAGGCGAGGATGGAGGGGTGGTTGAAGTCGCGCTCGACAGCGGCGCGCATCATCGTCTCGAAACGGGCGCGGCCCAACGGGGTGTCGCCGCCCTCACCGAAATTGGGAAAATCGGTCATCAGGAGCATGCCGAGCGTGTCCGCGTAGTAGAGCAGGATCGGGTCGTCGATCTTGATGTGGATGCGCAGGAAATCGAAGCCGACCTTCTTGGCGTAGGCGATGTCATCCTTGATGATGCGGGCGTCGCCCGCCGTGTAGACGCCGTCCGGGTAGAAGGACTGGTGCAACGCGCCGCGCAGGTAGAGCGGGCGACCGTTGAGGCACAGGGCCGCGATGCCGCCCTCGGCTTCCGCGCCGGGGAGCACCTTCGCGCTGATCTCGCGCATCCCGAAATAGGTGCGGACCTCGTCGAGCACCTGCCCGGCACGGCGCAGGCGCAGATCGGCGTGGTAGAGATTCGGGTGGTGGTGGTCCCACAGGGCCATCGGGGCGACGGACACCGGTCCCTGGGCCAGGCCGCCCCGCACGGGCAGCACGGTCGGCGCGGGCGCTTTTTCACCGTTCGGCGGGTGGAGGACGATCTCCAGTTCGTCACCCTCGCGGGCGTTGGCGCAGGGGATTTTGAACAACGCGGACTCCCGCGCGAGGTCCGGGACGATGCGGAAAGGCCGGATGCACGTCTCGTGGCGCGGCTCGACGAAGACCGTCTGCCAGACCCCGCTGGTGGTCGTGTACCACTGCCACTGTTTGCCGACGGGCTGCTCGGCGTTGTTCATCGGGTCCTCCACCCGCAGGACCAGCGTGCCGCGGCCGTCGGCGTCGAGCGCATCGGTGAGATCGAACTCGAACGGCGTGTAGCCGCCTTCGTGACGGCCCAGCGGCTGCCCGTTGCACCAGGCGTCGGTGAAGAAATCCGCCGCGCCGACCGTCACGATGACGCGCTTGCCGGTCCAGGCGGGGGCGTCGCGCGGGATGCGGATTTCCCGCCGGTACCAGCCGACCTCGTAACGCGGAGCCGAGCGGTGGTTGGCGCGCGTGACCTCCGTGGGATCGCGGAAAACGCGCGTGGCGTAGTAGTTGTTGTTTCCGGCGGCGTCCCCTTGCCCCCAGGCCGCGAGGGATTCCCAGCAAAACGGGACGATGATCTGTTCGCTGAAAGGACCTTGCGCCGGATCGAACCAGCGTTCATCCAGACCGCGCCGGTCGCCGTCGAAGCAAAAGTCCCACGGGCCATTGAGGTTGATCCAGTCCAGTCCTTCGATGCGTCCTCGCTGGAGATCGGGGCGGGGATACTCTGGGCGGGGAAAGTCGGAGCGGTTGAGCATGGCAGAGCGTCAGCGGAAGGTATGCCTCGCGCAAAGGATGCCACGCCGCAAAGGAAAAGAACTGCCACCGCTTTCCTCCCGCGTTCCCCAAATTGCGCTTGGGAACGCGGGGATTACCGCGTGTGCGAGAAACCCAGGGGCCGGAGCGTTTTGATCTGGGCTGTAGGGACAGCGCTCCGTCGCCGTGTTTGCGCCCGGCAGTCCAGACACGGCGACGGAGCGCCGTGGCCACAGCGAATCATCGACGACACCTTTCCTGAAAATGCTCTGGCTTGCAGAGCCGTCCCTACCTGGAAGCCGGTTCGGAGATCGACCGGGCACCGTTGCCGTTGGCGGCAGCGACCGGTTCGACGATACGTCCGCTCTGGCCGGTGATCTTCTTGAACGTCGTCAGCGCCGCGCCGACCACCTGATCCATGTTGTAATACTTGTAGGACGCCAACCGGCCCACGAAGTGCACCCCCGGCGTTTCCTCGGCCAACGCCTGGTACTGCTTGTAGAGCGCGGCGTTTTCCTGGCGCGGAATCGGATAATACGGATCGCCCTCCGCCTGCGGGAACTCGTAGACCACGCTCGTCTTCGCGTGTTCCTGACCGGTCAAGTATTTGAACTCGGTGATGCGCGTGTACGCGTAATCGTTCGGGTAGTTCACCACCGCCGCCGCCTGGAACAGCGGCTTATCGTGCGTCTCGTGTTTGAAGTCGAGACAGCGGTACGGAAGCTTGCCGAAACGATAATCGAAATACTCGTCGATGGGTCCCGTGTAGATCATCTCGTCGAAGGGAATGAAATCCTTCACGTCACGGTAGTCCGTGTTGAGCATGATCTTGATGTTGGGATGGTCGAGCATGTTCTCGAACATGCGCGTAAACCCATACAAGGGCATGGACTGATAGCTGTCCGTGAAATACCGGTTATCTCGGTTGGTGCGGGTGGGCACGCGCGCGGTCACCTGCGCGTCGAGTTCCGAGGGATCGAGCGCCCATTGCTTGCGCGTGTAACCACGGAAGAATTTCTCGTAGAGTTCGCGCCCCACTTTGCTGACCACCACGTCCTCGCTGGTTTTGATCACGTCGCGTTTCTCGGCCACAGAGGCGAAAAACTCTTCCACCTGAAACGAGGTCAGGCTCAAGCCGTAGAGCTGGTTGATCGTGTCGAGATTGATGGGCATCGGCACCAGTTGGCCGTCCACGCTGGCAAGCACGCGATGTTCATACCCACGCCAGGGCGTGAACTTCGACAGGTAGTCAAAGATGTCGCGCGAGTTGGTGTGGAAGATGTGCGGACCGTACTTGTGCACGAGAATGCCCGCCTCGTTGTAATGGTCGTACGCGTTGCCGGCGATGTGATTGCGCCGGTCAACGATGAGCACCTTCTTGTCGCAAACACGCGCCAACCTTTCGGCGAGCACGCTGCCCGCGTAACCCGCACCAACGATCAAGTAGTCAAAAGCCATGTGAGAAAAAGTAGTCGAGTCTAAACCGGGATGCCTGCCACTGACAAGCCTCCCGGAAAAGCCTGACAACTTTACTCCAGCATGGACGCGAGCGACGAAGGCGCTCTCCGAGCCAACTACGCCGCACCGCTGGAAGCCACCGGCAGCTCCTCCACGATCACGTCCGCGATGTGCCCTTCCATCGCTTCGACGATGGACTCCCAGGAATTCCGCTCTGAGAGCATCTTGCCGCGTTTGATCGCTGCCTTGTCGGGCGAGGCCGCCGCTTCCCCGCAGAGCCGGATGAACTCCTCGCTGGTCTGCGAAATCTTCACCACTCCGGTGAACTGGAGCACCACGTCCTCCACCGGCGTGGAAACGATGGGCCGTTCGGTCGCCATGTATTCGAGGGCCTTTGTCGGATTGATGTATTCCGTCGCTTCGTTGATGGCAAAAGGCATCAGGCACACGTCGAACTTTTTCACGTAGGAAGGTAACTGCTGGTAGTCGCGTCCACCCATCCAATGCAGGTTCGGGCGCTGCGGAACCGCCGCCGGGTCGATCTTCGTCATCGGTCCGATGATCACCACGCTGCCGTGCGGGTAAGCGTCGGCCAGAGAAGCGACGAGTTCATAATCCATGCGCTCATCGACCACGCCGAAAAATCCGAACACCGGGCCGGGTAAGTCAGCCACGTCGGCGGGGATCTTCGTGCTCTTCGCGCGGGCCTTGCCGAAATGTTTGATGTCCACGCCGCAGCCGTAGGAATGCGTGTTCGTGTTGTACTTGATTTTGTCGCGGCCGATTTTCGGACCACCGGCAAAAACCACGTCGGCAATCGCGAGCAATTCACGTTCGCGGCGGATCAACTCCTTGGGCGAACCCTTGAACTGGCTGAGCTGATCCATGCAATCGAAAACGATGGCGCGCTCGCCCATGTGCCCCGCGAAAGCGGTCACCGCCATCGGGTCGTAGAACCACTGGACCGGGTCACGAAACCGCAAGCCCAGCGGACCGGCGAGAACTTCCTGGACGAGGCGCCGACGCTCCTTGTCCACCCATGCCCCGTCCGCCCAGCGGCTCGTGGGCATCTTCATCCGCAGCAACGTAATGTTCGGAAACTCGGTCACTTCCCGCATCTCGGGCGTGGGTTGGGTCACTTCATCCGAAGGCACCGGCCCCTCGACGAAAAGAATTTGGTGACGTTTGGAAAACCGCGACAAAAATTGCTGCGGACGCTGCCAAACCCAATCCCATCCCAGGTGCGAGTGGACAATGATGGGGTATTCCGACGGCAGGTTCTCTAATTTCATGTTTTCCGGTAGACGTTAATCTTGTACTTTTATTCGACGGCGCGCATCATGCCTGTGAGATTCGTTCACGTCCACAGGTTTCTTTTCGCTGCGTCTGCGTGTTCACATTCGCCAATGACATCGACTCAAAGGGATGGTTTGGATGCCAGTGTCATGATACGCGTTGTTACGTCAGCCGGGATGTCAGGCGACTGCCTGATTTAGTCATCAGGCAAAGCCCGTCGCTAGCTTTACGTCGATGTGCCACTGGCGGATGCACCCTGCCGGCAATGTGTTAAAGTCCCCGCTATGGAATATCGACGACTCGGCAAATCGGGCCTGAAAGTCAGCGCGCTTTCTTTCGGCGCCTGGGTCACGTTCGCTCAACAGATCACGCGCGAAACCGCCGGTCAGTTGATGGACACGGCGTTCGACGCGGGCGTCAACTTCTTCGACAACGCGGAAGCTTATGCCGGCGGCAAAGCCGAGATCGTCATGGGAAAAATCTTCAAGAAACGCGGCTGGCCGCGCGACGAATTCATCGTGTCGAGCAAGGTGTTCTGGGGTGGCGAAAAACCCAACCAG
>CAXUHC010000050.1:0-7778 GCA_964250705.1 uncultured Chthoniobacterales bacterium | reverse complement strand
AAAGTGTTTTTCGGAGCAGCGCCACAGCCGCAGAAGCCGAACCAGTACGGTTTAAGCCGCAAACACGTCTTTGAAGCCTGCCACGCCGCGCTAGGCCGTTTGAAGGTCGATTATCTCGACCTGTATTTCTGTCACCGGCCCGATCCTGACACGCCGATTGAAGAGACCGTCCGCGCGATGAGCGATCTCGTCCGCCAGGGCAAGGTCCTCTACTGGGGCACGTCGGAATGGAGCGCCGCGCAGATCACGGAAGCGGCCAACCTCGCGCGCGAACTCGGGTTGGTGCCGCCCACGATGGAGCAGCCCCAATACAATATGTTCACGCGGGATAAAGTGGAAAAGGAGTTCGCCCCGCTTTACGGCGACATCGGTCTGGGCACGACGATCTGGTCGCCGCTGGCCAGCGGGCTTCTCACCGGCAAGTACAACGACGCGAAACCCAACGACACCCGGATCTCGCTGAAAAATTACGACTGGTTGAAGGAAAAATTTGAAAACGAAGAAGGCAAGCGTCAGTTGCAGATCATTCCGCGGCTCGGCGAAGTGGCCAAGGAGTTGAACGTGAACCTGGCGCAGCTCGGCGTCGCGTGGTGCCTAAAAAACCCGCACGTGAGCACGGCGATTCTCGGGGCATCAAGGGTCGAGCAACTGGAAAACAATTTGCAAGCCCTGGATGTCGTGCCGAAGCTCACGCCGGAAGTGATGGAAAAGATCGAGGGCATTCTCGGCAACCGACCCGCGTGACCGCCGCAGGCGTCGTTTCCAAGTAGGGACGGCTCTCCGAGCCGGTCCCTATTTTCCCAGGGAGATTTGGCCGGTTCTTTGACTCCTTCCGTCCAGAAGATTCCAAGGACCGGCTCGGAGAGCCGTCCCTACCTTATAAGAAGGAAGGAAACTTGCGGCAACGAGCAAGCAGGAAGAAGGTGCGGGCGAAGCCATGATCGAAGCCGAAGCCCTCACCAAACTCTACGAGAAATTCACCGCCGTCGATGGTCTGACGCTCACGGTGCGGCCCGGCGAGGTCCTGGGACTCGTGGGCTGCAACGGGGCGGGCAAGACCACCACGCTGCGCTGTCTCGCCGGGATCATCCCGCCGACGCGCGGCCACGTGCGCCTCGCGGGACACGATCTCGCCACAGACACCCTCGCCGCCAAGCGCCAACTCGCCTTCTTCTCCGACGAGCCGCGGCTGTTCGATTACCTGACGGTCGAGCAACACCTCGCGTTCGTGGCGCGGATTTATCAGGTCGCCGATTACCGCGAGCGCACGAAACCGCTGTTGGAGGAACTGGAAATCGCCGACAAGGCCGACCAGCTCCCCGCCGAACTCTCGCGCGGCATGAAACAAAAACTCGCCATCGCCTGCGGGCTGCTGCACACCCCGAGCGTCATTCTTTTCGACGAACCCCTCACCGGCCTGGACCCGGTCGGCATCCGGCGCATGAAGGCGAGCATCCTGCGGCGCGCCCGCGACGGCGCGGCCATCATCATCAGCTCCCACCTGCTGCCGTTGCTCGAAGAAGTGTGCTCGCACGTCCTGATCCTCAGCGGCGGACGCGCGGTGGCCAACGGCACGCTGGAGGAAATCGTCCGCCAGTTCTCCGATCCCCAGGGGGCCGGCGCCCCGCCCGACCTGGAGGAGATCTTCTTCCGCGCCACCGAGCAACACCCGCCGCGGGCGGCGACCGGAGCAAATTGAGCCGATGTTTTCCGCGCTGCTCTATCTCCAGGCCCAATCGTTCAGGAACCGGCTCTGGCAAAGGGTGCGGCGGTTGCGCAACCCCCGTTACCTCGTCGGCGCGTTGATCGGCGGGCTGTACCTGTCGTCGATCTTCTCGCGTTCGTTTTTCTCTTACGGGCGGCATTCGTCCTTTCCTACCCGCAGCGTCCCGGCGCAAGCGTGGGAGTGGGTGGCGGCGCTCGGGCTCCTGCTCGCCGCCGTGCTGATCTGGATCGTGCCGCACGCGCGCGCGGCGCTGGTGTTCAGCGAGGCGGAAATCGCGTTTCTCTTTCCCGCCCCGATCCCCCGCCGGACGCTGATCCACTTCAAGCTCATCCGTGCGCAGACGGCGGTGCTTTTCACGGTGTTCTTCCTGACCCTGCTCAGAGGCTGGTCGGACGGCGTCGGCGCCGCGCTCATGCGGGCGGCGGGCTGCTGGATTCTGTTTTCCACGATCAACCTGCACATCATCGGGTCATCCTTCGCGCGGACGCTGCTGCTCGAACGCGGCATGACTTCCTGGCAGCGGCGCGCCTGGGTGCTCGCGTTGCTCGCCGCCGTGATCGGGGTCGCCGTGGTCTGGACGGGACGCGATCTGCCGCCCCTGCCGGGCGGCGAGGCCCTCGGTTTCCTGAGCCTCGCGTCTTACGTCGGGCAGATCGCGCAGTTGCCGCCGATGTCCTGGCTGCTGCTGCCGTTCCGCTGGATCGTGCGTCCGTACTTCGCCTCGGGCGACGCGCACCTGTTCCTCTGGACCCTGGGCCCGGCGGCCCTCGTGCTGGCGTTGCATTACCTGTGGGTGGTGCGCGCCGACGTGGCGTTCGAGGAAGCCAGCCTGGCGGTTTCGCAACGGCACGCCGCGCGGGCCACGGCGGTGCGCGAGGGCCGCGGACTGCACGCGAGGCCGCACCGCCGCCGGCGCGCGCCGTTTCGTTTGTCGCCCACGGGGATGCCCGCCGTCGCGCTCCTGTGGAAAAACCTGCTTTCCGCCGGTAGCCTCTTCACGACCAGAATTGCCCTCTCATTGGTGGGTTGGGCCGCCATCGTCGGGTTCTCGATGCAGGCGGGGGCGGGCCACACCAATTGGCCGAGCGTCGTCGGCGGCATGGCGCTGGTGCTCGGGGCGTGGTCGCTGGTGTTGGGGCCGCAATTCGTCCGGCAGGACTTCCGCCAGGATCTTGCCGCCGCCGATCTCCTGAAGATGTACCCGCTGCCCGGCTGGCAGGTGGCGTTGGGCGAACTGCTCACGCCGGCGTTGATCCTGACGGTTTTTCAATGGGTGTTCATCGTCCTGGCAGCCACGCTGCTGGCCCATCCGCCCGCCCGCCCGCTGCTGCCCGACGATGACGACCTGCCCCCGCGCTGGACAAACCACGTGACGCTGGCGGTCTCGGCGGCCATCGCGGTCGGGCCGATCAACCTCGTCTCGCTGCTCGTGCCCAACGCCGCCGCGCTGCTGTTGCCCGCGTGGTTCGCCGGGACGACCGCCCAGGCCGGGGGACGCGGCATCGAGGTCATGGGGCAGCGATTGATCTTCGTCGTCGGCCAGTTCCTGGTGCAAGTCGTCGCGGTGGTGCCGCCGGCGCTCGCGGCGTTCGTGTTTTACATCCTGGTGGCCACGCCGTTCCTGCCCGAATTCTTGATCCTGCCTGCCACGGCGCTCGTCGCGGCGCTGGTGTTGATGGGGGAAGCGTTCGGCGGTTTGTCGTTGTTGGGTCATTGGTTCGAACGCTACGACCTGAGCGGCGAACGACCGGCGTGAGCCCTCCCCGTCTTTTTTCCATGAGCGATTACCAACCCATCGAAAACTACGGCGTCGTGGGCAATCTCCAGACCGTCGCGCTGGTGGGGATGAACGGCTCGATTGATTTCCTTTCGTTCCCCTACTTTGATTCGCCCACTGTCTTCGCGGGCCTGCTCGACAAGAACAAAGGCGGCTGCTTTCAGATCGCGCCGCTGATCGACAACGCGCGGCGGCGGCAACTCTACCTGCTGGACACCAACATCCTCCTGACCCGCTTCCTGTCCCCAGAGGGGGTCGCCGAGATCAGCGACTTCATGCCGGTTTCGATCAAGACCGGCGGACACTTCGAGCAGGACACCCCCACCCAACTCGTGCGCCGGGCCAAGACCGTGCGCGGCGAACTGCGCTACCGCATGGTCTGCTCGCCGCGTTTCGACTACGCCCGCGCCAACCATCACGTCGAACAACTTTCCGACCGGGAATTTATCTTCGTGGGCGAAGGCGATTGCAAGACCGTCATGCGCCTGCGTTCGGTGGACGTGCCGATGCGCGTGGAAAACGGCAACGCGGTGGCCGAGTTCACCCTGGGCGCGGATCAAAAGGCGGCCTTCGTGCTGGAGGAGGTGCGCGACCGCGAAACTTCGCCGTCCGCAGGGGAGCATTTCGTCGCGCAATCTTTCAAGGAAACGATGAACTTCTGGCGCGATTGGCTGGCGCGCAGCACGTACAAGGGCCGTTGGCGCGAGATGGTCAACCGTTCCGCGCTCGTGCTCAAGCTGCTGACCAGCCAGCGGTACGGCTCCATCGTCGCCGCACCCACTTTCGGGTTGCCGGAGGTGATCGGCGGCGTGCGCAACTGGGATTACCGTTACACCTGGATTCGGGACGCGTCGTTTACTCTCTACGGCCTCAATCGGCTGGGTTACAACGACGAGTCCGCCGCTTTCATGCACTGGATCGGCGAGCGCATCCGCGAACTCGAACCCGACGGCAGCCTGCAACTCATGTACGGCATCGACGGTCACCACAACCTGAGCGAGATCACGCTCTCGCACCTGGAAGGTTACCGCGGCAGTTCGCCCGTGCGGATCGGCAACGGCGCTTACAACCAGCTCCAGCTCGACATCTACGGCGAATTGATGGATTCGGTCTATCTTTTCAACAAGTATGGCCGCCCCATCGATTACGACGCGTGGCAGGATGTCACCCGCCTGGTGAACTGGGTGTGCAAGAATTATCGTCAGCCCGACGAGGGCATCTGGGAAGTGCGCGGCGGCGCCCAGCAATTTCTCTATTCGCGGCTGATGTGCTGGGTCGCCGTGGATCGCGGCATCCGGCTCGCCGGAAAGCGTAGTTTCCCCACGCCGCCGCCGCTCTGGTTCCAGACCCGCGACGACATTTACAGGCAGATTTACACCGACTTCTGGGACCCGCAGCGCCAGGCGTTCATCCAGGCCCTCGGGCGCAACGATCTGGACGCCTCGTCGCTGATGATGCCGATGGTGCGGTTCCTCAGCCCGACCGACCGGCGCTGGCTGTCCACCCTGCGCGCCATCGAGAAGGATCTCGTGGAGGATTCGCTCGTGTACCGCTATCGCAACGACGACGGCTTATCCGGCGGCGAAGGCACGTTTTGCATGTGCTCTTTCTGGTACGTCGAATGCCTCGCCCGCAGCGGCGACCTCGAACAGGCGCGCTACGTCTTTGAGAAGATGCTCGGTTACGCCAATCACCTCGGCTTATACGCCGAGGAACTGGGGCCGAGCGGTGAACACCTGGGCAATTTCCCGCAGGCGTTCACGCACCTGGGACTCATCAGCGCAGCCTATAATCTCAACCGCCTGCTGGACAACCCGCAGGCGCTCGTTTGATCGTAAACGCTGGTAGGGAGGAGCGTCCCTGCTCCTCCCTGGAATGCGCGACCGCGCTTCGAAACCGAAACGCCGGCGGCGCGAGCAGGCAAACGTCCTCCGCTTTTGGCGTGCCGTGCTCACGCGGCTTGCCCACCGGTTTCCAAGCACAGCGGGTAAATCAGGGAGAAGCCGGGACGCTCCTCCCTACCCGTTGATTTTGGAGATTTATTTCGCCAACCCCAGTGCCGCCAACCCGAACGTGTATTCAAAAGCAACCTCGCGCAGCCGGTCGTAGCGGCCCGATGCTCCGCCGTGTCCGGCGTCCATGTTCATTTTGAGCAGCAGCGGGTTGTGGTCGGTTTTCAGCGTGCGCAGCTTGGCGACGTATTTGGTCGGCTCCCAGTAAGGCACCTGGCTGTCGTTGAGCGAGGACAGACACAAAATGTCGGGGTAGTTCTTCGCCGCGAGGTTATCGTAAGGGCTGTAGCTCTTGATGTAATCGTAGGCGGCCTTGTCGTTCGGGTTGCCCCATTCGATGTATTCGCCGGTCGTGAGCGGCAGGGTGGCGTCGCTCATCGTGTTGAGTACGTCCACGAACGGCACCGCCAGCACGGCGGCCTTGCACACGTCGGGCCGCAGGTTGAGCGTCGCGCCGATGAGCAACCCGCCCGCGCTGCCGCCTTCGATTACCAAGCGGTCGTGCGTGGTGTATCCGTTGGCCGCGAGATAATCGGCGCACGCGATGAAATCGGTGAACGTGTTCTTCTTGGTCATCATGCGCCCCGCGTCGCGCCAGGCTTCCCCCAGTTCGCCGCCGCCGCGGACGTGGCCGATGGCGTAGATGACGCCGCGATCCAGCAGCGACACCCGGCTGGCGGAAAACGACGGGTCGATGGAAATGCCGTACGACCCGTAGCCGTACAACCAGCACGCGGCCTTGCCGTCGAGCGCCACGTCCTTGCGGCGCACGATGTCCAGCGGCACCTTCGTGCCGTCAGTCGCCGTCACCTCCTTGCGCTCGACCACGTAGCGCGTCGGATCATACCCGCCCAGCACGTCGTTCTGTTTGACGAGGGTCTCCGTGCCTTTGGCCACGCTGTAGTCGTACACGCTCGGCGGCGTCACCGGCGATTGGTAATCGAAGCGGTAGGTGTCCGTCCCGAACTCCGGGTTCTCCCCCGGGCTGGCGTCGTAGGCCTGCTCGGGCAACGGAATCCGGTTCCCCGTGGGCATGGAGGCGTCGGTCAGGACGCGAAAATGCGTCAACCCGTGCTCCCGTTCGAAAACCACCATGAACTTCCGAAACGTCTGGAAATCTTCGATCTTCCTCCCGTCGTGACCCGGAATGAACTCCTTCCAATGCTCGACGCCCGGCGTCGCCACCGGCGCGGTCACCACACGGTATTCCTTCGCCCCGTCGTTGGTGCGGATGTAGAACACGCCGTCCTTGTGCTCGGGATAATATTCGATCTCCTCGCGGCGCGGCGCGACCAATTTGAACTCCCCCCTGGGATCGTCCGCCGCCAGAAACTTGAATTCGCTCGTCCGTTTGCTGACCGATCCGGCGAACAGGTATTTGCCGTCGCGCGAGCGGTCCACGCCCACGTCGAAGAGTTCGTCCTTCTCTTCAAAAAGCAGCGTCGGCTCCTTTTCGCCGAGCGTGTAGCGGTATAACCGGTAGGAACGTTTCGCGTCGTCCTCGGTGGCGTAGAAAATCGTCTGGTTATCCGCCGCCCAGGTCACGTCTCCCACCTTGCCGATGGGCGTCTTGATTTCCTCGCCCGTCGCGAGGTTCTTCAGGTGAAAATCATAATCGCGGTGGCCGTTCACGTCGGTCGAATATGCGAGCAGCGCGTTGTCGTCGCTGTAGGCAAAGACCCGCAGCGACATGAACTTCTGCCCCTCGGCCAGCTTGTTGACGTCGAGGATCACCTCTTCCGGGGCAGCGAGCGTGCCCTGCTTGCGGCAGAGCACGCGGTACTGCTTGCCCTCTTCCGTGCGTTGGTAGAGCCAGTAGCCGCGCTGGAGGTACGGCGCGGAAACGTCGGTCTGTTTGATCCGGCCCAGCATCTCTTGATAGAGGGCGTCTTCAAACGGCTTGAACGGCGCCACGACCGCCGCCGTGTACGCGTTCTCGGCGTTGAGATGGTCGATGACGGCGGGATCGGTCTTTTCCCGCAGCCAGAAATAAGGGTCCTCGATCTTGTCGCCGTGCAGGCCGACGGTCTTGGGCCGCCGCGCGGCCGCGGGGGCTTTCGCCGCGTCGGGGTCAAGCGTGGGAGGAGCGGCAACGGCGGCGGCAGAGAGAAAGGAAATCATCAGAAACACGGCAGCCAGGAAGCGCGGCAGGGGTTTGTTCATGGGTGGAAGTGGGCTCACTGTAGCAGGATGCCGACGGCGCGCGAGCGGAAGACGTCCGACGCCGAAATTCTCGCCACGCCCACGCCCATCCGGGCCGCCG
>CAXUHC010000049.1:6648-19810 GCA_964250705.1 uncultured Chthoniobacterales bacterium | reverse complement strand
TAGGGAGGAGCGAGGACGCTCTTCCCTACCTTGGCTTGGAATGCCGGCGGCGGCCGGCTCATGCGCCCCAGTAGCGCCGACGGCGCTCGGGCGTCCAGAACTCGGGTTCGCGGACCGCTTCCAGATGGGCTTGCAAACTTTCCACGTCGATCAAAATCTTGCGCGGGCTCTGCCGTTCACCCGTCACGAAGCCGGAGTGAGACAGCCGATAAATCGTGTCGCGCGAATAGTGAGCGATGCGTGCGGCTTCCTTGATCGTCATCTTACTCTGCGGACGGCGGGGAACCACGTGGAAGCTGCCGTCGCCCATCCGCACCACGTCGCAAGCGGTCAAAAGCGGCTCCTGCGAAACGTGGTTCGCAGTCAACCCTTTTGACTTGGACAAAGACGGATTCGCAGACATATTGAACATCATTGAACCCCTTTGAACTGGTTATCAAGTGGAAATTGAACACAAATTAACGAATTTTAACAGCCGCGTGCAAACTTTGCAGGCGGTGACCGGGAGGTCGCAGACGGAAATCGCGGAGCTGCTGGGGGTCTCGCGCACGACCTTGCACTATTATCGCACCGGACAGAACCCGCCGAAGGCGTCGGCGCTCTACCGGCTCGAACAAGCCGAAAGTGAAACCGGCGTGGTGAACACGGAAGCGCGCTCGGCGAGCAACCCGCCGGTGCCGCCGGGAGGCGGCGGGCGACCGCGCACGGAGGCCGAACTGGCGCGGCATCTGCGCTGGCTGCACGGCGCACGGCAGCAACTGCAGGAAACGGCGCAGGCGGCGCAACGACATTTGCACGAGATCGAAGGCTG
The DNA here is from genome assembly GCA_964250705.1 of uncultured Chthoniobacterales bacterium. Lineage (GTDB taxonomy): Bacteria > Verrucomicrobiota > Verrucomicrobiia > Chthoniobacterales > SZAS-18 > CAHJWO01. The sequence goes on along the minus strand of CAXUHC010000049.1, from coordinate 18,999 downwards.
GGTGCGGGAGACGGAGGCCGAGTTGACCCAGGCGCGGGAAGCCGAAAGGCAGCAGGCCGAGGGTAAGGGGGCCAAGGCAAAGGCCGGAGGGAGGAAGGCGGCGGCCAAAGAAAAGCGGACGGTGTGGAGGGACATCGATACGGTGAGCCTGCCGATTTTCGGCGCACTGCCTGCCGGTTGGCCACAGACCCGCGAAGGAGTGATGCGGCGGCGTCCGCTCAAGACCGTGCAGGTGCGGCGGGGTCAATTTCCCGAGGGGGCGTTCGGGCTGGAAGTGCGCGGCGACAGCATGAACGCGGCGCGACCCACGCCGGTGCTCGACGGGGACGTGGTGGTGTTGCTCAGTCCCGAACAGCGGGAGCCGCAGCCGGAGGATATCGTGGCCGCGTTGATCGACGGCGAAACGTGTCTCAAACGGCTCAAGACGCGGAAGCGGCCCGCGGGCGCGTTCTTGAAGAGCGAGTCCACGAATCCCGCGCACGGGGAAATTCATCCGGCGCACGAACTGGTGATCCAGGGGGTGTTCGTGGGGAAGCTGTGAGGGGAGGGATGGGCGCGGTTTGGACGGGGGCGCGGAGGATCAACGCAGAGGCGCGGAGGCTCGCAGAGGGGAAGAGGAGGAGAGGGAGGAAGATTAACCGGCGAAGAGGGGGTCGAGTTCGACGCGCAGGGTGGGGAGAGCGGTGCTGGGGATGGTTTCGCCGCGCGCGTAGACGCGGTGTTGCGTGTAGCGGCCCGCGACGGGAGCGGTGTGGACCTCGATGGCGGCTTCGTTCGCCAGGACGATCCAATATTCCGGGACGTTGGCCTCGGCGTAGATGGCGGCCTTTTCACGGTCGAGGACGACGCTGGTGACGGCAACTTCGATGACGAGCACGGCGGTGGCAGGGTGGGACGCCAACGCGTAATCGTCTTCATTTCCAGCGATCACACTGACGTCGGGTTCCGGCTCCGAATCGACGAAGGTGAGCGGCTCTTCCTTCAACACGAGAACGCCGCCGACGAGTTCGGCGGCGGCTTGCACCAGGCGAAACAAACGCCGCAACAGGCGTGAGTGAAGGGGGAACTTACTCATTTTGTCGATGACAATGCCGCGAATCAACTCCGTGCGGCGACCGGTTTCATCGTTGAACTCCGCCAGGTGATGGTACTCCCGCACGCTCACTGGCGAGACCAGCCGGCGAATGTCCGGCAGTTCGAGAATGGCGACCATGAAGAGGAGTCTACCCGGCGGGGTGCGCGGGGGCAAGGGTTGCATTGTGGGCAGGCGGGCCGCATATTGCGGGACTGCCATGTCCTGCGCGAAGATCGATCCCAGCCTGCACATCGAGAAGAAACCCGACTGGATCAAGGTCCGGCTGCCGTCCAACCCGGTGTTCTTTTCCACCAAGGCGCTGGTGAGCGACCTGAAACTGCACACCGTCTGCGAATCGGCCCAATGCCCGAACCGCTGGGAGTGCTGGAGCCAGGGGACGGCGACGTTCATGATCGCGGGGGACCGCTGCACGCGGGCGTGCGGATTTTGCGCGGTGAGCACGGCGAAACCGTTTGCGCTGGAGGGGGATGAGCCGCAGCGCGTGGCCGAGGCGGTGCGGCGGATGCGTTTGAAGCATGTCGTGATCACGGCGGTGGCGCGCGATGATTTGAAGGACGGCGGCGCGGAGCATTTCGCGCGGACGATCCAGGCAGTGCGCGAGGTGGACCCGAAGATGGTCATCGAGGTGCTGGTGCCGGATTTTCACGCGCAGGGCGACTGTTTGAAGGTCGTGCTCGACGCGGGGCCGGAGATTTTCAACCACAACCTGGAAACGGTCGAGCGGCTGACCCCGCTGGTGCGTTCGCGGGCGAAGTACGCGACGTCACTGGCCGTGCTGGCCCGGGCGAAGGAGATTAGCCCGCGCGTCGTGACGAAAAGCGGGCTGATGCTGGGGCTGGGCGAGACGGAGAACGAGTTGTTTCAGGCGCTGGACGATTTGCGAACGTCGGGCGTGCAGGTCCTGACGCTCGGGCAGTATTTGAGGCCGACGCCGCAGCATCTGCCGGTGGTCGCGTACATCCCGCCGGAGACGTTCGAGTTGTACGGAGAGATCGCGCGGAACAAGGGGTTCGAGTACGTGGCCAGCGGGCCGCTGGTGCGGTCGAGCTACCACGCGAGCGATTTCCATCCGGTGCCGCCTGCCGAGCAGCGGCAGGAAGATCCAAGATCCAAGAATCAAGATTCAAGAGCGGAGGGTTGACGCCTCTGGTGCGCGGGCGATTCCGCAAGGCGGAGCCGCGGGCACGAAACCGGCTGCGTTTGGGGGCATATGCACCCTTGCCCAAGCCGACGGGACGGCGCCCGCTGATGCACGCGCTCGCTTACCAACCCGCGCCGACAAAAGTTTTCCGCGAGCGCGGCGCGTTAAAGCTTGTCGCGGGCATGGGAATCAAGGTTAAGACAAGGCGCGCAACATCCATGAAGGTCGCCGCCCTGATCCCAGCCTACCGCGAGGAACGCTTTATCGCCGACGTGGTCCGGCGCACCCGGGCGCAACTGCCCGACGTGCTGGTCGTCGACGACGGCTCGCCCGACGGCACCGCCGCGCTCGCGCGGGCGGCGGGCGCGGAGGTGCTCGTGCACGCGCAGAACCTCGGCAAGGGCATGGCCATCCAGACGGGTCTGCGCGCCCTGAGCGCGCGGAGGGTGGACTACGTGCTGATCCTCGACGCCGACGGGCAGCATCTGCCGGAGGAAATCCCGCGCTTTCTCGAAGCCGCGGCGGCGCGGGGCGACAAGCTGTTCGTGGGCAACCGGATGCATCATACCGAGGACATGCCCTGGCAACGCAAGCTGACCAACCTGTTCATGTCGGGCCAGATCAGCCTGCTGTGCGGCCAGCGGGTGCCGGACACGCAGTGCGGGTTTCGCATGATCCACCGCGACCTGATCCCCCGGCTGCTCGCCGCGAGCAAGACCGGCCGGTTCGACTACGAAACGGAAATGCTGATCCTGACCTCGTGGCGCGGGGAAAGCATCGGGGCGGTGCCGATCTCGACCGTGTACGGCGAGGAGACGAGTTCGATCCATCCGGTGCGCGACGGGTGGCGGTTCTTCCGGCTGATGGCGCGGTACTGGTGGAAGAAGCTGCGGCGGTGAGGAGTGAAAGTGTCTGCCGACGGCCGGAAGGTCCTCCGGCTGCGCTCAAGATGACAGAAAGAGACGCGGGACCGCTCACCCAATCGGGGGCACTTCGCATGGTTGCCTTTCCACGCATTTCCTGAAAAACTCCACCCGTGGCTTTGCGCGATCTTCTGCAACGAGTTTCTCAGGTGCCCACCAATCCGCAGCCTGCGGATGGCGGGCGCCGTTTCGACGTGGCCGACCTCTACCGCGGTCCGATCACGAATGCATCCAACGGCGCCCAAGTCGCCTCCGACCAACTGCCACTCGATGAAAAACTGCGACAAGCGTACTTCTGGATCGTCAACACGGCCATCATCTCGCCGCACTACGACGTGGAGTACAACGACGCGCCGCCGCCGACCTTCACGCTCGGTGACTCCCAGAGCCGCCTGACGCTGCCGTCCGCGCAGAGCTATTCCAGTTTCGTGCTGCTGCCGCTGCTGACTTTCGCCACGCGCCGCAAGTGCCTGCTCATCGGCGGACCGGGCCGCGGCAAGACCGCCAGCGCCATCCTGATGGGCGTGCTCGCGGGGTACCCCGTGCGCGAGGTCCGCCGCGCCATGCAGCACGGCAACCCGCAGATGACCGTGGCCGACCTGCTCGGCAACCCGCTGCCGGCCGATCTCGTCGGCGCGCAGACGATGGACGATATCCGCATCGCGTGGCGGCGCTGGCTGGCGGCGCGCGTCAAGATCGTGGACGAATACAACCGCATCCCGACGCGCACGCAGAGCGCACTGTTGACGGTGATGGGCGACAACTACGCGGAAGTGTTCGACCAGATCTACGAGTGCCCGGAGTCCGCGTGGTTCCTCACCGCCAACGACGACCGGGGCGGCGGCACCTACCAGGTGATCGACGCCCTGCGCGACCGCATCGACGTGGTGGTGCAGGCGCTGGCGTTCAACCCGCGTTTCCTGGGCGACCTGCTCACCCGCGTGGAGGAAGGACTGCGGCCCGAGGAACTGGTGCCGCGCCAGCTCGTGTTCGGTGAAGACGAGGTGGACCGCCTGGGCGCAGAAATCCGGGCGGTGGAGATGCCCGTTCCGGTCCGGCGGCGGCTGGAGTTCTTCGCCAGCCAGTTCGAGTTCTGCGAGGTGGCGGGGGAACAGTTCGAGCGCAAGACCAAGGACACCGTGCGGCTGGCCGGGGCGGAGTGGTCGAGCGTCGCGGCGCGGGACACGGGCCGGGACCGGCTCAAGGACCTCGGCTGCCAGACGCAGAACGGCCTGTCCGTGCGCACGTTGATGACACTGCTCATTTACGCCAAAGCCATGACGTACTTTCGCGGTTCCCCGGCGGTGGACCTGGAGGATTTGCGGCAAGTGCTGCCCTTCGTGCTGCACGACAAGCTGATCCCCGACCCCGACGCGCCATTTTTCGAGGCTGCCGGGAACGGCGTGTTCCGCACGGACCGCGTCGGCTGGCTGCGGCGGATGTTCGACCTCAGCGGCGCGGAGTACGACCGGCTCGACCTGGACCGGAAGGACCCCGTCGGCGCGTGGAGCGAGGAATTGGGCCGAGGTCTGGACGGGCTGACGGAAAGCGCCGTGCGAGCGCGCCTGCTCAAGATCGAACGCCAGATCACGGAGTGGTCTAAAGGCCGCAAGCTGTACGGGCACCTGTACGACGACCTCCTCAAGCTCAAGCACCTGCACCAACGCTATACGAATTACCTGCGCTGGTTGAAAACGCAGTGATTTCGGCCCACGACGTTTACTTCCTGTGAACACGGCACTTCCCAGCGGCGACCCGTTCGCGGCCATCCTGGCCGGGAACCGAACGTGGTGCAACGCGCGGTTTGCCCAGGCGCGCCGACAGCATCCCGCGCTGGAAGGGAGCGCGTTTGGGGAATTTCTCGCCTCGGGCGTTGCCCCGGTGGTGGCGGCCGTGGCGGCGGTCCAGCCAGCGGCGGCCCCGGAGACCGGCCTCGCGGCCTACGAGATCGGCCTGGAACTGGTCGGGCAGGGGCTGGCCGGACCCCAGGCGCGGCAGCCGTTCATCAACGCAGGATGGCAGGGCTTGCTGCCGGTGGCTGCCCTGACGGTGGCGGCCGCGCCCGCACGCGTGCTCGGCGCGGTGTCCAACGCCCTGCACTCCCTGGGCCGCAACCCCGCCGCGCGCCCGCAGCAATGGATCGCGGAAATGGCCGCGCTCGCGCCGCAGACCGGCGGGGAGGTCGACACATTCCTAAAGCTGGGTCAGGTGCTCGCGTGGCGGGCGGGGATGGCGCACTTCCGCACCGGGGCGTTGACGACCCTCGACCTCCTGCCCGAGAGGCTGGCCCGGCAGGCCGTCGGCGCACCCGGCGAGGCCGATTGGCCGACCACCCGGAATGCCTTCCACGCAGACCCGTGGTTCGCGCCCGGCGAGGCCCGGAGCGGCGCGCGGATTGCCGGGCGAGCGGGAGCTTTCCGGGGATTCGGAGGCTTGTTCACGCGGCCCCCGCAGGTGGCAAGCGACGGGACCCAGTTGTTCGTGCGCAGCGGCGATGGGTGCTGGCTCCTGACGGCCGACGCCTTCGGCGCGACTTTTCACCGGGCCGGGTTGGCCGACTTCGACGCGGCCCGGCCCCGGTCCAGCGCACCCAGGGGAACGCGGGTTGACCAGCAACGCCGCACCATCGCCATCGCGGGAGAAGCGCTGCCGCTCGTGCTGCCCGGCCCCGTAACGACCATCGCAGCCACGGCCACCACCCTGGCGCTAACCACCGCGCACAGCCACGCCATTCTCCTGGTCGCTTTGCCCGACGCCCAACGCGCCGCACGGTGACGCCTCCCGATGAGAACCACCCCGCCGCCCCTGCCCGCCAGTCCCGAGGACCTGGCCGCGTTGCGCGGGCAATGGGCGGCGGCGTGGCCGGGGGCGCTGGAGACCTGGAGCCGTTTTACCCGGCTGCGGCCACCGATGCTCTGCCTGAGCGACGAGGACGCGCGCCGGGAAGGGCTGACCGGCAGCTTCGCGATGATCCGCCTGGTCGATCAGGCCATCGTCGTCAGCCTGCCGCAGGTCGCCGCCGCGGGCGTGGGGCGTTTCGCGCTGGAAGTCCTCGCGCACGAGATCGGCCACCACGTCCTGGCTCCGGCCACGCTGACCGACCATGCGCGCACCATCGCGCGGATGCGTCCCGCGCTGCCCACCGTGGAGCCGCAGGCCCCCACCGTGGCCAACCTCTACACGGACCTGCTCATCAACGACCGGCTCCAGCGCAGCGCGGGCGTCCTGCAATCCGAGGTCTACCGCGCGCTGAGCGTGCGCGGCGGCGGAGGGGTGGTGTGGACGCTGTACATGCGCATCTACGAGATTTTGTGGAGCCTGGACCACGGTTCGCTCGGCGGTGGCGACACCGCCGCGGACGCCGCGCTGGAAGGCGACGCGCGGTTGGGCGCCCGGCTCATCCGGGCGTACGCGCGCGACTGGCTCGAAGGCAGCGGACGCTTCGCCGCCCTGCTCCTGCCTTACCTGATGAAAGACAGCGGGTCCGCCGAACTGCTGGCGGCGCTGCTCGACACCCGTGCGGCGGGGGCGGGCGGGCAGCCCGCCGGATTGTCCGAGGCGGAGGTGGGCGAACGATCCGGCGCGATGCATCCCGCGCTGGACCCGGAGTTGACGGGCCTGAGACCCGAGGATGAGGCGGTGGCAGCCGCGCCCGGCGAAAGCGCGCCGCCGGAGGAATCGGCGGTCCAGACTCCCGCCGCGGGCGGCCAGACGCGCCAGCCGTTCGAGTACGGCGAAATCCTCCGCTCAACGGGCCTGGACATCTCGGACCACGAGGTGGCGGTGCGTTACTACCGCGAGCGGGCACTGCCGCACCTCCTGCCGTTCCCCAGCCGGGAACGGCCGCAAGGCGACGAGCCGTTGCCGGAGGGACTCGAAGCCTGGGACATCGGCCAGCCCATCGAAAACGCGGACTGGCTCGGCAGCGTGCTGCAAAGCCCGCGCATCATCCCCGGCATGACCACCGTGCAACGGGTGTACGGTACGATAGAAGGGCAGCAGTCACGCCGCGAACCGCTGGACCTGGACCTGTACGTGGACAGTTCCGGGTCCATGATGAACCCGCAGCGGCAGCTCTCGTTTCCGGCGCTGGCGGGAACCGTCGTCTGCCTTTCCGCCCTGCGGGCGGGTGCGCGGGTGCAGGTGACGCTCTGGAGCGGCAAGAACCAGTTCACGTCGACCCCCGGCTTTGTGCGCGAGACGGACGCGGCCTTGCGGGTGTTGACCGGGCACTTCGGCGGAGCGACGGCGTTTCCGCTCCACGTGTTGCGGGACACCCACGCCGCGAGGAAAGGGGACGCGCGCCCGGCGCACATCTTGGTCGTCTCGGACGACGGCGCGGCGACGATGTTCGACACCGACGACGAGCGGGGGCGGAGCGGCTGGCTCGTGGCGAACGAGGCGCTGGACCGGGCACGGGGCGGCGGTACCCTGGTGCTCAACCTCCCCGGGAACTGGGAGGCGCAAGCGGGGCGGTCCGTGGCGCTGCGATGGCTCCGGCGCGCGCGGGACGAAGCGCAATGGAGCGTTTACCGCGTGGCGGCCTGGGACGATCTGGTGGAGTTTGCACGGCAATTCAGCCGCCAACGCTACGGGGAGGGCCGCCGCCCACGGGCAGTCCGGTAGTTTTCGACCGAACCGAACGCAGATGGAGCGCGCAGGACCACCCCTGGAATTACTCACCCGACGGCTGGCGGAAACCCCGGCGGACTTCCTCGCGGCACCGCGCATCGGCAGCACCGGCAGCGTGGCGGTGGCGGCGGTGGTGGGCGACCTGCTGGACCTGCTCGGGAGCGAACCCGCGGCGGCGGAGCGGCTGGCGGTGTTCGAGTCCGACAACGCCCGGCAGGACCGTAACCGGTTGTGTCTCGTGCTGGTGCTCTGCTGGCTGCTGGCCGACGAGTGGTTCCGCGGTGAACACCTGGACATGGCGGGCGTGTGGCAACTCCTCGGCCCCGGCGCGAGCGAACTCGCCGCCGACAACCCGGCCGACCGGTTCGTGACCGATCCCGACCGGCGCGAGGAACTGGCCCGGCTGGCGCTGGCCCGCCTGGGCAGCCGCCCCGACGGCGAAACCGTCGCCCAGGCGCAGGACCGGCTGACGCGCATCTCCTCGAGCGAGCGCAACCGGGTGATGCAGGCCGCGCGCGCCGCCGAGGAACGCGCCCGCGCCGTGCGCGAAGCCCTCGTCCGCAAAGCCGCGCAGGAATCCGCCGACAAGTACACCCGCGAATGAACCCCGCGACCGACGCATCGCCGACGGACGCCGAGCGCTACCCGACGCTGACGGCGGGGGGCCGCCGGATGCTCCGACGGCTGCGCGAGCATCCCCACGCGCCCATCTACCGCAACCAGAGCGGCAACCGGCTGACGGCGGCAGAGGTGGCGACCGTGCGCGCTTTCGAGCAGGAAACGCTCGCCGCCCGCTTTGGCTGGGGGCCGGGCGCGGGGTCCATGCCGCCCCCCTGGCTCCCGCCCTTCGTGGCGCGGTGTCTGGAGCAGGTGCCGTTCTACCGCCGCTACGGGCCGCCACCGCTGCGGCTGGCCGATCTGCCCACCACCAGCCGCGCGGACCTGAGCCGGGACGTGGCGCAATTCGTCCCGGACGACGTGCCGCTAGAACGCATGATGTACTTCAGCACGAGCGGCACGACCGGGCATCCGCTCCTGCTGCCCTCGCACCCGACCGTCGCCGCGAGCTACCTCGGCTTTCACAAGCGGGCGTTGCGGCGTTACGGCGTGGAACTCCAGGCCGGAAGCGGCCGGGTGGGCGTCGTGCTGCTGGGCTGGCAGCGGAAATGTTTCACCTACGTTTCCGTCACGCCCACCATGGACGAAGCGGGTCTGGCGAAGATCAACCTCCACCCGGACGACTGGCGACACCCGGACGACCGCGCCGCTTATCTCAACGACCTGAATCCGGAGGTATTCGCGGGGGACCCCATCTCCTTCGGGGAACTGCTTAACCTGCCGCTGACCTGCCGTCCGCGCGCCCTGTTGTCCACGGCGATGGCGCTCCTGCCGGGTTTGCGCCGACGACTGGAAGAACGGTTCGACTGCCCCGTGGCAGACCTGTATTCCATGAACGAAGCCGGACCCGTGGCGGTTTACGATCCTTCCCGCGGCGGGCACGTGTTGCTCCAACCGCGTTTGCTTGTGGAAATCCTCGACGCGGGAGGCAGCCCCGTGCCGCCCGGCGCGCGGGGCGAAATCACGCTGACCGGCGGATTCAACCACTGTCTGCCCCTGTTGCGCTACCGCACGGGAGACCACGCCGCCTGGCAGGAGGGGGGCGGCCCCGAGCCGGTTCTGCGCGACCTGGAAGGCCGCCCGCCGGTGCGCTACCGCATCGCCGCGGGCGAATGGATCAACAACCTGGAGGTCACCCACGCCTTGCAGACGCTCGCGCTCGCCCAATATCGTTTGCACCAGTCCGCCGGCGGCGCGCTGCGTCTTACCTATCGCGCGCCGGTGGATGACACTGACGCCATCCGCCACGCGTTGCGCCAACTCTTCGGCGCGGCGCAAATCCTTGACGTGGAGCGCACCGACCATTTCGATGGCAAGGTGATCCAGTACACTTCCGCCCTGGAGGGGGCCACGGCATGAGTTCCACCTGGGAAATTGCCGCCAACGCGTTCAACGCGCTGTCGATCATCCTGGCGGGCCGCAACCGCGTGCAGACCTGGTGGACGGGGATCGTCGGGTGCGTGCTCTTTGGGTGGGTGTTCTTCCGCGCGCAGTTGTACGCCGACGTGACGCTGCAAATCTTTTTCATCGTCACCAGCATCGTCGGGTGGGTGCAATGGCGTGGGGGGTCCCGAGGACAGCCAGAATTGCCGGTTCAGCGCACCCGTCCGGCAACGGCGGCCAGGCTGACGGTGGGTGGGATCGTGGTGACGGCGGGTTACGGCGCCTTGCTGCACCGGTACACGAATGCGTACGCGCCGTTTGCGGATTCGGTCGTGCTCGCCTTCAGCGTGATCGGGCAGTTTTTGCTCATGGGCCGCCGGATCGAAAACTGGTGGTGCTGGCTGTTGGTCAACACCGTCGCGGTGCCGCTCTACTACTCACGCGGGTTATACGTGACCTCCGCGTTGTACGCGGTGTTCTGGGTGAACGTCGTCGTCTCGCTGTGGCACTGGCGGCGGGTGCTCGCGGCGCAAATCGGGCAAAAGGCCGCATGAGCGACGGACGGCAATTCGCGCGCGGGTTGGTCGTGGGGAAATTCTCCCCGCTGCACAGGGGGCACGAATGGTTGCTCCAGCGGGCCGAGGCCGCGTGCGCGGAGTTGTTCATCATCAGCTACAGCTTGCCGGAGTTTTCTGGATGCGGGTCAGAGGAGCGAGCCGCCTGGCTGGCGGAATTGTTCCCGCGCGCGCGTCGGCTCGTCGTGACGAGCGAACTCTTGCGCGAGCGCCTGCCCGGCGTGAAACTCCCTGCCAACGATGCCGACGACCGGACCCACCGCCGATTTTGCGGCTTGCTGTGCCGTGAGATCTTCCGCACGACCGTGGATGCCGTGTTTACCAGCGAGGATTACGGCGAGGGTTTCGCGCGTGAGTTGACCCGGTTCTTCCAAGAGAGCGATCCGACGACGCCCGAGGTCCGGCACATCCTGGTTGACCTGGCGCGGACCGCCCTGCCGATTTCGGGTACGGCCATCCGTGCCGACGTTCACGGGCGTCGCGAATATCTGTCGGCGGCCGTTTATCGATTCTTTGTGCAGCGGGTGTGCCTGCTGGGCGGGGAATCGACTGGCAAGACAACTCTTTCCATGGCGTTGGCGGAACGTCTGGGCAGCGTATTCGTGCCGGAATATGGGCGTGAACTCTGGGTCGAACGCGACGGCAACCTGTCGTACGAAGACCTGTTGCGCATCGGCCAGCGGCAAGTCGCAATGGAAACCGAGGCGGCGGCGTGCACGCATCGGTTTCTGATCTGCGACACGTCACCGCTGACGACCCTTTTTTATAGCCACGCGATGTTCGGGCGAGCGGATGAGAGCCTCGAACGACTCGCGCGTCGCCGTTATCATCTGGTGGTGCTCTGCGCCCCGGACATCCCTTTTGTGCAGGACGGAACCCGGCAAGACGAGGCGTTCCGAGCACGTCAGCACGCGTGGTATCTCGAACAGCTCGCGCGAACCAGCCAGCCTTGGATCGTGGTTGCGGGGAGCGTGGAAGAGCGGGTCGATGCCGTCGAAAAATTCTTGCTGGATCATTCCTCCGCGTAGAGGCGCTGCTTCCAGAGCGCGTCTCGAAGGAATAAGCGGCGAGTTCCGGTTGTAGGGATGGCGCTCCGTCGCCGTGTCCGCACAGGACCAGACACGGCGACAGGGCGCCGTGGCCACAGCCCGCAGGCTTGCCCAATCGGGACGCGCTCTAAATCAAGAAACCGATGGCGGTGCGCTTTGGCTACGACGCACGGCGTATCGGGTAGATGATCGATGACGGGGAACTCGCAGGGTTTGAAACAGCCGCGTGCATCCTGAGCGGTGAGTTTATCGGCGATTTTACAAACGGTTGGAACGGGAGAAGGCGGTGACGTGACGGCTGGGTTCCCGGTAGAGAACGTAGAGATTCTCCATCACCTCAGCCATCCTGGAATGCTCCAACCAGGCATCTCCGCCGAGACGTTGGCGGGCGAGGACGGTGAGTGGAATCGATAAATTTTTTTCCGGCGCGTTGCCAAGTCTTACCAGGGTCGGGAAGCCGGCATCAGCGGCTTGTCGCGCCAACAAGCGGCGGACGTTGCGCTCGCCGATCCTGCGATAGCTCATGGTTTCCACCTCCAGGCCGGGGACGATCATTCTGACGGCGTGAATCCCGGTTCCGGGCGGAGAGAGGTCCACGCAAAGCACCACGAAACCTGCCTGCTCCAACCGCGTCGCCGTGAAACGCAACAGGGCAGCATGATCCCAAACGGGCGCGGGGCTTTCGGGCCGGGGCAGATCAGTGAACGTACGGCGTGCGTTCACGGTGAACACCGGGTCCAACACCCGACGCATCCCAGCCAGATCGAGCGTGACCCAGTGTTGCATCCCGGCCAGCCCATGCGGTTCTTCGTCGGCGAGATTGATCATTCTCCGGTACGCTTCGAGATAGCCGGGCGGAGTCGCTCGTTCGACCATCTCCAACGGTCCGTGGAACAACGCCAGGCGTGCGCGGGAGGAAGCAAATTCCAGCAAC
>CAXUHC010000049.1:4760-6638 GCA_964250705.1 uncultured Chthoniobacterales bacterium | reverse complement strand
AGCAACGCTTTCCGCAACGCGATTTCCGGCACCGGATGCACCGCCTCGCCGCACGCCGCCGCCATCACCGGCAGGCCGCCGCCGGCTTCCGAACGGTCGTAGCCGACCACGTAAAGGTTCGTGAATCCAAAGTCCGTCGCCGCGACCTTGATGATGATTTCGATGTCGGCAGCATCGTAACGGTCGAGCAGCGCGCGGGCGGGGGGATCGGTGATGGTATCCAGGTCGATGGCCGTCGTACCGGCCAGGGCGCGGTAATGCACGCTGTTGCCGTCGCGTTGCAGGAGTTCGAGCAACCCGTGGGACTGAGCCATCGCCAGCGTGGTGCCCGCGCCGTGGCCGTTGGTGATCGGGGTGACCAGGCGGCTCACGCCGGGCCGCGGCGGTACGTCCATCCCCGCGCACGCCACGAATTCCACCGGGATCAGAACCGGTTCGTCCGTGGACCAGCGGCGGCCTTCCATCCATTCCAGGATGGTGTCCGGCGTGTAAGGGCTGCCCGCTTCCAGGCAGAGCGTGACGGGATCGATGACGCCCCGCCCACCGTGCCGCGTGAGCATTTCGCCGTAGGAACCGGTCAGGCGTGGCAGCCGGGCCAGGGCCAGGCTGGAAGCAACTTCCTCCGTGAGTTCACCGTAGGCTCCCACCCGAGCGGCCTCCGGCGTTTCGCCGTAGCCGGTCCCCGCGCGCAGCGGCCGGGATGGGACGGAGCCGCCTGCTTCAGGCGGAGGGACGAGCGTGAGGGTCTGGACGGGAATGCCGAGCCGGTCCAGCGGGGTCAGCGCAAACTCCAGCAACCGACCGGGCGGCAGGGCGGCGCGATAGGCAGCGATGGCTTGGGCGGGGGAAAAGTTCATCCGGGGAGGGCGGAAACTACGCAAGGGTGCCCGAGGAAAGTTTCGGCGTAAGCGGCGGGGACCGGGGAGCCTGCGTCCGCTTCGCGTGCGTGGAAGGCGGTGAGTTTTTCGCGGAGAGCAGTGAGCCCGCCGAACTGAAAACCGATTTGCGAGGCGTAGAGGGCACACCCGGCGATTTTGCGGTCCAGCACGGCAGGCGGCAGCGGCACCCGGCAGGGGAAAAGGTCTTCCTCCAGCCGCAATAAGGCGGCGGGCCGGGCGGTCGGTTCGCGGATGGCGTAAGGGGTGTCGCGGTACCACACGACGCGTTCGATGGGCCAGGCGGCCAGCGTCGCGCGGACCGTTTGCAGATGATCGGCATGGTTGCCGAGGCCCTGCGGCGCGAAGACCAGATCGGGGCGAAGACCGGCGTCCAGTCCGGCCAGATCATCGCTCAAAGACTGCCAGATCGTGTCTTCATCGCGGACACCCGCGAACAAACCCGCCGGGGTGTCGTAGCCGCGGTGCGGGGCTTCGCGGAAGTCCCGGTGCCGTGAATCATCGACCTCGGCGAAGGCGGCGAAGGCCGAGTCCTCCGCCCGGCGCAAGGCCATGTAATCCGTCTCTGGCGGGATGCCTTTGTCGGTCTGGCAGCGGAGGGCAAACCCCTGCGGGTCGGGCACCGAAGCGGTGAAGATCGTGCAGAGAACCACGCGCCAGCGGGGGTCGCCGGTCAGCCGCAGCAACGTGCCGCCGCAAGAGAAAGCCACGTCGTCGAGGTGGGGCGAGAGGAAAAGCGCCGTGGGCATGGAAGAAAAGGATGAAGGATGAAAGATGAAGGCGGAGAGGACGGAAGCGAAATGCGAAACGTGGGAGATGGAACAATGCTTTCTGCTCTGGCCTTCATCCTTCATCCTTTTCTTCAGAGCAGGTGCGGCGCGGTGCGGTAGCGGCAGGCCGGGTCCATCGGGGCGCGCAGGGTCCAATCATTGTCGGGCGCGGTCGCCCGGACCTGCGCGTACACTCCGGCGATCCGCCTTGC
>CAXUHC010000049.1:0-4750 GCA_964250705.1 uncultured Chthoniobacterales bacterium | reverse complement strand
CTTTACGACGGCGTGTCGCCCGACGGCATCCGGCGATCCGCCTTGCGACGACCGGCCAGGAGTACAAGCGATGGACTTCCTCGAACGCGCGTTCCGCCAGGCGTCGGCGCAGCGCGGCATCGTCGAGCAGGCGGCCCAGGGCGTCGGCCAGGGAATGGATGTCGCCGGGCTGGACCAGCAGGCCGTTCTCGCCGTCGCGCAGGCAATCCACCACGCCGACGGCATGGCACGAGACGATGGGCAGACCGGCGCTCATCGCTTCCAGGATCGTGTTGGAAAACCCCTCGGAATAGGTCGGCGAGGCAAACAGGTCGGCGCGGCGATACACCGCCGGCACGTCGGCGTAATCGACGTAACCCAAACTAGTGAAAGCATCGTCCAGCCGGAGGGTTTGCACGCGCTCGGCCACGGCGGCGCTGTCCGGGCCGATGCCGGAATAAAGCAGGTGCGTGCGTCGGGCCAGCGGATGGCCGCGGCGGCGCAACGTCCCGAAGGCATCCAACAAATCCAGCGCGCCTTTGCGCCGGTCCACCCGCCCGTGGTAGAGAATGGTCGGTTGCGTGGGATCGATCCACTCCCCCGTCTGCCAGTCCGCGCGGGGCCGGAAGCGGGCGGCGTCCACGGCTCCCGGCACGATGGTCCAACGTGCGGGCGGCGTGCCGTGGTTCGCGCGGACCTCTTCGGCAAAGGAGCGCGAGCCGATGAGCAGCGCGCCCGCGTGGTCCAGGACGACCCGCATCGCTTCGCGGTGCGTTGCGCAGCAGTCGACGCCGACCCAGTGGCCGTCGCCGCCTTGGATCGACACGACGTTCGGCAAGCCGAGACGCTTGGAGGTTTCCAGAGCCGCCAGACCCGTCGGATAGCCGTACTGGGCGTGGAGCAGGTCGAAGGGAGTCCGCGCGTGTTCGGCCAGGGCGGTTTGCACCATCGTTTCGATGTCCCGCTCGAAGTTGGCGACCGGTTGCTCCTGCTCGCCCAGGGCTTCGAGTCCGATCACCCGCACGCCGGGCACGGGCGGGGGCGGCCCGCCGCCGTAGACGCGGGTGCCCGTTTCATCGCCACGGTATTGGGAAATCAGCGTGACCTCATGACCGAGCGCGACGAGCTCACGGAGGAGGTTTTGCGCGTAAACGCTCATCCCGGAAATGGCGGGAAAATAACGGCGGGAGAAAAAGCAGATGCGCACGGGTGGAAGGAAATCAGCGGCTGGCGCGGGCTTGTTCTTCGAGGATGGCGACCACGTGGCGGCCCGGTTCGCGGTACAGAGGATAAAGGGGTCCAACCGCTCGGCGCAGCGCGGCGGGATCGAACCACGGTTCACCGTCGAAGGTGGCCGCGGCGGCGGGTGTAAGGCGGATCGGCAAGGCCGCCGCCGGACGTTGACGATCTCCCACGCCGACCAGCGGCGAACCCCGGGAGAGCAACCGGCGGAGATTCCGCGCGCCGATGCGTTGGTAGGTCATCGTCTCCACCTCCAAGCCGGGCACGATGGCCTTCAACGCGACGGCAGGGGACCCCGGCGGCGTGAAGTCCACATAGGATATTTCCAACCCGGCCTGGGCGAGGCGCGCGGTCAAGACTTCGAGCAGAGCATCGGAATCCGCGATGCCGGTGGTCGGCAATTCGTCGAAACGCACGCGGGCGCGCACGTCGAAAAGCGGGTGGCGGATTTCCTCGAAATAAGCGGCGTGGTCCAGCCGCACCCAGCGTTGCATCTCGCCCAAGGCACGGTCGTCCTCGCTGCGGAGGGACGCCGGGCCGAACGCTTCCAGATAGCCCGGCGGTGCGACCGCCCGGACCGGTGCGAGCGGCCCGTGGTTGAACGCCTTGCGGGCGCGGGCGGAAACGAATTCGCGCAGCGCCTTGGCCAGCGCGCGTTCGCGGTCGGGATGCACGGCCTCGCCGCACGCACTCAGGCTGATCGCCTGGGGAGCCTGGCCGGGATCGCGGTCGTAACCGACCACGTACAGGTTGGTCAGGCCGAAGCTGTCGTCGGCCAGCTTGACGAGGATTTCGACGCCCGCCGCCCCCAGGGTTTGCAGGAGCGAGCGCGTCCGGGGATCGCGCACCTGTTTGTACCCCTCGCCGAGATCAACGAGCAGCCCCCGGTCCAGCGCGCGATAATGCACGCTGTTGCCGTCGCGTTGCAGCAGTTCCAAGATGCTGTGCGCGAGAGCGTGCGACCGGGTCAGGCCCGCGCCCAGTCCGTTGGTGATGGGCACGGCCAGGGCGGCGGCGCGGTAAAAACCAGAGCCGAGATCGGCAAAGCGAGGGGCCACAAATTCCACGGGAACCAGCACGGGTTCTTGCGTGGGATGGCGACAGGCTTCTACCCAGTCCAGGGTAGTGCCGTCGTGCGAGTAACGGCTGCCGGCGGACAAGCAAAGCGAAACGGGGTCGAGCACGGATTTCCTGTCTGCCCGCAGGGCCGAAAAGGTAGCGCGGACGCGCGGCGCGCGGCGAAACCACTCGTGGGCCAGGTGCCATTCCACGGCTTCCCCCCACGCGCTGGCCTGGGCGGCGGCCAAGGTCGGGCCGTAACCGAAACCGTCCGAAAGCGCCCCATCGGCATCCACGGAGGCGACGGTCCAAAGCGGCAGATCGAGCCGGTCCAAAGACGTTTGGGAAAACTCGAAGCACCGGGCGCCTGCCGCCAGCGCCGGGGCATAAACTGCGCGGTAGGCCGCCAGGGCCGCCGCGTCGCTGCTTTCAGGAGCATCGATACTTGAACGACTCTCCGCTTCGGCCACCGGAAGCAGTGGCACCGGGCCGAAGAAGGGCGTCCCGCTCATCTGGGCTTGGAAAAGACCCAAGACCGCGGCCCGCGTGCCGACGCCCTTGGGGGCGTGCTCGAACGTGGTGTAAGTTTCGTCGAAATCCAGTGATTCGACGACTTTCCGATAGCGGCGAATTTCCGCGTGGCTCAGCGGGATGCGCCGGTTGAATCCCTTGTGCGTGGAAATGCCCGGCGGATTTTCCGACAGGTGAAACTTGACCATGTCGCCCGCGAACAAGGTCCGCCGGTCACGCCAATGGAGAACGGCGTGCCCGTCGAAATGACCGCCCGTGTGACGGAGTTCAACGCCAGGCGCAAGCTCCAGAAATTCGTCGTATGGATGATTCGTTTGGAAAGCATTTGTCCAAGGCAAATCCTCCCGCTGGATGGCGACCGTCTCCGGCTGAAAGCGTTCCTGTACCTGCCACAACCCGCCGTAAGCGTGCGGGTGCGACGCGGCCAGCCAACGCACCCCACCACGGGCGGCAATTTCTGCCAAAGCCGCTTCGGAATACCAGGCGGGATTCTCGAAAAGCAGGTTGCCCCCGGGCAGAGAAAACAGGTGACCGCTGGGACCGATGCCGAGGGCGGGTGCGCTGCGAAGGATCAACACTCCATTTTCGTCTTCATGCCAAGTGGTAGCGATTCTCCGGGCCGCTTCCTCCACACTCCAAAATTCAAAGCCGTTTTCTGCCGGGGTGTGTCGGAAATCCAGGCACACGGGACAACTCGCGGGCACGGCGAAGCTCCGCTGCCAGAAACCGCAGTTCGTGCAAACGTAGGGAGGCAAACTCACGGCGAAAAATGATTAATCCCGTGTCGCCGTGGCGAGTAGACGCATGGTGTGCAGATCATGCTCGGGTGGATAGGGAAACGGTTCGCCCGAACGCAGGCAACGGGAAAACGCGTCGATTCCGGCGGCGAACGGCGAAACGTCCTCGTTGGTCGGAATGTCGATCAACTCCGTCGTCCCGGAAGCAGCGTCTATCAGTTTCAGGGAACCGCCTGGAGTTTGCCCCATCGTGTCCTGGGCGATGGCCATCGCGCGGGTGCCGATCAGTTCCAGCGTGCGGCGGGGAAAATGGTCTGGACAATTATAAGCCACGTTCAACAGGAGCAGCGCGCCCGAACGAAACCGCCCGATGAGGGCTGCCCCGTCGTCCACGGGATAATCGAAGACCCGGCGTTGCAGAAAGCACCTGGTTTCTACCAATGGCTCGCCGAGCAGCACCTGGGCGAGGTCCAGTCCGTGCGGCGCGAGGTCGATGAACGCCCCGCCCCCGGCGCGAGCGGGGTCCACCCGCCAGTTGTCGTGCGCGCCTTCCGTCGTGGGCGGCGACCAGTCGGCGGGCGTCCAGCAGGCGTAATGCACCCGGGCGGCGGTGATTTCCCCCAGCCGCCCCGCGTGCACCAGTTCCCGCAGGCGGCGGTGGCGTGCCTGGAACCGCTGGTCAAAAGCCGTCGCGTAGCGTACCCCGTTCGTCAGGCAGGCAGCGACCATCGCCTCCGCATCCGCCAAGGAGGTCGCCATCGGTTTTTCGCAGAGGATGTGCTTGCCCGCCCGCGCCGCTGCTTCCACGACCGGCCGGTGCAGGTGATTGGGCGTGGCGACGTAGACGGCCTCCAATCCCGGCGTCGCCAGAAAGTCCGCCAGCCCCGCGTGCTGGGTAATCTCGGTCACCCCGTTGGTGATGCGCGAAAGGGCGGCGGGATCAGGATCGCAGACCGCCGTGAGGCGCACGGTGGAACTTGCCGCCATCGCCGGGGCCACGTAATCCCGCGCGACCCAGCCGCACCCCACGATCCCCCAATGGACGGGAGTGTTCAATGGCATGGCGATGAAGACCGGGACAGCGGGTTCAGATCCAGTGCGCGCATCACTTCCAGTTGGAACGCTTGCACCGGTCCGGGGTGGATAATGTCCATTTCCCCCAGGGCGGCGGCCTGTTCCGCAGGCCGCAAGTGCTGCGCGCG
>CAXUHC010000048.1:3087-19859 GCA_964250705.1 uncultured Chthoniobacterales bacterium | reverse complement strand
AGCGCCGGTTGAACTGCGCGCGGCAGGGCAGGGTGGGAAAGGCGGCGCGCAGGTGCCGGCTGCCCCAACGCCAGTAGCCACGCTCGCCGCCAAAGCCAAACCACTGGCCGAACAGGCCCAGGGTGACGATCTCGCTGCGCGAAAGCGACGCCGGCCGTCCAGGCTTGGATGAGCTCGCGGAGCCATCTTCGCGCTGGAAAAAGTCGTCGGCGGTGACGTAAAGTGCCGTCAGGAAGGTGTCTGGGTCGATCATCGTTTGAAGAAGTTTTTTCCCTGGCAGGAAATCCTCTCCAAGCTAACGGCTCGGACACCTTCCTTCAATTTCACACCAAGCGTTACAGCCAGAGAAGATCGGTGTGCGCCAACCGGATGATAAAGTCCGCGGCTCACCCGATCGCCCTACCTCACCTCAAGTTCATGACAGGCTCTAACGGGAAGCGGAGCGTATCGACCGGAGTTTTCATCAGGCAGGAATTTGAGAATATAAGGTTCAATCAGAGCGAGCGCGGATTTCACCGAAAGGCTTCACACAGGTTGCGACAGGCGGCGCGGATCACCGGTGCCTACTGCCGTGTCGTCGCTCGCTCCGGTGCCAGCAGGCGCGGGGGCCGATTCGTCGGGGCGGTGGAAGAGACGATAAAGCGCGGGCAGAACCAGGAGGGTCAGCAGAGTCGAGGAGATGATCCCGCCGATGACCACGGTGGCAAGAGGCTTCTGAACTTCGGCTCCCCGGCCGTGGGCCAATGCCATCGGCACGAATCCGAGGGCCGCTACCAACGCTGTCATCAGGACGGGCCGCAACCGGGTCAGCGCGCCGTGTGCGATGGCGGCGTCGACGTCATCACCGCGCTGGCGCAGGTGCGTGATGAAGCTGATCATCACGAGGCCGTTGAGCACCGCCACGCCCGAAAGCGCGATGAAACCGACGCCCGCCGAAATCGAAAGCGAAATGTCCCGCAGCCACAGAGCCGCGATGCCGCCGGTCAACGCCAACGGCACGCCGCTAAAGACCAGTAGCGCATCCTTGACCGACCCGAGCGTCATGAATAGCAGCAGGAAAATCAGCAGCAACGACACCGGCACCACGACCGTGAGCGTACGCGTGGCGGATTGCAGGTTCTCGAACTGCCCGCCGTAAGCGAGAAAGTAGCCGGGCGGCAGCTTGATGGACTCGTTGATCTTCCGTTGGACTTCTTCGACGAAGCCGCCCAGGTCACGCCCGCGCACGTTGGCGGAAACGACGATGCGCCGCTTGCCGTTCTCGCGGCTGATCTGGTTGGGGCCGGGCGCGAAGTTAAAATCCGCCACGGCGGAAAGCGGGATGAAGGCGGGCATGGCTCCACGCTCCGTGCTGCTGCCGTGGGCCGCGATCTGGCGCACGCCGCCGCCGTCCTCGGGCTTGCTCCGGTCTGGCAAGGGCACGGGGATGCGTTTGATCGCCTCCAGGTCAGTGCGCTCCCCTTCGGGCAAGCGCACGACGAGATCGAACCGCCGGTCTCCCTCGTACACCGTGCCTGCGGCTTTGCCGCCGAGGGCGATCTGCACGATTTCCTGCACGTCGGAGACGTTCAAGCCGTGGCGGGCCATCGCCGAGCGGTTGAGTTCCACCGTCAACATCGGCAGTCCACCGACCTGCTCGACCTTCACGTCCGTTGCGCCGGGAACGCGTTCCAGTACCTTGCCGATTTCCCGTCCCTGGCGCAGGAGTTCGTCCAGATCGTCGCCGAATACCTTGACGCCCACATCGCTGCGGACGCCGCTGATGAGTTCGTTGAAGCGCAGTTGGATCGGTTGGCTCACTTCGTACAGGTTGCCGGGCATCTGCTCGGCGGCTGCCTGCACGTCCCTGGCGACCTCGGCTTTCGGACGGTCCGGGTTAGGCCACTCATTTGGGGGTTTGAGCATGACGTAGCCGTCACCGATGGAAGGCGGCATCGGGTCGCTGGCGACCTCGGCGGTGCCCACGCGAGCAAATACATCCTTGACCTCGGGGATTTGTTTGAGCCGCTTTTCCAACGCTCCCTGCATGGCGACGGACTGCTCCAACCCGGTGCCGGGCATCCGCAACGCCTGCAAAGCCAAATCGCCTTCGTCCAGGCTCGGCACGAACTCCGTGCCCATGCGTGACGCCGCCAGAAAACTCAACACCACCAGCACCACAGCGGCAGCGGCAACCGGCAGCCGATTGACGACGCAAAACCGCAGCAGCGGTACGTAGAGAGCCTTCGCCCCGCGCATCAGGATGTTCTCTTTTTCATTGATCTTGCCGGACAGGAAGATGGCGACCGCCGCCGGCACGAACGTCACGGAGAACACCATCGCTCCGATCAGGGCAAGAATTACCGTCAAAGCCATCGGGGTGAATAGTTTTCCTTCCACGCCGCTCAACGTCAGGATCGGCAGATAGACGATCATGATGATAAACGAGCCAAAGAGGCTCGGCCGCACGACCTCGACCGTTGCCTCGCGCACCACGGCGAACCGCTCTCCCATCGGCAGCCGCCCTCCCCGGTGGCCCTGCTCTTCGGCCAGGCGGCGGATGCAGTTTTCCACGATGATGACCGCCCCGTCCACGATGATGCCGAAGTCCAGCGCGCCCAAGCTCATCAGATTGCCGCTAATTCTGCCTTGGACCATGCCCGTAGCCGTAAACAACATGGAAAGCGGAATGACCATCGCCGTGAGGATGGCCGCGCGGATGTTGCCTAGCAGCAGAAGCAGGATGACCACGACTAGGATTGCGCCTTCGGTGAGGTTCTTTTCCACGGTCCTGATCGTGGCGTCCACGAGCGTCGTCCGATCATAGACCGTGCGTGCTTCCACACCGGGCGGCAGGGTGCGGTTGATCTCTCCCAAGCGTTTGGCGACCCTTTGTGACACCGTGCGGGAGTTCTCCCCGATGAGCATGAAAGTCGTGCCTAACACCGTCTCCTTGCCGTCGATGGTCGCGGCTCCCGTGCGCAGTTCCTTGCCTATTGCCACCTCGGCCACGTCGCGCACATAGACCGGCGCGCCAGCAGAGGAGCCGACGATGATCTGCCCGATTTCTTCGACCGTGCGGACCTGGCCGGGCACGCGAATGAGATACTGCTCGCCTTTCCGCTCGATGTAGCCCGCCCCGACGTTCTGGTTGTTCTTGGAAAGTGCCTCCATGATGTCGCGCAGGCTCAGGTTGTAAGCGAGCAGGCGGTGCGGGTCCGGGGTGACGTGGTACTGCTTCTCGTAGCCGCCGATGGAGTTGACCTCGTTGACGCCGGGCACCTGCCGGAGTTGCGGCTTGATGATCCAGTCCTGGACGGTGCGCAGTTCGGTCGGGCTAGGCACTTTGCCCTGAGCGTCCTTGTAACCCGGCTTTGGCTCCACCGAGTACATGAAGATTTCTCCCAGGCCCGTGGACACCGGCCCCATCTGCGTCTCCACGCCAGGCGGGAGTTGGTCGCGGATCGAACTCAGCCGCTCGCCGATCTGCTGGCGGGCGAAGTAAATGTCCACGCCTTCCTTGAAGACTACCGTGACCTGACTCAAACCATAGCGCGAAAGGGAGCGGGTGTAGTCCAGCAACGGCAGGCCGGACATGGCCGTTTCGATGGGATAGGTGATGCGCTGCTCGCTTTCCAGCGGCGAATATCCCGGCGCGGCGGTGTTGATCTGCACCTGGACGTTGGTGATGTCGGGCACCGCGTCAATCGGCAGACGGGTCAGGTTGTAGGCACCGAGCGCGGCGACGCCGAGCACCGCCAGGAGCACGAGCCATCGCTGGCGAATGGAGAAGTCGATCAGTTTAGCGAGCATGGAGCAGGTTGGAAATAACGAGGTTGTCGGAAAGCGGCGCGTGGGGAGCGATGATCTACGTCAGTCCTCATGCTCGGCACCCTCCTTGCCGATTTCCGCCTTGAGGATGAACGAATTGACCGCGACATAGCGGTCGCCAGCCTTCACGCCGGAACGGATTTCGGCCCATTCGTTGTCGCGTCGGCCTACTTCGACGGGACGTGCCTCGAAACTGTCGCCCTCCTCGACGAACACGACCTCCTTGCCGTCCAAGGATTGCACGGCGGCCTCACGCACGGCGACGGGAGCTTTCACCTCGTCCACGGCCACTTCGCCCGTGACGAATAGACCCGGCCTAAATTTCCCGGCTTTGTTCGGCACGTAAGCGCGTGCGAGCATGGTTTGCGTGTTCTCCGCGCCGAAAGGCGACAGGTAGGCAACGGTGCTGTTCACTCCTCCGGGCGCGGCTTCTGCACCCTCCGCAGACTGCTCACGGGCGTCGGTCCCGCTCATTGTGGTTCCCGGTCGTTCTTGAGTTAGCGGCGGTGGAGTGCCGGTCGGTGCGTCGTGGGCGGCGCGATTGCCGTCAGTGATGCGTACTGGCTGCCCGATGCTCAGTTTGGGGAAGTCCTGCTGGTAGATTTGGAAGTCCACCCAGACCGTGTTCAGGTCCGCCACGGTAAAGAGGCTTTTGTCGGTGCCGACGAACTCGCCGACGGAAACGCTTCGCTCGATGATCGTGCCGGCGAGCGGAGTCTTGAGGTCGTAGCTTTGCAGACTTTCGTTGCTCTCGACCGTCGCCAGCACGTCACCCGCGTTCACGCTCTCGCCCAGGCGTTTGTTGACCTTTTTGACGATGCCCGCAAAGCGCGGGGAAACGTGTGCGAGACTTTCTTCGTTGGGAACGATTTTGCCGAACACACTCAGGTCCATGTGAATGGTTACCGGTCCGACCGTCTCGATCCCCAAATTGGCGTTCTTGAGCTTTTCGGGGGTCATTTCCACGCGGCCTTTCGCCCCGTGTCCGTCCTGCTCGTCGTGCCCGTGGCCTTCCTTCGCTTTTTCCTCGTGTGCCTCACCAGCGGGCATTTTCTTTTCGCCTCGCAGGATGAACACGCCAGCCGCCAGGCCGACGAGCACGATGCCGACAATCAGCAGAGTTTGCAGCACGGGCGAGGGACGGCGTTCGATGGACGGCGGCGATGAAGACGCAGGTTTTGCCGTAGCGGCATTCGCCGGCTCCGAAGCGGTGGCACTAGCGTCGGCGCGGTGGGGTTCAGATAGATTCATTTGCGGTTGGAGGATGGACGGTTGTGGGAGGTGGCACGGGTGGAAACCGGAGCTTGCCGTACCCGGCCAGTTAGCCCTTCGATTTCACCGAGAGCCGATTGGTAGGCGGCCTGGGCGTTGAGAAGTTGCAGGCGTGCGCCTACGAGGGTGCGCCGGGTGTCGAGCACATCGAGCAAGCCGAATCGACCCGCCGCGTAGCCCTCGTTGATCTGGCGAAAAGCGTTCTCGGCACCGGGCAGTAGCGTGCCTTTGAGGGTGTCCACTTCCTGCCGGGCCGCCAGCAGGGCACGGTAGGCTTCGTTCAGGGCGACCGTGAGTTGGGTGGCGGTGGCTTGTCGGAGTTGTCCCACTCGGACCAACTCGGTTTGAGCAGCCTGGATGTTGCCCTGGTTGCGGTCGAATAGTGGGAGGGGTAGCGAGACGTTCATCCGGATGGTCGTATCGCCATCTTCCGCGAGGTAGCGCGGTCCGAGGGCAACCGTCACGTCCGGCACCGCCGCCGCACGGGCCTGGGAGAGTTCCGCCTTGCGTTGGTCCGTCTCGACGGCGAAGCGGGCAACGGCGGGGTTAGCGTCGAGCCGTGCGGCAAGCACCGGGAAAGTGGGTGTTTCAGGAAGTTGCTCCAAGTCACCGACGACCGATGTGAAACGCGGAGTGTTCGCTCCCCAACTCGCCGCGAGCCGTTGACGGGCCGTGGCGAGGTCGCGTGCCGACTGTTGGACCTCGATGCGCGCGGTCGCCACGGCATTCTGCGCGCGTGTAACCTCGACTGGATTCGCCGCACCTGCTTCCACGCGCCGTTGGATGGCAGGCACGAAATCCTCCGTCAACTTGGCGGTTTCCTCGGCGAGAGCTTGTCGGTGTTGGGCGGTCAGGGTTTGGATAAAGGCCCGCGTCGTCGCCACCAGTACGTCGAGACGTTTGCCTTCGTAATCGAAACCTGTCAGGTCACGCCCATGAGCCGCCACCCGCACCCGCGCGGCTCGCTTGCCGCCCAACTCGATGAGTTGGCTGATTTGCAGGGTGTTTTCCGATAGCCCGGTGCCTCGATAACGACCGGAGCCGGTGAGATTATCCGCTTCGGAGAAGAGGGTCGGATTCGGCCGCATCCCGGCTTGCAAAAGGCGGCCTTCCGCGACTCGAGTTTGCATGTCGGCGGCAGCCAGTTCCGGGTTTTGGAGAACCGTGAGGCGCAACGCCTGCCGCAAGGTCAGCGTGCCCGCTGGATTCTCGGCGGCGGTGTTCTCGCCTGCCCGCAACGCCGGTGCGGTTGCGAGCAGAATCAAAGCCGATAACGCCGGAGAGAGAAACGATTTACAGTTCACAAGCAAAACGGAAAAAATGGTTCAACGAGGAAGGCACAGCGGAGGAAGGGGCGCGCCCACGCCGCCGAAGCGCACGGGCACGAAAAGGCCCCAACGTGAAGGACGCGGGGGCTGGAAAAACTTGAGGTGCCGCCTTGCCGAACCGTGCCATCAAGGCACGAGGGCGCACCTCAAACGCGGACGGATTTCGGCGGATATTCGATCTCAGCGCAGGGAACTTCCGGCACACTGATCGACCGCTCGATCATCCGAACCGGCCGCGCGAAACGCGATACGGCGAAGGGACGTGGAACCTCGAACAAGGCAATACTGAAATGGCACGGGCAGTCGCAATGGCTCGATTCATCCGTCGGCGCTGGATCACCCTTGGGGGGAGTCTTCGCACCGGCATCAACAGCAACGGGGCAGCATCCGGTCAGCTTACACTCGACCTGCTGGAAGTGCCCGATCACGACGCAAAACACAACGGTGGCAAGCAGCCATCTCGGCAGATTGAACACGGTTGCAAACATCGGTGGGAAGGTTTCTTCGAGGGTGAGGTTTTGTCAAGTCGCAGTCGTGTGACTGCCGGAAAAAGCCAGGTTCTCCGGAATGTGCGACGAAACGGTGGGTCGAAGAAGCAACCGGCGACTCGCGTGAATCAGGCGCCTCGTAGCGAGGGTGCGGGTTCAACCGATTGCGGGCCTCGTGCCTGGAAGAGACCGGCGAACGCGGCCCGGTGATAATAAGCGAGCACGCCCCAAAGCACCGAGAGAATCAGCGGCAGCGGCAAGCCCTCCGGTGCCATGAACGCATGGAAAAGGACAATGTTGGCGAGGATGGGACCAAGCAACGTGAGTGCCAGCGGCACGTAGCGGTTAGCCAATAGCAGGACCCCCGGCACGATCTGAAGCAAAAAGATCGGTACCAAGTAGTGCGAGACAAAAAGCGCGCCCATGAACTGGCCTGCCACCGGATTGGCAGGCGGCGGCAGCGGAATAAAATGCAGAAAGCCATTGAGGCCGAAAACGAAGAAGACGAGGCCGAGGAGATAGCGGGCGATCAGGGCAGCGATTTTCACAGGGGAGAAGTAAAAGAATTCAGTGAAGATCAACGACTGAAGCTTACGCGACGTTTGTTGTCAAATCAAAAGCAACAAACGTTGTTTACGTGTGCATATCTGACGAAATCCGCTAGGTTACCCGTATGGTCGACCCTTGTCTCAAGTTGATGGACCCGCGCGTGCGGCGTACCCGGCAACTCCTCGCAGACGCGCTGCAAAGTCTGCTGGAAACCCGGTCCTTCGAGGAACTCTCCATCCAAGATATCGCCGAGGCCGCCACGGTGAACCGCGCGACTTTCTACGATCACTATCCCGACAAGTTCGCACTGCTTGAATGCATGGTCGGCAGCCGCTTCCAGCAACTGTTGACCAAGCGGGGCGTGTCTTTCAATGGCACTTGCCTGCACGCTTTGCGAGCAATCGTGCTCGGCGTCTGCGACTACTTGGCCAGCCTGCCGTCCCTGGAATGCGAGCGCCAGCGGCAGCTCGAACCCCACCTTGAGAGCGCGGTCATCGCCGTTGTGCGCGCCATGATCCTCGACGGACTAAAAAGCCATCCCTCCGCCGACGCGATCCCGCCCGAGATGATGGCTGCCACGGTGAGTTGGGCCATCTACGGCGGCGCCAAGGAATGGGTAAAAACACCGCAACGTCTGCCTGCCGAACAGGCCGTCGATATGGTGATGACGCTGATCTCCCCGATTGTCTCGCCACCACGCGTCACACCATTGGACACCCGTCATCTGGTCGAGACAAGCTAGCCAATGGCCGCCGTGGGGCAGGGGTTCTCCCTGTACATCCTCGGTGTCTTCCTTGAGCTGATCGATCTGGGGCTGACCAATGCCGCCGTGCCTCCCTCCGCCGATGGCCAGCACCGGCATCTTGAGCTTGTGCTTTGCGAGGACAACATTGCCCTTGTCCAACGCCGGATGGGAGCCCGTGATCAGAATCACGAAAGTTGGCATCCATCGTTGTCAGAACCTCTGAACATCCGTATTCTCCCGATCATGTTCCCCACAGTCTCGACAAGAACCCCGTTGATCGCTCTCTTCGCGTGGAGTGCGGCTCTGATGCTCTCTCATCCGGGCGGAGTTGCCTACGCGCAAGAAACCGTCGGCATCGGAGCAAAACCGCTTTTGCATCCATTATTCTCCGAAAATGCGGTGTTGCAGCGCGACCGTCCGCTACCCATCTGGGGTTGGACGCAGCCGCAGGGAACCGTGGTGGTGCAACTCGACGCCGATGTGCAAACGGTGCGCGCCGCTGCCGATGGCCGTTGGACCGTTTCCATTCCACCGCACACCGCAGGCGGCCCCCATTTCCTGAGCGTCAAAGGCGCGAGAGAGGGGGAATCTGCCACGCGTAAAAACCTCGTGTTCGGCGATGTCTGGCTTTGCGGCGGACAGTCGAACATGGCGTACGACCTCCACGGCGTGAGCAACTCCGAAGCGGAGATAGCGGCCGCCAACTACCCGGATTTACGGCTTCTGCAGGTGTCCAACGCCATCACCAACGCCCCGATCCCGACCTTCGAAAAGGCCACTTGGCAAGTCTGCACCCCGCAGACCGTGCATACTTTTTCCGGCGTCGGCTATTTCTTCGGGCGTAAGCTTCATGGGGAACTCAAGGTCCCCATCGGCCTCATCGACTCGAGCTGGAGCGGGACGCCCGGGCAATCGTGGGTAAGCGGTCCGGCCCTGGCGGCCATGCCCGAGTTCAAGCCCGCGGTGGACGCGCTCAAAGCAAGCTCGAACGCAACGGAAACCCTCGCTGCGCAGACCCTCGCATGGTGGCAAAATGATCCCGGCACCGTTGCGCACCAAGAGGCGCCCGCTTTCGATGACGCCGCCTGGCAAACCATGAACCTGCCCGCTTATTGGGAGGACAAAGGATTCCCTGATTTCGACGGCGTGATGTGGTTCCGCCGCACCGTCGACGTGCCAGCATCTTGGGCCGGGCGCGAGCTGCAACTAAACCTCGGCGGGATCGACGACAACGACACGACCTATTGGAACGGCACGCCGGTCGGTGCAACGGAAGGCTTCAACAAAGCGCGCACCTATGCCGTGTCCGGCGCGCAGGTCAGGGCCGGACGAAACGTGATTGCGATCCGTGTCCTCGACACCGGCAATCCCGGGGGCTTTTCCGGCCCCGCGCTCTCGATGAGGAGCGGCGTTGACGCCATCTCGCTCGATGGTGCATGGAAAGTGCATCAGGGGCCGACGCTCCAAAGTCTTCCTCCCACGCCGCGGCGTCTGGAAAATCCCAATGCGCCGGTCGTCCTGTTCAACGGCAAGATCGCGCCACTATTGCCGGGTGAGATCAAAGGCGTGATCTGGTACCAGGGCGAGTCGAATGCCGACAGGGTCGCGCAAGCCGAGCAGTACCGCACGCTGTTGCCGATCCTCGTCAACGATTGGCGCGCGCATTTCGGCGCGCAACTGCCTTTTTACATCGTGCAGCTTGCCAATTTCAAGGCACCCGACGAGACGCCGAGCGACGATGCCTGGCCTCGTTTGCGGGAAGCGCAACTGCAAACCTCGCAACGATTGCCCAACACCGGGCTGGTCGTCACCATTGACCTCGGAGAAGAGAAGGACGTGCATTTCCACAACAAACAGGCGGCCGGTTTACGCTTGGCGCTGAGTGCGCTTAGCCACACTTACGGCGTCAAAGTAGAATGCGACGGCCCTACCTTGCGCGAGGCAAAGGCGGCGGACGGCGCGATGCAGTTGACCTTTGATCATGCGGAAGGCTTGAACCTGAAAGGGGACGAAAGCCGCGTCTTCGCCGTCGCGGGTGCCGACGGGAAGTTTCGTTGGGCCACGCCGCAGATCGCCGGCGATGTGATTACGATCAGAAGCGCGGACGTGCCCACGCCGGTTTGCGCGCGTTTCGGCTGGTCGAACAATCCCCGCGCCTCGCTGTACAACGCCGCTGGTTTACCCGCCTCGCCGTTCCAGTATCCAGCGACCCACTGAAACAAACTTTTTGATCGGTGCAGGTCTCTCTTTTTGATCGGTGCAGGTCTTTCCGCCAAAACGTTGCGCAACGTCGGCTGGCGACCCTTGCTGCAAGGCGTGTTGCTGTGGGTGTTCATCAGCGTCGCTTCGCTGGGCATCATTATGCGCTTTGTTTAAAGGATTTGACCTTTTCTCTTGAGTCACAAACCCTTACGATCATGAATCCGATCCGACCAAAATTCCTGCTCGCGACGCTGGCGGTTGCCACCAGCATTTCTTCCCTCCTTGGCTACCTCTCCGCCGCCTCGGCCTGCGAGCGGTGCGAAGAGTGGGGGCCCTTCTACAAGGAAACCAAGTCTGCCATGACCGCAATGGATCGCGCCATGGCGCAAGCCGATGGCGCTCTGATCGGTGACCCGGACCGCGATTTCATCGCGCTGATGATCCCACATCACCAGGGAGCCATCGACATGGCTAGAGCCGTGTTGCTGAACGGGACCGATCCTGCGCTCAGAAACATCGCGCAGGAAATCATCGCCGAACAATCCATCGAGATTGAGTACCTCAAAAAGATAGCGGCGCGGTTGATTGCCGCCACCCCGTTGATTGTCCCCGCCGTCCCCGCTCCCCATGCGATGGATCACAGGGAGCTTCGGAGCGATTATCGTTTTGTGACCAATGAGGAACCCACCGCCACCCAGCCAAAGGCTGCGTCTCCCGTTGGCACCCTGTACCGCACCGCGCTCAGCCGTGCGCAGTCCCGCGTGTACACGGCGGATCAGGTTTCCAATACCGTCTCGGTCATCAACCCGGCGGATAACCAGTTCCTGGGCTTGATCAAACTCGGCGAGTTGCCCCCGGCGGCCCTGGCTCCACTCTACAAAGGCCAGAGCCTCGTTCACGGTCTGGGCTTCTCGCCGGATGGCTCGCGCCTGTGTGTCGTCTCCATCGGCTCGAATTCCATCACCCTCATCGACACCGCGACTAACAAAGTGGTGAAAAGCCGTTACCTGGGCCGTTCGCCGCACGAGGCTTTCTTCACGCCGGACGGCAAGGAAATCTACGCGGCGGTGCGCGGCGAGGATTACGTCTCGGTGCTGAACGCAGAAACGCTCGATGAGATCACGCGCATCAAGACCAACTCCGGGCCCGCGATGATCCTTTTCCGGCCCGACGGCAAATACGCCTTCGTGCCGTCGAGTTTCACGCCGGAGTTGTGCGTGATCGACTGCGCGACGCACGAAGTCGTCGCGCGGGTGCCGCAAGCCAGCCCTTTTTCACCGAATCTGGCCGTGAGCGCGGACGGCAAGCAGGTCTGGTTCACTTTGAAAGACAGCGGCAAGACGCAAGTCATGGATGCCGCGCCGCCCTTTGCCATCCTGGGCACCGTTGCCTCGGGACCGATCACCAACCATGTAACCTGCGTGGACAACGCGGCGGGACACTTTGCTTACGTCACGGTGGGCAGCCTGGACGAGGTCAAGGTGTACCGGCGCGAGCCTCCCTTCGAGCAGGTCGCCACGATCCCGACCGGCGCGCTGCCGCACGGCATCTGGGGTTCGCCGGACGGCACCCGCGTGTACGTCGGCCTGGAGAACGAAGCGAAGGTGCAGGCCATCGACACGGCGACCAACAAGATCGTGGCCACGGTTCCCTGCGGGCAGTTGCCGCAGGCGCTGATCTACGTGCCAAATGCTGCCCACGGGGAGGAAGGCGCAACGGCAAGCCTGCTCCCGTTGGCGACGCTGAAAGAATCCAAGACCTACCAGTTGCGCTCAAAGGACGAGACGCAGAAGGCTCGTGCCTCGGTCACGGTCATCTCACTGGGATTGATTGATCAGGTGCAGATGGCAGCGAGCGGATTGGTGCCGGGACAGGAATACACGCTGAGCATGGTGAATGCGGTCAGCGTACCGCACGTCCGGGAGCCCCTGACTAAGATGAAGGCGAGCCTTGCGGGCACGATCATTGCCAACACCCTCGGCCCGGTGCGGGGATTTTCCTTCGGAAAGGCTGGATCAACGCCCGTGGCGTTCGTTCTGGAGGCAGCCGACGAAAAAACTGCCCCCGCGCTGCTCCAACAATGATTCCATCGTTTTCTGGCATTCCCGCCGTTGGGCGGGTCTGCTCAGCACGCAGAAGATCGCCGTGCCAACCGTCCGCATGACGGCTTCGAAACGTGTTCCCGCCGCTGCTGGCGCTCCGGGAACCGTCGCCTGCTTCCCTGCCCTGCTTCGGTCTAGCTCCTGAGCACATCCTCGATTTGCGACAGTTCCTCCGGCGAAAACTCCAAGTGATCGAGGGCCTTGATGTTATCCTCCAACTGCTGCACCGAACTGGCCCCGATGAGCGCCGATGTGACCGCCGGCAGCCGTAGCACCCAGGCCAGCGCCATCTGCGCCAGAGACTGCCCGCGGGCTTGCGCGAGGGCGTGCAAAGCCCGTATCTTTGGAAGCGACTTCTCGACCTGATCCGATTTCAGAAAGCGTTCGCGTGCGGCGCGCGAATCCTCCGGCACCCCTTTGAGATAACGGTCGGTGAGTTGTCCCTGCGCCAGGGGCGAGAAGACGATGCAACCGATCCGCTCATCCTCCAATACGCCCGTGAGCCCGTCTTCGATCCAGCGGTTCAGCAGGTTGTAGGCGGGTTGATGGATCAGGCAGGGCGCGCCCATCTCGCGCAGGAGCGCGGCCGCCTTTCGCGTCTGGTCGGGCTGATAGTTGGAAATCCCCGCGTAGAGTGCCTTGCCCTGCCGGACGGCGTGCGCCAGCGCCCCCATCGTTTCTTCCAGGGGCGTGTTGGGATCAGGGCGGTGCGAGTAAAAGAGATCGACGTACTCCAGCCTCATCCGCCGCAAGCTTTGATCTAGGCTGGCAAGCAGAGATTTGCGCGAGCCATAGTTGCCGTACGGCCCGGGCCACATGTCGTAGCCGGCCTTGGTCGATATGATGAGTTCGTCGCGGTAAGGCGCAAAATCCTCACGAAAGACCCGGCCGAAATTTTCCTCGGCCGATCCGGGCGGAGGCCCATAGTTGTTTGCCAGGTCGAAGTGCGTGATCCCGAGATTGAAAGCCCTGCGCAGGATCGACCGGGCATTGTCCAGGCGGTCGTGATCCCCAAAATTCTGCCACAGACCCAGTGAGATGCGCGGCAGCAGCACGCCGCTGCGGCCACAACGCTGGTATTTCATCGCTTCGTAGCGATCTGCGGCAGGGAGGTAACTCATACCGCTTACAACAAGCGAGCGGAAGGCGTTTTGCAAGGCCGGATAATCCCGCCACGCCGGCAAGACATCGACAGGCACTCTGGCGCCTTTACCCTGACCGCAACCGCCGGTCAACCTCCGCGCCGACAGGCCGGAGCGATAAATTCCAGGTCAGAAGCGATGCGCCAAAATCAGGTCCGCTCTGATCGTAAAGAACGGTTGATCAGCAAGATAAAATTTGCCATGCTGTGAGCCGTTTCGCGTGCGCCTCCTCCTCTTCCTCATCTCAATCGCCGTCCTCCTCGGCTTGACCGCCTGTTCCGAGAAGAATGCGACGAGGACGCCCGAGCACCGTACGGTCCGTACCGAACGTGCGGCGGCGCTCAGCGGCGTGCAACTGGCGGGCTCTGCACCGGAGTACATCGCCACCGTGCGCGCGAACGAGGAGACCGATTTCAGCTTCAAGGTGGGCGGCATCGTGGAGTTGGTCGGCCCGCAGCCGCATCAGAATTGGGATGAGGGCAACGAGGTCAAGGCAGGCACGGTGCTCGCCCGCCTGCAACAGGGTGACTTCAAGAACGCGCTTGCCTCGGCGAAGGCGGCGGCGGACCTCGCGGCAGCCAACAACGAGCGGCTGCGCAAGCTGCTGGCCGGCAACGTGATCTCCAAGCAGGAAGTGGACAAAAGCAACGCCGACCGGCAGACTGCCGACGCGCATCTCCAGCAGGCGGAGCAGGATCTACGCGACTCGGAACTGCGTGCGCCCTGGGACGGCGTGGTGTTCACGCGCTACGTGAACGCGGGCGAAACCCTCGCCGCCAACAAGTCGGTGCTGCGCGTGGGCGACGTTCGCGCCATGTCGGTGGAACTCGGCGTGCCGGACCGGTTGGTGGGGCAGTTTGCCGTGGGTAAAGACATCGACGTGGACATTTCGGCCCTGCCGGGGCGCCCGCCCTTTCACGGGAAGATTTCGGAGGTGGGCGTCGCCGCCAGCAACGCAGGACGGCTCTACAGGGTCGTCATCAAAGTGCCCAACCCCGAAGGCTCCATCCGTTCGGGGATGACGGCCACGGTTCGGGCGGGAGCCGGGACGCAATCCGCCGCCGGGCAGGTGCTCGTGCCGTTGTCCGCGCTGATCGCGCCGTCCTCGCCGCCGCCGCCGGAAGGGAAGCCCCCGACCCAACTCGCGGTCTTCGTGGTGCAGGACGGCAAGGCGTCGCTCCGGCGCGTGAAGACGGGCGACATGCTGGCCAGTTCGATCATCGTCACCGACGGACTGCAAGCGGACGAGGAGATCGTCACCAAGGGAGCGAGCCAGCTCTACGACGGCGCTCTGGTCGACGTGCGCTGACGGCTGCGCCCCTGACAACGCGACGGCATGACGCACCAATCTTCAGGCGGGATCGGACGAGGCGGGTTGGCGCAGTACTGCGTGGAGCACCGGGGTGTTGCCTGGGCGGCGCTGGTCGCGGTGCTCCTGTGGGGGGCGGTGTCCTACACCAAGCTGGGTCAGCAGGAGGACCCCGTCGTGCCGCAGCGCGTCGGCCTGTTGGTGACGGCGTTCCCGGGAGCGACGGCCTCGAAGGTGGAACTTCTCGTCACCAAGGCCGTCGAGCGCAACGTCTCGGAACTGGATACGGTCGAGGAGATCATTTCGCGGTCGCGGGCCGGGCTTTCCACCTTGCAGATCAAACTGCGCGCCGGTACCAGCGCCGCCATCGACCTGCAATGGGAGAAACTGCGCAGCCGGGTGCGCGACGTGGCCCTGCCGACAGGTTGTTTGCCGCCGTTCTTGTCGTCGGACTTCGGGAACACGATCACGCTCCTTTTCGGGCTGACCAGCCCCCCGGCCAGCGAGGCGGAGTGCATCGCCCGCGCGAACCTGATCCGCGATCAGCTCGCGGACCTGCGCGGCGGCAAGGGAGCGACGGGCCGGGCGGCGGTCGTGGCGTTCTTTCCGCCGGGCATCGCGCAGAGCTACCGCGAGTTCATCGGCCGCCGCTTTGCGACCGCGCTCGGGGGCAGCCAGATGGCTACGGACGTGCAAACGCGCCAGGGCCAATCGTTCCTGATGGCCGATTTCTCGACCACCCTCGGCCGCGAGGAACTGCAACGGCTCGTCGCCGAGTTTACCCGGGGCCTCACCGGCACCGAAAAGGAGGACCACCCGGATTTCACCGCACCGATGTTGCTCGTGGGCGACGAGGACCCGCTGCCGTCCGTGCGCGAGACCGCGCCGCCGCGTTACAGCTACCGGGCGCTAGAGAACGCGGCGAACGACTTCGAGGACGATCTCAAGCAGGTGGACAGCGTCGGCAAGGTCACGCGCATCGGCATCGTGCCCGAAACGGTTTATCTGCTGTACTCCTCGGCGCGCGCCGCCGGGTACGGACTCGCGCCGGAAGGCATCGCCAAGGCCATCGCGGACCGCAACGCCATCATCCCCAGCGGCACCCTGCGCACGCAGGGGCAAAATTTTCCCGTGCAGCTTTCGGGTGAATTCCATACCGAGGACGAGTTGCCGGGAACCGTCGTAGGCATCGGAAAAGGCGGCGTGCCGGTGTACCTGCGCGACCTGTTCGAGGTGCGGCGCATGTACGAGACGCCCATCCCGTTCAAGGTGGACGTTTTCCGCCGCGAGAACGCCGGCGCGCCGCTCCGCGAGCAGCGCGCCGTCACGGTGGCGGTGGAGATGAAGGCCGGCAACATCATCGGCCATTTCAACGACGAAGTCCGGCAGGTCGCCCGCCGGTTGACCGCGCGTCTGCCCGAAGGCATGGAAATCCAGACGCTCTCGGATCAACCGACGGCGGTGGCACACCGGCTGCATCATGTCATCCGCTCGTTTCTGGAAGCTGTCGTCATCGTGATCTCGGTGGCATTGCTGCTGATGGACTGGCGTTCGGCGCTCGTGATCGCGACGGCCATCCCGCTGGCGGTGGCCATGACGCTCGGCGGGATGAACCTCTGCGGGATTCCGCTGCACCAGATTTCCATCGCCGCGCTCATCATCGCGCTGGGGATGCTGGTGGACGATCCGGTGGTTGCCTCCGACGCGATCAACCGAGAACTTCACCACGGCGAGACCCGGGAGCGGGCCGCGTGGATCGGGCCTTTCCGGCTGCGGCGCGCTATCCTCTTCGGCACGCTGATCAATATCGTCGCGTTCCTGCCTT
>CAXUHC010000048.1:2340-3077 GCA_964250705.1 uncultured Chthoniobacterales bacterium | reverse complement strand
CCGGGGGACACCGGGACGTTCGTCTTCGGCATCCCGGCGGTCGTGACGATGGCGCTGGTCGCCTCGCGCATCGTCTCGATGACGTTCATCCCGCTGCTCGGTTACTACCTGTTGCGAGGTCAAAAGGGACTGGAGGAAGGCGGCGAAATCCGGCGGGCGGTGCCGTTCCGCTGGATCGATCTGGGGTTGCGGGCGGCGCTGCCTGCTTACCGTCGCGCGCTGGAGCTGGCTTTGCGGCGTCCGGGGTGGGTCATCTTTGCCACCTATGGCCTGCTGGTGCTCAGTTTCGGCCTGACGCGTTATTTCGGCACGCAGTTCTTCCCGCCCGCCGAGCGCAACCAGATGTTGATCGACATCGACCTGCCCGCGACGGCTTCGCTGACCAGCATGCGGCAGACCGCCGACGAGGTGATGGCGCAACTTCAGCACCACCCGGAAATCGTCAGCGCCGGGTTATTCACCGGCGGCACCGCGCCGCGCTTCTACTACAACGTGGAGCCGCGCGCCCCGGCGGATAACCTGGCGCAGGTGCTCGTCAACACGCGCAGCCAGGACGACGTGCCGCCGCTGCTCGTGGCGTTGCGCGCGGAACTCGACAAAGCCATCCCCGGCGCGCGGTGCATCGTCAAACAACTCGAACAGGGCCCGCCGATTGGCGCGCCGATCCAGGTCCGGTTCAGCGGCGAAAACCTCGACGTGCTGCGCGGCCTGGCCGACCGGGGCGCGTCAGCGATCCG
>CAXUHC010000048.1:2074-2330 GCA_964250705.1 uncultured Chthoniobacterales bacterium | reverse complement strand
ATCGACATCGACCAGGAACGCGCCAATTCGATGGCCATTTCCAACAAGGACATCGGTCAGATTTCGCAGTCGGCGTTCGGTGGATTGCCCATCACGGAATTGCGCGAGGGCGAGCACATCATCCCGGTGACGATCCGGCTGCGCGTCGAGGAGCGCAACGAGGTCGAGCGCATCCGCGCCCTGTACGTGCACAGCGCCACGAAACTGCCCGTGCCGTTCGCCAGCTTCGCCGGGCTGGAACTGGACCCGGAATTTG
>CAXUHC010000048.1:0-2064 GCA_964250705.1 uncultured Chthoniobacterales bacterium | reverse complement strand
CCGCAGATCCGCGAGTACCAGCGCGCCTCGACCGCGACCGTGAACGCCTACGCGCCCGCCGGGGAGCTGTCATCCGCCGTGCTCGCGCGGGCGAAGGCGGCGCTCGACGCCATCAAGCTGCCGCCCGGCTACACGCTCGAAGTGGCGGGCGAAGACAAGGAGTTGCAAAAAGGACAGGCCGAGATGGGCGGCGTGATCAACATCTCGCTCGCGCTGATCGCGCTGGTCATGGTGTTGCAATTTCACTCGGTCGCCAAGGCGCTCGTCGTGTTGCTGACGGTGCCGCTCGGGTTGATCGGCGCGTTCTTCGGGCTGGCGGTGACCCATTCGCCGCTAGGGTTCATGGCGCTGCTGGGGATCGTGAGTCTGGCGGGCGTGATCGTCAGCCACATCATCGTGCTGAGCGATTTCGTCGAGGAGGCGCGCGCCGAGGGGACCGAACTTAAACAGGCATTGGTGCAGGCGGGCTTGACCCGTCTGCGGGCCGTGCTCGTGACGGTGCTGGCGACGGTGGGTGGGCTGCTGCCGCTGTTCTACACCGGCGGCGCGCTCTGGCATTCGTTGACGGCGGTGCACATCTTCGGGTTATTGCTGGCCACCGCGCTGACGCTGCTGCTCTTGCCGGTGCTTTACTTCGTCTTCTGCGCCAAGCTCAAGTGGATCAAGTGATATTGTTGTAAACACCGCGCGCGCGGATCAGAACGTCTTCAGATATTCCTTCAACGCCCGTTTGTCGTCGTCGGGAAGCTTCGCGGCGAAATAATGGCCCCGGTCTTCCACCCAATCCTGATTCTTGCAGAGCTTCATCAAGGCAGGACCGGCCTCGGCGTCAAAGATCTTCTTCGCGTCTGCGTCGGAAAGATGTTCGTGCTCGATCCGCCAGAACGCCCGGGCGGTTTTCCAGCCCGCCGAGACGAAACCCAGCGGTGATGATTCGGGATTGATGCTCGCCAACACGTTGACCGGCGTGCCTTTCGGGATGGGGCCGATTTTCAGGTCGCCGAGTTTCCCGGCGAGAAACAAGTTGAGCGGCAGCAACACGGCAAAGGCGACGATTCCCAGCACCCCGAGCGAAATCAGCGTCGCCCGCGCGAACCGGCCCCGGCGGCGGCGTCCAAAGGCGATGAGCCCGAGGGCCGCGAGCAAGACCACGCCCGGCAGCAGCCACGGTGCGGTGGTAAAGGGCCGGGTAATGCGGCCCACCGCGCCTTCCACCGCGCCGGGCAGGTAAACGGCCGGGATCACGAGCCAACTGGTCTGCGTCGTGCGCGCGATGCTGGCCGCGCCCCGGCGACTGCCCGGATTGAACATCTTGTCGACGGCATCGTCGAACGCTTGCATCCGGCCTTCCACCGAGGGGTCGCCGTTGTAGCTTCCCAACCCGTTATTGTGCAGCAAAGGCGCCCCCGCCCAGATGCCGACCAGCGTCGGGACCCGGTAGAACCCCGGGCCGCCCGAGGGCATGGTAAAAGAGTATTCCGCGGTGCGGAACGGGTCGTAAACCTTGATGGCTCCCACCGAGGGCGCCCGCTTGTAGTCCTCCGACGAAAACTGCTCCCAGATCTTGCCCCGCGTGGCGTTGTCCTGTAGGGCGCGCGCGGCGTTGGTCTGGACCAGCGTGATGGGAATGCGCGCGTCGGTCGACAGATAATTGTTATCCAGAAAATCGGGCTTCATCACCTCCGTCCGCGCCCAGGAGACGAAGGTCTCGTCGTGCGCCCATTCACGCCACTTTTCGGGCCGTCGCACGACGCCGTCGCCAGGCCGCTTGCTCGAATGACAACCCATGCAATTCTCGGCGAACACGATCTTTCCGCGGTCCAGCAGCGTCTGGTCCGTGGTCAGGTATTTCTCGCCGCCGGGGGCCTCGCGCAGCGGCATGGGCACGCTCGCCTTCACCAGGAAACTCGCCAGATTCGGCGTGCGCTGCTCGGTCGCGCGCCAGTACACGGAATGCTTCCGAGCGTAGGCCATCGAAAACGGCTTCTGCGCCCGGACGCCCAAGATCGGGTTATGGCAGTTCAGCCATTCCTCGCCGAAGGTGCCGATGTTCACGTACACCCG
>CAXUHC010000047.1:3725-20046 GCA_964250705.1 uncultured Chthoniobacterales bacterium | reverse complement strand
AGGCACGACGGACTTGAACAGCGCGCGGCCCGCTGCGCCCAATCCGGCCGTGTGCAGCATGTACGTCTTCTCCATTCCCCACAGATAGCGCGCCGGCGAATGGCAGTAGCAGACGTGCGGGATCGCGGGATCGTATTGCAAGCCCTTCGCGACGCTGGCGTCGCTGCTGAGCAGAAAGCGCGTCGCGCCGCTCACCCGCAGCCCGTGGAACGCCGGTGGGAACAGCGGCAGCATCTTCTTGTAATGCCGCGCCGCGCCGGGCAGGGCGCTTAGCATGGATTCGTGAATGCGGTGGCTTCGCAATTCGGGCGTCAGATTTTCGGGCTTCGCGATGAGCGTATAGATCGGCGCGTGGGGGAAAAGGCGGTCGAAATGTTCGAGAACCTTCTCGCCGCCGCGCATGCCGACAAGCCAATGATGGGCAAGGGCGATCTGGCTGCCGTTGGAGTCCTGCCTTCGGGCATTTATTTTCACACCCCTTGTAAAAGCAGTCCCTATACATTTCGGGCGTGTGGGAAATCCGTATAATCGACGCGTGCGAGTCTGTATCCGGTGCCTCCGACGTCGATGCGCACCGCAGCGACTCCCCGTCCGTGAGAGTCAGAGATGGACTCTGAGAGCCAGGCTCAACTCGTTGGCGAGGCCGCTGGCGCCGAGAGTAGAACATCCGTGTGACAAACCGCATCCGGCGCGATCACACGCAGAATTCTTCGTCGGAAATCGCCGAAACCGAATTGGCGGATGACACTGGCGTGTTGTTGCGCCGCGATCTCCCGCAATTCGGCGCGGGGCATCTCGCGCAGCCGCGTTAACATCGCGGCGAGTTCCTCGTCATCGTGGAAACACCACGCTCCCGTGCAGGCGGCAATATGCGGGAGCATTCCGCGATCCGACACCAGGGTGATGCAGGACGCCGCCATGCTCTCAATTGACACCAGGCCGAACGGCTCTTCCCATCGCGATGGCACAATGGAAATATGCACCGGCAGGCGGTTGATGGTGTCCGGCAGGTTGGCGGTCTCACCGGCATAGGCAAGGTTCGATGGCGCGCCGGTGAACAGCGAATCCGCAAATTCGCGCTGATCTGGCGCGATGCGACCAATGATTGTGAATTGCAGGTTCGGCAGAGCGCGCGCCAGACCCGGCAACAGCGCGTGGCCTTTGACCGGCGAGACGCGGCCGATCAACGCGACGTTCAAGGGAGCGGAGCGCGAGGTGAAGCGATCCACGAACGGCAGTTCGCTGAAGGGCGGATTCAGACAATTCTCGATGACGCACACCCGCCCGTTGCTGGCGATCTCCGGCCGCGCGCGCGCAAAATCCTCCTGAATGTAGCTCGATGCCAACACGACGCTACCGGTGCGAGGCAACCGGGCGATGAGGCTCAGGAGCCGTTTCTCCAGTCGGCTGTGACACAGGTGAAGATGATAAATCCAGCGCGGCCGGAAGGCGAGCAACGACAGGAGAGCGAACGGCAACGTGAGCCGTCCGCCATTGACATAAATGACCCCGTAGCTGGAAAGCATCGGCAAGAATCGCAGCAGATAGAAACTGAATGCCAGCAGACGCACGGCATCGCGCCATCCCTTCTGGCCGCTTTGCAGTGAAAGCTCGTGGAGGTCGTAGTGGTCGATTCTCTCGCCCCAGCGTGCTTTGAGCGCCGCTTCCAATCCACCGCCCATGGGTGCAAGCACGCCAACGCGATAACCCGCATCCTGCGCCACGGTGACGAGAGATTGCAGCACGATCTGGCCGCCGGTGACTTCCCGGAATTGGTCGATAAAGAGGATCGATTTTTTCATGCTTATTCAAAACTCGTGAGCGGTCGGTGCCAGCGGCGTGCCGGCGATTTCTTCCGCCGAAAGCGTCGCCGCCGGCGCGGACTCGATGAGTCGGTGGTAGAGCGTTTCGTATTGTCCCGCGATGACTTCGGGCAGGAACTGCCGCGCCTTGTGAAGACAGGCCGCTCGCATGGCGCGGCACCGCGCCGGGGTGAGTTCGCGCAAAGTGCGGGCAAGCGCGCCGTCGCGGTCTGGCTCGAAGAGAAAGCCCGTGACGCCGGGCTCAACGATTTCCGGCAGGCCCCCGCGACGGCTGGCGACCACGGGGATGCCCCATGCGTTCGCTTCAATCGCCACCCGGCCAAACGGTTCGTGCCAGAGCGAGGGCACGACGAGCACGTCGATCTGCTCGAACAACGTGCGCGGCGGCACGTCGCCGAGGAAAGTGACTTTCCCTGGCGCGCAGGCGCAGCGCTCGCGCAGGCGCGCTTCGTAGGCCGGGTCGCCGCTGCCCGCGACGAATAGTTGCGACGAGCCGGGGAAGCCGTGCGTTACCGCGTCGATGAGCAGTTCAATCCCCTTGGTTTCAAACAGACGGCCGAGGTAACCGATGCGCAGACTGGTGGAAGGATCCTTGCGCGCCGGCAACGAACCGTCGCAGGCGTAGCTATTATGAATCACCGTGCGCACGTGGCTTTCGCCAAAGTAACCGCGCGAAAGGTGTGCTTGCAGCAGGTAGTTGCTGATGCCGACCACCGCGCCGACATGGCGCGTGGCGAATTTTTTCGGTACGCTCAAAACCTTGCAAACCGAGCACTGCCTACTGCAGTTGCCGCGTGCGGTGAACATCGCCCCGCTGGGGCAGCGCAGGTAATGATCGCGCAACGTGTGGACGACCGGCACGCCCCGGCGATGTGCTTGGCCCCAGACGGAGGACGAGAAGCTGGCGACAATATTCGTGTGCAGCACGTCGGGCTTTTCGGCGTCGAGCAAACGGCCGATGTGTTTCGCCATGAATGGGTTATACGCGTCGATGGCGTGCCAGAGCGGCTTAAGGTGCGCCGGCCGCCGCTCGTGCGGCCAGTAGACGTTCGCCACGGGAAGGTGGACGACGCGCACGCCCCCGTGCATTTCGACGCTCATCTCGTGTTCGGGCCGATGGGTGGTCGTCCAAACGGAGATTTCGTGGCCTTTGCCCACGAGTGACTCCGCCAGGATCCGCACGGATTGCTGCGCGCCGCCGGTGGAGTGATACAGGTATTTCTCGTTGATGAACGCGATCTTCATTGGTAGGCAGGCTCGCCGGGCTCCGGCTGGTACTCCGCTTCGTCGAAATCAATTTCCTCCATGATCCAGGCGTCGCTGGCGGCGCGCGCGCGCGCCACGGCATCGGCGTAACATTTCAGCACGATGAAAAAGGCCATCCAGTAGTACGTCTCGCAGGTCGCCAGAAAGAGCAACGCCATTCCGAGGGCAGCTAGGTATACACCCGCCGATCCGGGGGCGAGCGGTTCCCCGCGCCGGGCGGCGAGGCGTAGCGGGCGGACGAAGCATTGCCACAGCGAACCGAACAGGAGTGCGACGCCCGGCAGGCCGGTCTGCGCAATCACGTTGGCAAGCGTGTTTTTCAACCCGTAGATGCCGAGGCCGAAAAGATATTTAAGTTCTCCCGTGAGACTGATGTGGCTGTTCTCGCTGTAAACGTCGCCGACCCCGAAAAGTCCTACGCCCAACGGATGCTGTTGCACGGTGACCAGTGCGATACGCCAGCATTCCACGCGGGTGAGCAGACCGCCGCTCGTCGTGGCTTCGAGCCGGTTATTTCCCTCCATCGCGGGGCGCAGCGAGCGCAGGTCGTTGAGGAAATATTGCTGCTTCGCCCCGGGCAACGCGGTCACTGCAGCCGCGAAGAGCAGCACAACGGCGACACCACCGATGAGCAAACCCAGCAGCCGTTTGCGCGGCGAGTAGCGCAGCACGGCAAACAGAAAGCCAACGGCGCCGCCGACGGTGAGGACCAGACCCGTTTTTGCCAGGGTCACGGCGAGCAGGAAGAGGATGCACAGCGCGCAAACCCCCGCACTGGCGGCGAGGAAAAGTCGACCGGAAACTTGCCGCCGGAGAGTCAGCGCGCCAAGCACCGCGATAAAGGCGTAACCAGTCGTCGCCGCTAAAAGGACGCTCGATTCGGTGAAGAAACCACGGTAGCGCTGCTCGCCACTGCTAAGAAAACCCGCGTCGGTATAATAATCTTGCTGCGCGACCTTGGCGGGCAGGAAATCGTGCATGTTCGAGCCGCGCATCTCGCCGATCACTCCTGCGACCGCGACGATCAGCACGAAGGCAAGGAATGCGTGCATTTCAGGCAGCGGGACACGGCGCATCGCGCAAAAGACGAGCAGCATCATCGAGGTTTGCCGCATCTGCTGGCTGTTGATTTCCTTCAACTCGTCGAGGCCGCTCACGTAGAACGCGCCAATGAGGAGCGCATAGGCGCCGAGGGCGCAAAGCTGCCAGATGCCGGGCGTGAAAATTTCTTTTCCGAGCAGAGCGACACAGACGATCAAGAGCACGAGATGAATCCCCCCGTGAAGCGTGATCACCGGCATCGCAAGCAGGATGCCAAGCGCCAGCAGCGCCGAATGGCGAAAAAGGACGTTCATGGAAAGGCAGTCTTAATAGCGAAACGTGGGAAAACAGGATTCAGTGGGACGAGGTAGTGGCACTCGAAGCAAGGAGACAGCACAAAGGAGAAGGGCGTTCATGGTCGTCAGGCTTCGGTGGTGGCGAGACAAGGAAGGACTGGATGCTGGCGGGCGACGGCTTGGTAAGCGGCGAGCGTGTGCGCGGCGAGGGTATCCCAAGCGAGCGGCGCGAGATCGCAGGTGGCGGGGCGCTGGGTTTCAATCGCCCACCGCAGCGCTTTGCGCAGGACCACGCCGGTCAGTTCGCCTTCGTAGGTCATCACCCAGTCCTCGCCGATCAACTCGCGAAGTTCGGCCATTGCGCCCTTCGCGGGGACGAGCACCGGCCGGTGAAAGGAAAGCGCGAGGATGGCCGAGCCCGAGTTGAGGATTTCGCGATATGGAAATACCGCGAGGTCGCAGGCATTGAGAACGAACTGCATGTCGTCTTCCGCAATGTGGCCGAAACGGCACACGACATCGGCGCGTGCGCCGGCCAGGGCGGTCATCTCGGTGGCAAGCGCCGCCCCGTCCGGCTTCCCGGCGATAAGCAAACATGCGGCATGGGACGGTTCGGCGTGGTCGAGAAATGCACGCAACAGTGTCGGTACGTTTTTGTATGGCTTTATGGTCCCAACGAACGCTATGACCGGGCGGGTAGATGGCAGGCTCAACC
Organism: uncultured Chthoniobacterales bacterium; assembly: GCA_964250705.1. Taxonomy (GTDB): domain Bacteria; phylum Verrucomicrobiota; class Verrucomicrobiia; order Chthoniobacterales; family SZAS-18; genus CAHJWO01. The sequence goes on along the minus strand of CAXUHC010000047.1, from coordinate 14,905 downwards.
GCGCGCGGGCTTCAGCCCGGGTGCATTCGTTCTTGTAGCAATCGCGATAATGGCCATGCAGGATGATGAAATGCTTCCGGCCTACGAGCGCTGGAAATCGCTGGCGCGCCAGTTTGAAGCCGTCTTTGCTCAGGCTGATAACCCCATCGACCAAGGGTACGAAAGCACGCCAGAGCCAGCGTTCTAAGCTGGGATGCGAGGTGTTGTGTGCCTGAAGATTATGGATCGTCCAGATAATTTTCGCGCCGCGCGCTTTTGCGAAGAGCAGCTTGACAATCAAGTGCCCAAGCCCCAGTGCGGCGACCGCCGCGTGGCGGGTGTTTAACGCCCCGTCAGGCCAGTGCAAATGGACGATGTCCCACCGCTCCAGTAAAAGACGCCGCTTTGTAAATTCGCCGATCGCCACCCCACGGCGCGCCAAGGCGTCGTAGAGCGCGGCGTTGTACGGGTTGGTGCGCCGGTTTTTGAAGGCAGGAGAAGCGAGGATTCGCATAAATCAATCAGGGGATCGCTGGTTCGTGAACAGGCCTGTCTCGCCGTGCGAGACGATTCGCGAGCGCGCCGAATTGTCCGCGTAGCTTCGGCTGGAGCACGAGGATCATGGCTAGGTAAAGCGCGCCGCCCGCGCAGACGGCCAGAGCCAGTTCCGAGGCGGCGGACAGCGTGTCTACGGACGCGGATTTGAACCCCGCGATCCCGAGCATCATGACGACACTCGACACGCCGGCAGGCAGAAATTGCTTCACGTAGATACGGACATCCACGCCCGCCTCACGGCGCAAGACCCAGAGATGAATCGGTGCCATCAAGTAGGCACGCACCACGTACGCAGTGGCCACTCCGACGATGCCCCAGCGCACGCCAACGAGAAACGCAGCGCAGTTACCCGCCGCTTGCAGCGCATTCAGAAACAAATTCCACTGCGGCTTGCCCAGGGCCGTCAGGATCGACCCGTGAAAATAAAAGCCCGCGTATAGCAGGCCGACGAGGCAGAGCACTTGCAGGCTCGGTACGCTTGCGGCCCATTTATCACCGAAGCAGACGCTGATAGCTTCCGGCGCGAGCGCGCTCAGGCCGTAGAAGATCGGCGCGGAAATCACGCACGTCAGCGAGGTCAGGCGAAAAATAGCCAACTGAAACTCCGCACGGTCATGCTGCAAGCGCGCAAAGAGCGGCAGGGCGACGCTGTTAATCGTGCCAACAAACAGGTTCGCGACGTTGACTAAAATCTGGTAGGCAATCGCATAGTACCCCAGTGCTACTGGTCCGAGGAAGTACCCGATGATCAGATTATCGGCCTGCCGGTTGATGAGGTTCAGTACGTTGACGCCGGTGACATTACTGCCGAACCAAAGTAGTTCTTTGAAGCAACGGCGGCAGACCGTGAACCGGGGCCGCCAGTCCGTTGCGAACCACAGTGCTGCGGCTCCCGCTCCGGCGGCGGCGAACTGCTGGCCGACCAAGCTCCAGACGCCCGCGCCTCTGAACGCCATCGCCACCGCGACCGCGCCGCTCGTGGAGAACTGAACCAGCGAGCAGGTCGCCAGCGTTTTGAACCGCATCTCCCGCCGCAATAAACACTGCGGTACGATGGTCAGGGCAGTGAGCGGGAAAAGCAGCGAGAGCCAGCGCAGGATCGGCGCGAGTTCCGGCTGGCCGAACACTCCCGCCACCGCGTCCGCCACCGCCCAGCCGACTGCGCAAAACGCCAGCCCGCCAAGGAGATTGGTCCAGAATGCTGTGTCGAGATAATCGGCGTCAATTTCCCGCCGTTGAATCACAGCATCACCGACGCCCTGTTCCACGAAAATCTGGAGAAACGTGACGTAAACCAACGCGAGCGAGAGCAAACCGAAGTCCTTCGGCTCCAGCAGGCGCGCGAGGAGCAGAAAGACAACTCCCTGGATCGCCTGGCTGCCCAGCCGCTGCAACGCGGACCAACTCACGCCGCGGATCAATTTAGTCTGAAGATCGTGCATTGGGACTAGAGACTTAGCAGGCACCCTGGCGCTTGAAGAACGTGAGAATCATCGCGCGGATATCGAGCCAGAGATTCCAGTGCTCGATGTAGTGCAGGTCGTGCCGGACACGCTCGGTCAGGTCGGTGTCGCCGCGCAAACCATTGACCTGGGCCCATCCGGTGAGGCCGGGCTTGATGAAATGGCGGGCGTTGTAGTGCGCGATCTCGTGTTTGAAATCCGCGATCAACTCCGGCCGCTCGGGCCGCGGGCCGACCAAACTCATCTCGCCTTTCAGCACGTTCCAGAACTGCGGCACCTCGTCCACGTTCCACTTGCGCATTTTCGTGCCGATCTTTAGCCGGCGGGGATCGTCCTTGACTGTCCACCCGACCTTGCCCGGCTTCTCGGCGTCGAGCCGCATGCTGCGGATTTTAATCATGTCAAACAGCTTGCCCTTGCGCCCGAGCCGCCGCTGGCAATAGAAGATTGGACCGGGTGATTCCAGGTAAACGATCGCGCCGAAAACCAGGATGATCGGCGCGGAGAGCGCGAGTCCGACCAGGCTGCCTATGATGTCGAGCGCGCGTTTGAGAAAGCGGTTGTGCAGGCGATTGAGCGGGAGGCGCTCGACGCCAAGCAGGGGCGTGCCGCTGACCATCTCCACATGCAGTCCCGAGACGAGGATCGGGAAGTAGGAGGGAATGATTTTGAACTGGACGAGCTCCTTTTCGCAGATGCTGACCAGTTCCAAAATGGTGCTGCCTTTCGTATTCACGTCGGCAAGGAGCGCGATGTCCACACGCTCGGCGGCGAGGATCGCGGTCATCTCGTGGAAGTCGCCGAGGTACGGGACGGTGGCGAGTTCCGCGTCTTGGAGCAGGTGATCGCGATGGAAATCGATGTAGCCAACGATCTCGTAAGGATCGGTCTCGTGTTTCCAAACGCCGGAGGCAAGCCGGCCAGCTTCCGGCGTCCAACCCACGAGCACCACACGTTGCCGCAAGTGGCACGCTACCGGGCCAGACTTCAGAATGCGGTGAAATATCTGTCTCCACGCCAGCACGCTGACGGCAACGTTGGTCGCCGCAACGGCAAGAAATCCGCCGGAGACGGCCAAATCCGACCGAAAGAGGAGCGGAAATCCGGCAAACACTACGAGCCACGTCACCGACGCCCGGATGATCCGCGCCACCACCTCGCGTTCATTGAGCAGCATCGCTCGCTGGTAGATGCCTTGATAAACGAAACAACCCATCAGTGTAACCACACCAAAAGCGACGAATTCGGCATGACTCACCCATGTGATCGCAGGATGCCTCGCGTCATGGGGCTCGGATATTCCACCGCGAAACCTCATCCAAAAACCCAACGACAGCACAAGGGTCGTGACAACCATGTCGCCCGTCATCCCCAGAAAAACTGCCAGTTCGCTCAGCGTCTTGTTCTTGTCATGCCGGGCCGGGGGTGCAACGGGATCCACTGGGGAACCGCCGATTTCTGATGCGGTGGGTGACTGGGGAACGAAAGTTTCCATTGGGTGTCCGTCTGGCTGCGTGGTGTGCTGCCGGAGAGGAATAGCCTGTGCCATACCAGTGCCGCCGGGGGCGACTGCTGATTTTCTCCGCAGGTTTTCAGGTATGCTCGTGCTGGCTTTTGAGTGTTACCCTGCGCAGTGGGTCATGGGCACGGCTATGCACTGCCAACCATCCTGCGCGCGGCGCGATCCACTCCACCAAGAATGCGAGAGCATAAGCGACGATCACAGTCGCGCGCCAAGCGGCGGCAGCAAACGATCCCGTCCAAAGTGCGTGTTTCGCCACCCATCTTCCCGGCACGAGCACACTACCTTTCTTGGCCTCGGCCAGTTTGGGCACTCCCAATTTTATGCCGTGTTGGGCCGCCGCCTCGGCAGGCTTCTTTCCAGTCTAGAGTGCGTCCCGAATGAGCGGCGAGTTCCGGCTGTAGGGACGGCGCTCTGTCGCCGTGTCCGCACGGGACCAGACACGGCGACAGAGCGCTGTGGCTACAGCCCGTGGCTTTCTGCATGGTTTCAGCAGACACGTCTGCCTGGTTGTGCTCCTGCTTGTTGGTTAGCCTCTTTGTATTCCTGGCTTGCTGGTCCATGAACATGCTCTCCGCGTCAGGTGAGCCCATCACAGACTCTAAGCGGTTATCCCAGCGGAGAATACGGATTTGCCCCGGAGGCTTAGGGCATCCAAGCGGCTATTTGATGAGCCTATCGCAACAGTTTATCCGCAAAACAACCACGCGTAATGAATCAACCCCTTCTGAGAAAATGCATCGGCGTGATATCCGGCGCTATCGTCAGGACTCTTGGCGCTTTGGTGTCTTCGCAAAAGTCTCGCGCTGCAAGCGCAAGAGTCATGGCGCACCGCTCGGTTCCTTCGCGGATCGACGAACAGACGGCCTGTTCCTGGCCGAGCTTTTCGCATGCATTTTCGACCGCGGTGCTCATAACGATACTGTTTGCAGGGTTCGCGACCTATTTTGGTGTTCGACTCACCAGCGCCATGCTTGCCGGTTACCGTCTCGTTTCCGCTGAGCCGGCTCTTCGCAAGCTCCGAACAGAGCTATGGAAGAATCGGCGCGACGCTGCCACCTACCAACTTGCTGGCGGTGTGGAGAACGCTAAACACTTCGCTCGCAACGCCGAAGAGGTCGAGGAAAATCTTGGCCAATTGCGCATCGATTTCAGCTCGGATCCCAGCGGCCAAGTGCTGTATGATCAGTTTGCGTTAAGCTGGGACCAGACAAATTCGCTGGCGAAAGCGAACATGCATGCAACGGCGCTGCAAGCAGGCGCGCTGAACACCCTCCGCCAAAACACGGTCTCGGCGTCAGGCTTCTTGCAACCCGCCGCCGTAGAGGCGTACGCGGTGCGTAATCGGCCGACTCTCGCCCGCCGGGTGGATGCGGCAAACCGGATCGAAGCAAATATTCGTGAAATGTGTCGTTTGACCGTGCAATTGGCCGCCACGCAAGCGGCGAGTGCCGAAGCGACGCCGGAACAGAACGCCGCTTCCGCGAAAGTCAGGGAGTATATCTCCTGCATCCACCAGCTCGGGCACTCGTTTCGCACGTTGATCTTCGCCCAAAACGAGACTATGGCTGGCAACTGGGAGCTTTGCTGGCGACAGGCAGCGACGGCGAGCGAAGAAACGATTCGTCTCAACGGAGAGCGCCGAGAGCTTTCTCACCGCCTCATCTTGGCTCTTGAGACAACGGACCAGTTCATCGCAGCGCAATTGGAGCCCTACCGCCTGACAAGATTGGGTGAGAACGCGCAAGCTGTGCGTCATACGCTTGCGTGGCTCGGAGCATTGTTCGTGATCTGGGTATCCACGCTGCTCTGCACCATTTATTTACGCCATCAATGGCCGTTTTCCTACCGCCAGTTGAGAGCAGCGTAAAGTCGGGGGTGAAAATAGAGTCGGGGGATGCACACACCCTTCAAGCGACTGATGTTTCGCGCTGTTCTGCGCACGATGAATTTTACCCAAACGACCTCCGCGGGCACGTAGATAAAGGCTTGCCAGATTGCGAGTTTGAGTTGTGTTATAACCGAACCGGCAGCTTTTAGACAAAATCGGGTGAGCAGAAATCCAGCGAGGAGCGAGGTGGCGACGATCACCCCGAAACTGACTGCCAGGAACACACCCGGCGGAAGGGTGGCGAAATGCACGCAAGGAGTTGCTGGAGGGCACGGCGGATGGAGGGAAGCGTGATCAAGCCAGGCGGGGCGGCAGGCTTCTTTTCGAGGGTGGCCGGGGCTTGGCGCGGCGTTGTTCGAGCGCCAAAAAGCCGAAGGCGAGCATGACCAGGGCCGCGTGATGATGGCAGCCGCGCCAGGAGCGGCCCACGAAGTGATCCAGGCCAAGCTCTTTCATCTGCTGGTAGCCCTGTTCGATCTTCCAACGCTCCCGCCACAGGCGCACCGCCCGCAGCCGGGCGGTGTCGGCGGGCAGGTGGAGATTGCCCCGATTTGGTAGTTCTTCCGCACTTTGTGTGGAAGTGAGGATGGAGAGTCGGTGAGACACGGCAACTCCAGAGGAAGCTACTCTGAACGCCCATTTTTTATGTATCCTTCAAGAGCAAAGGGAGATGCGCGATACAGGGTTCGAACCTGTGACCCCTACCGTGTCAAGGTAGTGCTCTACCACTGAGCTAACCGCGCTTACTTCCGGTCACGAAGCCTCTTGGGGCTCCGTAGACCATGATACTTACGGGTTTGTCGCCGTGAGAGGGCGTCGATTCGCGCCAACCACGGCAAGCAGTGAAAACGGTCGTAAACCGGAATCACAACGCAGCAAGATAAAGAGCATCCACCAGCGTGCAACATTTTTTGCTTCCCAAAGTTGGAGCACGGCAGACGGGTCCAGGTCAGCCTCGACACGGACGGCTACGACCGCGCGCTGCAAGAACACTCTGTCCGGTTCGTCAATCATCAGGTTCCCGCCCCGATCTTCATGGTCGACATCGCGCGGCTCTACCGGGCACGGCAGGCCCGCGTCGGCGCATCGACCGCCCGGACCGGGATCACCCTTGACGAGCCGCCGGGATTTTTCTAGAATGCGCTGTCATGTTCATAACCCGACGCGTGATTTGCGCTCTCCCGGACCGACTGGCCGTTGAGCGTGACGGGGTCGCTCACGACCTTTTTCCGGGGCGGCAGGTGACGTGATGGCCGGGGCTGCTGTCACCAGCGCCAAGGAAGCTCGGCACGCGGGTGGCCGAAAATTCGTCGGCAGATGGCTGGCGGTCGCCGCGCTAGTGCTGCTGGCCGGGTTTCCGGTGGTCGGGGCCGCCGCCGATGCGTCGATGGCGCCTCCCGATCTGGCCCAGGTCGCGCAAAATCCGGCCCTCTGGCCGAAGGAAGTCACCCTGTTGGCTCCGGCTAGCTTTCCGGTGGTTTTCGAGGGCCGCACGGCGGGGCAGACCCTGCTGCCTGCCGGGACGCGGCTGCGGCTGGTTCGGGTGGCCGCAGCCCAGGTCGAATTGGAAAACCAGGGAGCGCGCCAGTGGGTCGGGGCCGCGGCGACCGATCTGTTGGCAAGAGCGGCGTTCCTGCGCAACGCCATGCTCCCGAAGCCGGCGCCGGCGCCGCCGTCCGCTGCTCCTGCGGTGGGGGTGCCGGGGCTCGCCATCGACTACGGCGCGCGGGCACGCGAGGTCACCGAGGAAATCCAGCGAGACTTCTGGAACCCTCAGACGGGCCTCTACGCGGGAAAACCGGGTGCCAAGAACCCCGACGTGATCTGGGCGGGCGGCGTGATGTTCTCGGCCCTGGTCGGAGCCTCGCGCAACGATCCGGCGCACTACCGGCCGTTGATGAAGAAGTACTTCGACGCGCTCGACGGCTACTGGGACCGTAAACAGCCGCTCGGGGGTTACGAACCCCTGCCCACCAACGGCAACGGCAACGATAAATATTACGACGACAACGAATGGATGGCGCTCGGCTTCTTGGAAGCCTACGCCCAGACCGGCGAAGCCGGGTACGCCCGGCGCGCCGCCGAGACGGTGAAGTTTGTGCTCAGCGGGTGGGACGAAACTTACCTGGGCGGGGGCATCTGGTGGCACGAGGCGCACGAAAAAAAGGTCAGGGCCAAGAACACCTGCGCCAACGCGCCCGCCGCCGTGGCCTGCCTGCGGCTGGCGCGGATCAGCCAGAGCGCCCAGGCGCGGGAACTGATCGCCACGGCGCAGAAAATCACGGACTGGACCGTGGCCAACCTCCAGTTGCCCAACGCGCTGTTCGCGGACAACAAGGACATCGAGGGCGACGGGATCAACAAGGCGTCGCTCACCTACAACTCGGCGTTGATGGTGCGCGCCTTCCTGGGACTCTATCAGGTAACCGGCAAGGTCATCCACCTTCAGAACGCCCAACGCATCGCGGTAGCGGCGGACGCCCTCCTGGACAAGAAGACCGGGGCCTACCGGGACCAGAAAAAGTGGGGCCACCTCATGGTGGAAGCCGACTTGGCTCTCTATCGCACCACCAAGGAGGCCTACCTGCTCGAGCGGGCCCGCCGGAACGCGGACGTCTACTATGACCAGTGGAAAGCGGATGGTCCCGTCGATCTGATCACGGCGGCGTCCATCGCGCGCGTCCTCTGGCTGATGGCCGACCTGCAAAGCGCGTCGGGCCGCGATTTCTGGAGAAAAGAGGATATTCCCACGACCGGGTTTGCATCCACGAACTGGCGGTAAACCGTGCCCCACGTTTCCGGGCAAGGCGTTTGCACGCAATAATGGCGCCTGGCGATGCGGAAGGCTTCTCGGTTGCGTGGCACACCTTTCGCTCAGGCTTGGCGCTTTCCCGTGGAGAGGGATCGTCGTTGCCACGGTCTCACAACCACCGGGCAACCAACCGGTTCGGCAGCCGCGATAGCATGGAAAGTATGCTCATCATCATCATTCTCGTTGTGCTCCTGCTCGGCTACGGCGGCGTCGGTTACCGGGGGGGCTACGGCCCCGGTTACTACGGCGGCGGCCTTGGCACCATCCTGCTCATTCTTCTGGTCCTGTATTTGCTCGGGGTCTTCCGTTGATCCGAACCGCGAAAGCGGCGCTTCTACCTCGGAAGCGCCGCTGCGTTGTACCGGCAGGTTTTAACGGCCAGCCTGCTACTTGCCGTCCTTGCCGTTGACGGTGTTCATGCTTTCGAGCACGGCAGCTTCGATCTCGGCGTAGATCGCCGAATCGCGCTTGAGCAGTTCCTTCGCGGCGTCGCGTCCCTGGGCCAACTGGCTGCCTTTATAAGAGAGCCAGCTCCCGCGCTTCTCGATGATGTTCTGCTCCAGCGCGAGGTCGAGCAGCGAGCCCGTCGTCGAGATGCCCTCGTTGTACATGATGTCGAACTCGGCTTCCGTGAAAGGCGGCGCGACCTTGTTCTTGACCACCTTGAGCTTGGTGCGGTTGCCCGTCACCGAGCCGTCCGGCAGCTTGATGGCCCCGATGCGCCGGATGTCCAGGCGCACGCTCGCGTAGAACTTGAGCGCCTTGCCGCCCGGCGTCGTTTCCGGGTTGCCGAACATCACGCCGATCTTCTCGCGGAGCTGGTTGGTAAACAGCACCGTCGTCTTGGCCTTGGAAATCAGCGAGGTCAGCTTGCGGAGCGCCGCGCTCATGAGCCGGGCCTGCGCGCCCACCGTCGAATCGCCGATCTCGCCTTCGAGTTCCTGCTTGGTGACCAAGGCAGCCACCGAATCCACGATGATGATGTCGAGCGCGTTCGAGCGGACCAGCGTCTCGCAGATGCGGAGCGCCTCCTCGCCGCTCGACGGCTGCGAGATGAGCAGTTCATCCGGGTTGACGCCCAGCTTGCGGGCATACGTCGGGTCGAGCGCGTGCTCCACGTCGATGAACGCCGCGATGCCGCCGCGCTTTTGCGCCTGCGCGACGAGGGTCAACGCGACCGTGGTCTTGCCCGAGCTTTCCGGGCCGAAAATCTCGACGATGCGCCCGCGCGGCACGCCGCCCACGCCCAAGGCGCGGTCGATGAGGATATTGCCCGTGGGGATGACTTCCACGTCCATGACCTTCCGATCACCGAGCTTCATGATCGCTCCCTCGCCGTAGTCCTTGGTGATCGCCTGGAGCGCCAGGTCGAGTTCCTTGTTCTTGGGAGCGACCCGCAGGAGGTCGGGGGCTTTTTCTTCGGTCGGTGCTTTGGCCATAATCAGGGGTCGTGTAGTATTTGTAGTAAAATAGCAGAACTCCCGCGCTTGGCGAGCGTTATTTCACAAAAAAACCCGCGAGCCGCCCGTCGGCTCGCGGGTTTGCAGCAGGCTGGAAAACAGCCGGTTAGTTCAGACCGTTGATCTCGATCTTACGGGGCTTGGCCGCCTCAGCCTTGGGCAAGGTCAAGGTGAGCAATCCCTGGTCGAGGCCGGCGTTGATGTGCGCGGCGTCGATGGAGTGATCCAACTCGAACACGCGGCGGAAATCCGCCGGGCGGCTTTCGCGGTAGACCAGTTCCGCCCCGGCGGGCGCGGCGGCCGGCGGACGGTGGCCGAGCAGGGTCAGTTCCCCGTTTTCAAAGGTGATTTCGAGACCCTGGCGGTTGACGCCCGGCAGCTCCACCTGCACGACGTAGCCCGAGGCATTCTCGGTGATGCTGGCGCGCGGGCGGACGTAGTGGCGTTGGGCGGAAGGAGCGGTCTGCGATGAAGGTTGAGTCTGGTCGTTCATAGAGAAAGGATGAAGGTTGAAGGTTGAGGGTTGAAGGAGGAGCCGTTACTTGGCGGCGATCTCGATCTGGCGCGGCTTGGCGGCCTCGGCCTTGGGCAGGGTGACCGTGAGGATGCCGTCCTCGTAGGCGGCCTGGACGCGGGTGCCGTCCACCTGCGTGGGCAGGGTGATGGTGCGCTCGAAGCGGCCAAAGAAACGCTCGTTACGGAGCGGGTGCTTCTCGTCGTGCCCCTTCTCGTGCTGCCGCTCACCGGAGAGGGTCAGCAGGCCGTCGTGCAGGGAGAGGGCGATGTCTTCCTTCCTCATGCCGGGGAGTTCGGCTTTGACGGTGAACTGATCCTTGTCCTGGTAGAGGTCGAGGGCCGGAGACCAACCGCCGTGGCCGGAGGCACCAGCGAGGGGCGAGAGGTCAAACAGACGATCCACTTCCTGCTGGAACGCGCTCAGGCGGGCCAGCGGAGCGAAGGTGGCGAGGCTCGGAGTCGAGGATTGGTAGCGGATAATGCTCATGGTGTGGATTGGTAGGTTTCAGGTTGAAATTCAGCGGCGTTTGAATCGCCACAAACCTATAGAGCTACCTGCATGCCATGAATCATCTAAGTCACAAGTCGTTCAAATTTAGGATATTGTGCAAATTATTCTCCGAGCATTAATGAGACGTAATGTCTCATTCGCGAAATGGTGCGGGAGCTGACCGGGTGGCGGAATGACAAAATGTCTCTCCGGTTATTGGTTCAACATCTGGTCGATGAAGTGCATCTCCGCCATCTGGCTCGCGAAGATCGCGTAGATAAAATATCCGGCGACCGCCAGATAAACAAACCGGGAAACCCAGGCGCCCACGGCTTCCAGCCGGTCGACGGCGGACTTCTGGTAATACCCGGCCCAACGGATGAGATCCTCGTCGAGGCTGCCGCTCTCCTCGCCCAGCCGGATCGACCGCTGCAACGCCGCCGGAAACGCGGACTCGCCGCCGATCTGCGATCCGAGCGAGACCCCCCC
>CAXUHC010000047.1:0-3715 GCA_964250705.1 uncultured Chthoniobacterales bacterium | reverse complement strand
GGCAGCCGTCCCGCCGCGTGCGCGCGGGCCGCCGCGGCCAGGTCCCCGGGGTTGTCGCCCGCCGGGACCACTTACGCGACCAGACGCCGGTCGCCGGGGATTGGAACGGCGACGGCGTCGATACGGTGGGCGTCTACCAGCCGGCAACCGGAACCTTCTTCCTGCGCAACTCGAGCTCACCCGGCGGCGCGGACGCTGTCCAGAACGTTGATGCCCGCCTGGAGTTGCATCTCGTAGGTCGCGCAAAACCGGCTCAGCGCCAGGTGCCGCCGCAGCCTGCCCACGAGCGGAAACATGCCCAGCGCAAGGTCCAGCGCGGCGCTGCCGCGCGCCATCCGCAGCACCGCGATGACCGCGGCCCAGATGACGAGACCCACGGCGTAGAAGGCCCCCAGCGTCAGGGCGCAGCGCACGAGATATTGGTCCAGCGTCAGGCCGCCCAGGGCGAGGGGGATGATGTTCGCCACGAAGACGCCGACATGCAGCTGGATCACCGGCCAGAGGCTGCGCTTGATGATCCCGGCGCGCAGCGTGGCCAGCGCCTCGAAATAGTTCGCCAGATAGACGAACGCCTGTTCGAGCCGCCCCGTGCTGCTGGCCGCCGCGATGATCGACGTTTCCAACGTGCCGAACGTCCCCGGCAGGGCGGCGAAGGCGTCGGGGACGCTCTGGCCGCCGAGCAGCAGGGCGAGGAGTTGCTTCAACACCCGGCGCACCGGGCCGCTCGTTTCGGGGGCCAGCGCCTCGACCGCTTGTGGCAGCGGGATGCCGTTGCGCACGAACTGCTGGAGTTCACGGTAGAACGTCTGCTTCTGGTCGAGGCTGAGCTTCACCCGGGAATGAAGCCCCTTTTTAGGATGAATGAAAGATTCAAGATTCAAGAACCAAGATTCAAGGAAGATTCGAGTTTCAAGGAGGGTCCAAACGGCGGCCTGCCTCGGCTGCTGCCTCAAATCCTGAATCTTAATCCTTCCTTGAATCTTGGTTCTTGAATCTTGAATCTTGAAAGGTGTCCATGCCCTTCCCGCCTCCGGATGAAGACGAACGCTTCATGCGCCTCGCCCTGCGGGAAGCGCAGCGTAGCGTGGGCCGCACCAGCCCGAACCCGGCGGTCGGCGCGGTGATCGTGCGCGGCGGCAAGGTGCTCGCGCGTGGGTTCCACCACGCGGCGGGCCGGCCGCACGCGGAAATCGAGGCCCTCCGCGCCCTGAAACGCCCGGCGCAGGCGCGGGGCGCGACGATCTACGTCACGCTGGAGCCGTGCTCGACCCACGGCCGCACCGGGCCTTGCACGGCGGCCATCCTCCAAGCGGGCCTGGCGCGGGTGGTCATCGGCGCGACCGACCCCAACCCCAACCACGCCGGGCGCGGGGTCGGCATCCTGGAGGCGGGCGGGGTCGAGGTGCGCGCCGGGGTGTTGGGCGAGGAATGCTCGCGGCTCAACCGGGCGTTCAACCGCTGGATCGTCACCGGCAAACCGTGGGTGATCGCCAAGGCCGCGCTGACGCTCGATGGCCGCCTGACCCTGCCGCCCGGCGACGGCCGCTGGCTGAGCGGCCCCACCGCCCGCGCCCATGCCCACCGGCAACGGGCCCGCGTGGACGCCATTCTCATCGGCGCGGGCACCCTGCGCGCGGACAATCCCCGGCTCACGGTGCGCGGGGTGAAAGGCGCTTCGCGGCAGCCGTGGCGGGTGGTGCTGACACGCCGCGGCGACCTGCCCGCCGCGGCGCATCTGTTCACCGACGAATACCGGGAGCGCACGCTCGTTTTCCAACGCAAATCGCTCGCGCGCGTGCTGGCGGACCTGGGGCGGCGGCAGGTGACCAGCGTGTTGATCGAAGGCGGCGGCGAGGTGCTCGGCCAGGCATTCGACGCGGGGTTGGTGGACGAGGTGCAATTTTATTTTACCCCCCAGCTGGCGGGGGGGCCGGCGGTAGCCGTCGCGGGCGGGAGTGTCGCATTGCCACCGGGCCGAACGCTTTGCGATTGCCGTTTTGAACGTCTCGGACCGGACGTGCTGCTCGCGGGGGAACTGAGCCGCGGCGGGGTTTGAGTCCGGCAGGGTTTTGTGCTACGATACACTCATACCTATGAAGAAGAATCTACTCCTGATACTGGTGTTGGTTGGTCTTGGGTTGTTCGTTGCGCCTAAGGCCGAAGCCGGAGTGCATATCGGCATCGGCGTGGGAATTCCGTACGCTTATCCCTACTACGGCTACGGGTACGGCTACCCATATTACTACGGGGGTTATTACCCCGGCTACTACGGCTATGGCTATGGTCCCTACTATCGCGGCTACTACGGCGGACGTGGTTACTACGGTGGTCGCGGTTACTATGGCGGACGCGGCTACTACGCTGGACGCGCCTACGGCGGACGCGGCTACGCCACGCGCGGCTATGCGAGTCATCGCGGATCGGCCAACCGTGGCGGGCATAACGGCCACCGGTAAGCTGGACCCAAACGGCGGGAAGTCTCAGCGGGCGGCCTTCGAGAGGAGGCCGCCCGCTCCTTTGCGAGGCGACCGTCCCGGTTGCCCTACGGTTCGGAGCACCCGCGTTCCCGGCAAGCCGCCATGATCGACGGGAATCCGTCCGGCCAGCGGGCGTAGTGTGCGTTGCAGCGCGCCAGCAGGAGGGCGGCGACCTGGTGGCGGTCCAAGAGGACCGCGCCGTCGCCGGCGGCCATCGTCAGGGAACCCGCGCCCGCCCGCAGTTCCGGCGCGAAGTCGCCGGGTTGCTGCCGCACGTTGACCCCGATGCCCACCACCACGAAGCCGGGCGTCTGGCGGTGGTGCGCTTCGAGCAAAATCCCGGCGATCTTGCGCCCGGCCACGAGCACGTCGTTGGGCCATTTGATGCGCGCGGGCTGGCCGGTGAATTGCTCGGCGGTTTCCGCCACGGCCAGCGCGGCGCAGAAGGTCAGCTCCGGCCAACGCTCGGCGGGCACCGTCGTCGGGCGCAGCAGGATCGAAAACAGCAGCGCCTGGCGCGGCGAGGAGGTCCATTTGCGGCCCAGGCGTCCGCGCCCGGCGCGCTGGCTTTCGGCGAAGATCACGAGGCCCTCGGGCAGGCCGTCGTCCCCGGCGCGGGCGGCGAGGTCGTTGGTGGAGTCGGTTTCCTCGAACACGAGCACCCGGCGGCCGATGGCGGCGGCGGTGCGCAGGGCGTCGGGATCGAGACGCGGCGCGTCGGGCGTCATTTGCAGGCGTGGCCGGGGAGGAATTCGAGCGAGAAGTCGATGGCGCGGGCCGAGTGCGTGAGCGCGCCGACGCTGATCCACTGCACGCCGGTCTCGGCGATGGCGCGCACGGTGTCCAGGTTGACGCCGCCGCTGGCCTCGAACTGCACGGGATGACCCTGGCCGAGGGCGATGGCGGCGCGCAGGTCGTCGAGAGACATGTTGTCGAGCAGGATCACGTCCACGCCGTCGAGGGTGAGGAAGGTCTGGACCTGCGCGAGGGTGTCGGCTTCGAGTTCGATGCGCAGGCCGGGCCGGGCGGTGCGGGCGCGGGTGATGGCAGCCTGGAGCGCGGGGGCAGCGCTCTCGGCGAGGAGATGGTTGTCTTTGACCATCACCATGTCGTAGAGACCCATGCGGTGGTTGGTGCCGCCGCCCGCCTTGACGGCGGCTTTTTCGAGCAGGCGCAGCCCGGGCGTGGTCTTGCGGGTGTCGAGGATTTTGGCCCCGGTGCCGCGACGGCATCGACGA
>CAXUHC010000046.1:13894-20416 GCA_964250705.1 uncultured Chthoniobacterales bacterium | reverse complement strand
CGTAGGCGTTCTGAATCCCCTTGCCTTCCAGGTAGGTGCGTTCGGGCGTGTCCGTGTCCGTGTCCGCGCCGCTGCCCCCGCCGACGAGGCCGAAGTGCTTGGCGGCGTCCTTCAGGCCGAACGATTCCAGTTCCCGCGTGCCGATGTCGTAAAGCTGGAGCAGCAGAAACGTGTCGATGACGTGCCGCCCCCGGCACTCGAACTTCGGGTAGTTGATGGTCTTCTCCGCGATCTGCACCCGCGAGGGCCGCGAGGTCAACGGCGTGCCGTCGCGGCCCCAGGTCAGCTTGACCTTGTGCCGCTTGGCGCGCGCCGCGAGGTAGGGCAGGTCGAACTTGAAGATGTTGTGCCCCTCGAACACGTCGGGGTCGCGCTCGCGGATGATCGCGTTGAGCCGCTCCAGCGCCGCCTTCTCGCTTTTCGCCGGGTCCGCCGGATCGACGAGGATCAGCTCCTCCCAGCCCGTCCCGTCGCTGACGGCGATGCCCATGAGGTGATCCTCCGCCCGCTCGGCGTTGGAAAACTCGAAGCCCTCGGCGCAAAACGTCTCGATGTCGATCTGCATCCGGCGCAGGTCGGCGAAATCCATGCCCTTGAACAGCGTCCGCCCGCTGGCGGTGAGGTATTGCTGGACGGGATCGGTCAGCGCGAACTGCTTGACGCCCGAGCGGTCGCGCAGGGTGTTGCGCACCCCGTTGAAGTCCGCCCAGCCCGCGCAATGGATCAGCCGGTCGAAGGGTAGGCCGCCCGCGAGGGGTTCGGCGGCGATCCCTTCCTGCTCGCCCGCCACCCAGATGAACGGCGAAAAGCTGGCGCGCTCGGCGACGGTCGCCGCGCCGTCCGCCGGGCGGCGGTAAACCGTCACCTCGTTCTCGCCGGTCAGTTCGACGGAAACGATGCGGTCGGTGGGGTCGGGTCCGAAGAGGACCTTGTTTTCTTCAAATTGCATAACGGAGAATGCACACAGCGTCGCGGCAGAACGCGCTTTTGCAACCACGCCCGCGACGCCTGCGACGCCTGCGAACTAAATCGTCGATTTTTTGCATTTTTTGCGCGGAAAATCCACGAATGGCAATCCTTCGATCTTGAAGCTCCCGGCTTCTTGCCTTATAAGAGTGGCGAGTCTTCTTCGCGCGCTATGCAACTCCCTTGGCAGCACTCCCAGCGCAAGCCGGTCGGCGGCTGTCTTTCCGCCCCCCTCTGGCCGCCTTCGGCGACGCTTTGCCTGCTGGCGGCGCAGGGCGCCGTTTGCCTGACGCAACTCGGTCTGCGGCATTTCCACACCGGGGCAACCGACCCTTTGCTGGAACAGGGCGGCCTTTCGGCGGAGGGCCTGCACGCCTGGCACTGGTGGCAGCCGGTCACTGCCCTGTTCCTCACCGGGCGCGACGCCGCGGCCTGGCTGCTGCCGGTGAGTGCGCTTTTCCTCGGCCTGGCCGGTCGTCCGCTGGAAGGGATCATCGGGCGGCGGCACCTGGTCCAGCTTTTCCTGCTGGCCGGGATCGGCGGTGGCCTGGGGCAGGCCGGGGTGGATCGGTTCCTGGAACACGACGACGCCCTGGCGGGGTCGGCGTCCTCGGCGGCGGGGGTGTTGTGGGCGCTGGCTTGCATCATGCCGCGCGTTCCGTTGCTGCCGGGCGTGGCGGGTTTCGACCGGCTCAAGGTGATGCACGCGGCTTTGGGCGTGAGCGCCGTGGCGGTGATCGGCGCGGAACGTCCGCCGGGCGCGGGCGTGCTGTTCGGGTGTCTGGCGGGTTGCCTCTACATGCGGTGCCTGGGGTTCGGGCAGCGGGTGGAGCGGGCGCCCGCGCCTGCTGATCCGCCCAGCGTCGTGCCTTCGCCGCCCTCGCTCGGCTGGTCGCCGCAGCCCGCCCAGTCCGTGATGACCGCACCGACCACGACGGCGGCGGACCCCGTGGTGCTGACCCCGCGTTTTTCCGACCGCGAGCGGCGCATGTCCGCACGCGAATACGTCAGCGAGCAGATTGACCCAATCCTCGACAAGATCAGCCAGCACGGATTGGGCTGTCTGACCGACGAAGACCGCCGCGTGCTGGCGAAGGGCCGCGAAAAACTCGCCGCCACGGCGTTGTAGGGCGGCCGTCCCGGCGGCCGCGTGACAAAGGGTGTCTCGTTTTTGCATCCGTGTCGTTTCCCGTTTGGGGACCTGTGCGCTCATCAGGGGCACCCGAAGAGGTCGCCCTAAAAAAGGAAACGAACTGTTTGACTTTGGCCCCCCGGACGTGTGCACATAGCGGCGCGCTATGAACTGGTTTTACGCTCTGAACGGCCAGCAGGCCGGCCCCGTGGACGACGAAGAACTCGACCGCCTCGTGCAAGTCGGGACCATCGACCCCGCGACCCTCGTCTGGTACAGCGGCATGGCCCAGTGGCAGCCCTACGCCGAGGCGCGCCGGACCGTCCCCGCCCTGGCCACCGCCGCCGCTCCCGCCGCCGTCGTGATCGGCGAGGGGCAGGCACAATGTTCCCAGTGCGGACAGGTGCTGCCCGCCGACGAAATCGTGCGGGTGGATCACCACGAAGTTTGCGCGCTGTGCAAAACCCTGCTGCTGCAAAAACTCCGCGAGGGCATTCCGGTCCGGAGCGCACTCGCCAACGCACCGGTCTACGCCGGGTTCTGGATTCGCCTGGGCGCGGCGATCCTGGACGGACTCATCCTCGTCCCCGTCTACATCGTGATGGGACTGTGCATGTGGTTCTTCACCGATCTGCACAACCTCGATTTTCCCAACCTCCAGCCCGGCGACATGACGGCCCTGTCTCGCCGCGTCTTGCCGGTCAGCCTCATCACCCAGGTGGTGCTCGCCTGTTACAGCGCCTTTTGCACCAACCGTTTCGGCGGCACCCCGGGCAAGCGCATCTGCAAGCTGCGCGTCGTCCACGGCACTGCCCGCAAGCGGGTCACCTTCCTCCGTGGACTGGGCCGCTTCGCCACCAAGATGGTTCCCCGCGCCATGCCCTCGCTCCTCCTCAACGGCCTGCTGCCGCCGTACGCGATCAGTTCGCTCGTCTGGCTCATCATGCTGGCGGACATCGTTTTCATCGCCTTCGACCGGCAGAAACGGTCCCTGCACGACCTGGTTTGCGACACCCGCGTCCTGTCCGAAGATCCGGGCCACTGATCCCTGCTGGTCTCCACCCGGAACCCTCGCCGCATGTCCCCGACCGACGCCGGCCCGTCCCCGACGCCCGGCCATTACCTGCTCTGCGACCGGTGCCGCACGGTGCTGACCGGGGCTTCCGTCAACACGCCTGAACCTATCGGCTGCCCGGGTTCCCACGCCCCGCTGCTGGCCCGGGTCTTCCCCGCCTTTTTCCGGGAACAGGCTGGCGTGCGCGGGGCGGAAAGCGTCGTTTCCGGCGAGGATGCCAGTTGCTTTTACCATCCGCGCAAGAAAGCGGTGGTTCCCTGTCAACAGTGCGGACGCTTTCTCTGCGCCCTGTGCGACCTGGAGCTCGACGGCCGCCATCTTTGCCCCGGCTGCGTCGAAGCCGGGCGCACGGCCAACGGCACGCTCGCCCTCCAGAACGGACTGCTCCTCCAGCCGCGCACCCTGCACGACAAGATGGCGCTCGGGTTGGCGGTAGTCCCGTTGTTCCCGGTCCTTTTGGGCTTCACGCTGTTCACCGCTCCCGTGGCGTTGTTCCTGGTCGTCCGGTATTGGAACGAACCCCGCCGCCGTCCGATCCCTGCCGGGCGCGGGAGGTTGATCGTCGCGGGGTTGCTGGCGTTGGGACAGCTTGCCGCGTGGGGCTGCATTTTTTATCTCTATTCGTTTCACGTCCCCCGTTTACCGGATTGATTTCGTCCGATGCCGCTTCCTGATCCTACGACCGATCTCGCCAGCTTACGCTACCGCCGCCTGCCCGGGCGTACGCCATCTTTCCGGTTGGTGTCCAACGCGTCGAGCCACCTGTGGCTGGGCGACGACCATCTCCTGCAGGTGCAAATCTCGTATTTTTCCGAGGCCTACAAGCGGTTTGCCTACGGCGACATCCAGGCGCTGCTCTTGCGTGAGACCGCGCGCGGGTTGATGACCACTCTCCTTCTCGGGGCGTTTGCCGCCGGCGGCGGGCTGCTGGCGTGGGGCATGGACGACGAGACGGCACGCTGGATTTTCGTCGGCCTGGGCGGCTTCTTTTTCGGGTTGTTCGCGGTGAATCTGAGCCGGGGGAAAACCTGCCGCTGCCATTTGCAAACCGCCGTCGGCCCGCACGCCCTGCCTTCGCTCAGCCGCGTGCGACCGGCGCGCAAGGCGCTGCGGCTCATCACGGAGCGGGTCGAGGCGGCACAAGGCGTGCAAAGGTCCTGACTCCTACAGAAAAGCAAGGGAATGCCTCGGAGAGGCATCCCTACCCTTTTTTGAAAGACTGCGCTAGATTCACCCCAACCGCCGCTCCATGACGACGACCCTTCCGCTGACCCGTCAACGCTGCACGATCCATCTCGAACGCGAGGCGGCCGCCCGCTGCCCGTCGTGCGAGCGGTTTTACTGCCGCGAATGCGTCACCGAGCACGGAGGCCGCCTGCTCTGCGCCGCGTGTCTGCGGGGGGTCCTGACCCGCGCGCAACGTCCCGCCCGCCCGCGCGGCTCGTGGAAAAAACCGCTGCTCGCCGCGGCCCGCGTCGGCGTGCTCTCGCTCGGCCTGTTCGCCTCGTGGTTCTTTTTCCATCTGCTGGGCCGCAAGTTGGTTTCCCTGCCGGACGAATTTCACGTCGACACGCTTTGGCGCGCCGCCGGGGGTCTAGACGGCGACGAATGAACCGCCCATGCCGACCTCTGCTCCCGCCCTGCCGCCCGGTCCTCCGGTCGGGGCCGCGCCGCCCCCGGCAGCGCCGCCCCGCGCGCGCCGGGCGACCGGCGACACGCGTCATTCGGCCACGTCGCTCCTCGACGAATCCGTCCACCGGCTGCGCCTCGCCCCGCCGGGCACGCTGGTGGTCTACTACGCGGGGACGCTGCCCTTCATCCTCGCGCTGCTCTACTTCTGGGCCGACCAGGGCCGCAATCCCGACGCCGAGGCGCACGGTTCCAGCGCCGCGCTGGGGTTGGCGCTGCTTTTCCTGGGGATGAAAATCGGTCAGGCCGTTTTTGCGGCGCGGTTGGCGGCGTCGATCCGGCACCGGCGCGGCGCGGCGTGGACGTGGAAACGGCTGGCCCGGCTGGCCGTGGTGCAAACCGCGCTGCAACCGTCCGGGTTGTTCACCCTGGCCATCGCGAGCGTGCTCGTCGTCCCGCTCGGCTGGGTGTACGCGTTTTACCAGAACGTCACCGCGCTCGGCGACGGCGGGGAGCCGTCGATCCGCGCCGTGCTGGCCCGCGCCGCCCGCCACGCGTTGCACCGGCCCAAGCAGAACCACGCGGGTCTCGGCGTGCTTGCGATCCTGGCGAACTTTGCCTGGTTCAACCTCATCGCCACCGCGTTGCTGCTGCCGCAGTTGGCACGCATGTTCACGGGCGAGGAAAATCTGTTCACCCGCAGCGGCGTCCACTTCCTGACCAACACGACGTTTTTCGCGGTGACCGGCGCGCTGGTCTATCTCGCGGTCGATCCCCTGGCCAAGACGTTTTACGTCCTGCGCTGCTTTTACGCGGAATCGCGCCGCACCGGCGAAGACCTGAAAAGCGAACTCGCCGCCCTTCCCCCGCCCGCCACCGGCGCCGCCGCGCTGGCAATCCTGGGCGCGGCTTGCCTCCTGCTGCTGCCGGGCCACCTTGCCGCCGCCGCCGATGCCGCCCCCCCGCCCGCGCCGGTGTCTGCCGCCGCGCCGCCCGGCACGGTATCCGCCCCGGAATTGGGCCGTTCCATCGAGGACGTGCTGCGCCGCCGGGAGTACGCCTGGCGCAACCCGCGCGCGATCAACCGGCCGGACCACGCCGGGCCGCTGGATTCGTTCTTCAGCAACTTGGACCGCTGGTGGAAGGAACGCCGGGAGGCGACGGGCCACTGGTTTGACCGCGTCGCCAAAAAAATGCGCGGCTGGTTTCGGTCCCGCGACCATGCCAGGGATGTGGAGGCGGCTTCCTCTGGTCCCGGCGCCGGCACCTTGAAGGCCCTCGTCTACGGGCTGACCGCCGTCCTGGCCGCCGGGCTGGGATTCCTGGCGTGGCGGCAGTTGCGGGGTGCTCGTTTCGGGGTCGCCGAGGGTGCCGCCGCCCCTGCCGCCGCCGGTCCCGCCCCCGATCTCACCGACGACTCGGTGCTCGCCACCCAGCTTCCCGAGGACGAATGGCTGCGTCTCGCCCGCCGCCTCGTCGACGGCGGCAACCGTCGTCTGGCCCTGCGCGCGTTTTATCTTTCGATCCTGGCGGGCCTGGGCGAGCGCGGGCTGCTGGCGATTGCCCGCCACAAGAGCAACCGCGACTACCTGCTCGAACTGCGCCGCCGTGCCCGCGACCGCGGCGAAATGCAGGGGGCCTTCGCGCGCAATGTCAGCCGTTTCGAGCGGGTCTGGTACGGCGAGCACGACGCCGACGAGGGGCTGCTGGCCGATTTTCA
>CAXUHC010000046.1:13326-13884 GCA_964250705.1 uncultured Chthoniobacterales bacterium | reverse complement strand
GCCGACCGCGAGGTGGTGCTCGCGTGATCGGCGACGCGGGATCGGGCTGGACATCCTCTCCGGTTTTCCCCTCTGCGTCCCTCCTCTGCCTCCGCGTTCTCTGCGTTAAAACTCCGCGCAGCCCTCTCGACCGTCTGCCCCCCTTGTTCCGAGCCCCGGAAGTGTTATAATCCGCCATGCTAAACCCCACGGTCCTTCCCCGCCGCGCCCCCGCCCGGCTTGCGTTGCTCCTTTTCGCGTTGGTCCTCGGCTGCCTCTCGGCCGCCCGCGCCCAGACGTATTCCCGGATCATCGTCTTCGGCGACAGCCTCTCCGACACCGGCAACGACGCCGACGTTTCCGAAGATAAATACGGCGTCCGCGTCCCTGGCTTTGCCCTCGGCGGCCAGATCAACTACACCGACGGCCGTTTCACCAGCGGCAAGGACACCGAACCTGCCTCCACCCTGCACGGCGGCGTCTGGCACGAGCAACTCGCCAAGATTTTTCTCGGGCTGACCCCTGCTTCGGCCAGCCTCGACGGCGGCCTCGATTACGCTTACGGCGGCGCGACCACCG
>CAXUHC010000046.1:0-13316 GCA_964250705.1 uncultured Chthoniobacterales bacterium | reverse complement strand
GCCTGCCACCAGCTCGCCACCCGGCTCCTGGCCCGGCGCAGGGACGCCGGGGCCCTGGCCATCTACGACCTCCGCCGCGGCTGGCGCACCACCGAGGACGGCACCCGCGAACTCGACTTCAACGGGAGCATCGGCATCACCGTCGACAACATGGGCCAGCAAATCACCGATTTCCTGACCAAGTATGGCACGGTCGATCCGGGTGCGCTCGTCATCGTCTGGGGCGGCGCGAACGACATCTTCGTCAGCGACCGCGACGCTGCCGCGTTGATAAATACCGGTAAACAGGCCGCCAAACGCGAGGCTGCGCTCATCAAGCGTCTGGCCCGGGCGGGTGCCGTGAATTTCCTGGTGCCCAACCTGCCCCCCATCGGCAACACGCCGCGCTACAACATCAGTGCCGGTGCGACCGCCGCCTACAACGCTGCTTGCCAGGCCTTCGGCGCCAAGCTCGCCTCGAAAATGGCGAAAACGACCACGCAGCTCGCCGCCGAGGGTATCACGGTCGACATCAAGATTCTCGACGTTTACAACCTCTTCGAGCGGTTGCTCCTCAACCAGCAGTCGTACAACTTCTACAACATCACCCAGAGTTCGCAGGGCGAGAGCGTCAAGCCGGATAACTACCTCTTCTGGGACGACGTGCACCCGACCTCGTCGGGCCACTACCAATTGGCCCTGGAAGCCTACACCGTCCTGACCGGCAGGCCGCTGATTCAAGTCGCGCCGGACTTCACGGCGGACGGTTTCTGGGTCACCCGTAGCGGCACGGATTACACCACCAAGCTCAAGGTGCCCTACGCGGTGAGCGGCACCGCCGTGGCGGGAACCGATTACGCGCCTCTCAAAGGCCTCGCAAAACTCAAGCCTGATAACTTCACGGTCCAGGTCAAGGCACCTGCGATCAACGGCAGCGCCGCCAAGGACAAGACGGTGATCTTGACCATCGCGGACGGTGGGACCGACTTCGGCGTCGGCACGGTGACGACCGCCCGGATTCAGTATGGCAACCCGATCTCGAGCGCCGAGATGCAACCGGCGGTCCGTCGCGAGTTCTCCAAGCAGCACCCGTTGATCGTGCCGGACAGCGCCGAATAAACGGCCTGTTCTCACGTCCGTATTTCTCCAGAGAAGGGAGGATCGCTTGGGCGATCCTCGCTTTTTCGGTTTGCAGGGCGACTTTTCGGGCTTCCCCGCTATTCTTTTCGTGATGCCATCGCCGTCTAGCCCGTCGCTCGCAGCCGCACCGCCGCGCCGCCGCCGCTTGCCGTTCGCCGCGCTGGGTTTGGCTGCCGCGCTGGCGCTCTTCGGTTGGGGCATCCTTCACCTCTTCGAACTCCGTTTCTCCGGCGGCGACGTTTATCCCCCGTACTCCACGCTGCGCAAGGACCCGCTCGGCGCGGCGGCGTTCCATGACGCCCTCGCGTCCCTGCCCGGCCTGATCGTGGAACGCAACGTCCGCCCCTTGGCGTCGCTCGCTCTGGGGTCGCGGCTGCGGCTCGGTCAGCTTTCCACCCCGGACCCCGCCGCATCGGGCAGCGGTCCGCTGGTCTGCTTTTTCCTGGCGGCGGATGCTTACGAATGGCCGTTCCTGTTCCAGCACAACGAATGGGAACGCCTGGATACCATGCTTCAGCAGGGCGGACGGGTGGTCCTGACCTTCCTGCCCACCGCCGCGCCGCTGACCGAAAGGCGGCTCGAAAAACTGCGCCGCGATCAATCGGGCGAAGACGCCGACCCGTCGTCCGACGCTCCCTTTTACCCGCAGGCGACCCCCGCGCCTCCTGGCAAGGGGCCAGCCAGGCCGACACCTCCCCCCTCACCCCGGGGCGAGGCTCGTCCATCTCCGCAACCGGTCATCAAGCGTCAGCCGCCGGTGGCCAGCCGTCGCGAAGACCTCATCGAACGCTGGGGCATCGACTTTCAGCGCAGCGGCAAGGTTGCGCGTGACGAACCGCACGCCGACACCGCGCCCTCGCCGACGCCTGCCGCCGAGCACGACGGTCCGGGGCTGGCGCGGCCCGTGGCGGGCGGCCCGTGGGAGGGGGCGGGTGAAGTCTCCTGGCATTCCGTCCTCGGATTCGATCCCGAAGCCGCCGGGGCACGCGCCGCCGGATGGCGGACCCTGTATCGGCGTGGTCAACGGCCTGTCGTCGTCGCCCGGAAGGTCGGGAACAAGGGGGGCGAAATCATCCTGGCCGGCGACTCGTATTTTCTGAGCAACGAAGCCTTGCGCGCCGAGCCGCATCCGGCGCTGCTGGCCGCGCTGGTGGGGCCCGCCCGGCGCGTGATCTTCGACGAAACGCATCACGGCATCGCCGAACAGCCCGGCATGATGACGCTCGCCCGGCGTTACCATCTGCAAGGCGGCCTGGCGGCGCTGGGCCTGCTGGCGGCGCTTTTCATCTGGCGCAACGTGGTCAGCCTCGTTCCGCCGCCGGTGTCCGTGCGGCCCGCCGGGGAAACGGCGACGATGACCGTCACCGGGCGCGACACGGGCGCTGGCTTCCTAAATCTCCTGCGCCGGGGGGTGTCGCCCCGGGAACTGATCGCGGTCTGTCTCGCGCAATGGCAGCAGGCTCCGGGCGCACGCGCACCCGACCCCGCAACGGTCGAACGCTTGCGCGCGCTCGCGGCCGCCGAAGCGGCGCAACCCCTCCGCCGCCGCTCGCCCGCAACCGCCTACCGTGCCATGTGCGCCGCGTTGCGGGTCCGATTGTAGGACGACCGGTAATGATCCAGTTGGCACTTATGGACTGCCTCCGGCTGTAGCCACGGCGCTCCGTCGCCGTGTCTGCGCTCGAGGCGCTCGCCCACACGGCGACGGAGCGCCGTGGCTACAGCCGGAAAATCCGAAAGGTTGGGCTGTGCGTTACCTGGATAATTACCGGACGACCCGCCCGCTTGCCGCGTTTCGGCGGCTTCCCGGGAACTGCATCCGTCCTCCGCTTCCTCTTCGACGGGCCAACCAGCGGCACCCGGGACGGTCCCCGACAAATCTCCTTTTGCCCACCGGCTTCTTCCGTTATTGGTGAGGCGCGCTCCGATGGAAACCAATCTCGACCAACTCAAGAGCCTCCTGACCGCCGCTCGCGCGGAAATCGGCAAAGTGATCATCGGCCAACAGGACGTGGTCGACAAGGCGCTCATCGCCGTGTTTACCAACCAGCATGCGCTCATCGAAGGCGTGCCCGGCGTCGCCAAGACTCTCCTGGTCCGCACGTTGGCTCACGTCCTGGGCACGGATTTCAACCGCATCCAGTTCACTCCCGACCTGATGCCCGCCGATATCACGGGCACCAGCGTCTTCGATCTCCAGCACAACGCGTTCAACCTGGTCAGGGGACCGATCTTCACGACGTTCCTGCTGGCCGACGAGATCAACCGCGCGCCGGCCAAAACCCAGAGCGCGCTGCTCCAGGCGATGCAGGAACGCGTCGTCACCATCGACCGGGACAGCCACCCTTTGCCGCCGAACTTCACGGTGTTCGCCACGCAAAACCCGGTCGAGAGCGAGGGGACTTACCCGCTCCCGGAGGCGCAACGCGACCGTTTCCTCTTCAAGATTGTCATGCCCTACCCGGGCCGCGACGACGAATATCTCCTTGCGCAGAAGACCCTCAGCGCCCACGAATCGCCCGAGGCACTGCTGGCGTCGGGGACGGTCCGGCCCGTGGTCACCGCCGAAGCGTTGACCGCCTTGCGGGCTGACCTGACCGCGATCACCGTGCGAGAGGAACTCGTGGGGTACGTGGTGGATCTGGTGCGGGGCACCCGCGCCCACGAAAGCGTGCTGGTCGGCGCGGGTCCCCGGGCCACGCAGGCGCTGCTGCTCGCGAGCCGCGCAGCGGCGGCCATCGATGGCCGGGATTTCGTGACGCCGGACGACGTGCGGGCGCTGGCGAGCCCGGTGCTGGAGCATCGGCTGATCCTGCGCCCGGAGTTCGAGATCGAGGGGCTGACGCTGCCGGAAGTCATCGGCCAGATCGTCGAGAAGGTCGCGGTACCCCGATAACATCCGGCCAGGCGCGGAGCGCCGGTCGTGCTCCAGGTAGGGATGCCTCTCCGAGGCACTCCCTGACTTCTCTGTTGGTGAATGGTCGATCCAGCAAAGGCAAAATCGGGGAGTTCCTCGGAGAGGCATCCCTACCTCCGATTTGGATTCCGCCGACGCGGAAAAGAAAAAGGCGCTGCCCTCGCGGACAGCGCCTTCTGACTTTTGGAACCCACCAAGGTTCCCCAACCCACCAAACTTTACTGAAGCGGCAAGGTCACCGCCTTCGTGGCGTCGATGAACCCGTAGCCGTCCACCGGCGAGTAGCCAGCGCCGATACGGTTCTTGATCGTGCCCGAGAACGTGCCACCACCGGTGGTGGTGCCGCTGAAGGACATGCCATCGGTCACGACGGTCCCGCTAGGCAGGATAACGCCGCCACCGAACAAATCGGCGATGGGGTTGCTCGTCGTGGACCCGACGCCAGCGGGCAGAACGGCGGTGCTGCCGGCCACGCTCGCAGAACGCTGCAATCCACGGCCCACCGTGAAGCGCAACACCTTGCCGCCCGTGAAGTTCGCGGTCGGGAAGCCGATGTTCAACGTGTAGTAGCCCGTGCCTGCCACGGTAGGAGCGCCAGCCGCATTGGCGAAGCCACCGTTGGCCACCGTCGGAACCGTCACGTCCGCCGCCGTCAGTCCCGTGGAGTTACCCAGGGTGAAGGCTTTGCTGGTCGGCTCGAACACCAAGCCCGGCTGGTTGAGCTCGAAGTACGTGACCGTCGGGGAGGTGTTGGTCCCGTTCGTGTCGAACACACCGTTGGCGCCGCCACTGGGGGCGCCCGCCGTGCTCGCCGAACCCGTCGGGTTGAACGTCAGCGATGTCAACGAGCCCGCCCCGACGTAGGATACCCCGATCGAGTTAGGATCGTTGAGACCAGTCAAAGTGTTGGCGTCGTTGTCGCTGCCGATCGTGATGGTCACCTTGCCGCCGTTGCTGGCGCGGACGGTGCTGCTGGCGAACGACGGATCGAGGTCGTGCGGGAACGCGCTCCGCTGGAGCACGCTGCGCATCTGCGCGGGTGTCACGGTGCCGGGGCCGCCGTGAGCCTGCAGAACCAGACCGGCAAGGGCCGCCGCGTGCGGGGCCGCCGCGCTGGTGCCCGAGAAGTTCGGCAAGGCGTCCGCGTCCGCCGCAGAGTCACCGCCGAAGTCCGACGTGTTGCCGGTGTCAGCCGCCGCCACCGTGGGGGAGAGCCGGATTTCCGGGGCGGGCAGCAGGTTCGAGTTCTTGTCGAACAGGATGTAAGCCGGGCCGGGCGACGTGAACACTTCCGGCAGGCTCGCGCGGAACACGCTGTAGGCAGCAGTGCCGTTGCAACCCTTGGCCGTCGCATGACCCTTGGTCGTAATCGCGTTGTACGTGAAGTACTCCGCCGGTCCGATGCCCGCCGCACCGTTGCCGCGGGTGGAAACGCGCACCCGGGTGGGCAGGCGTAGATTGGCGGCAGGGGTGGTCGAGCGGGCGATCACAAACTGCACTTGAGTCTGGCCCGTGGGCGAGTAAACCGCGCCGAGTTCCACCGGTCGGTTATTCGCCAGGTTGTTCGTGGTCAGCGAACGCGCGGCGACGTACGCGCCGGTGTCGGCCCGGAACACCAGCAGGTTGAGGTCCGTCGTAAGCAGCAGGGTCGCGGTGCTCCGGTTCACCGTCAGGCTAAAGTTGCCCGTCGTGGCGCTGTAGGGCGTGATCGCGATGGTGAAGTTGCCCGAGGCCGGCGAGAAGAACGTCACCGTCTCATCTGCGCCGGTGTCCTGCGTTACCACGACGTTGCCGCTTGGATCGGTGATCGTCACGATGCCATCGAAATCGCCACTGGTTGCGGTTTCCTGGACGACGTAAGCGTTCCCCTGCGTCAGGTTCACTGTGAACGTGCCGGTGGTCGTGCCAGTGCCCGAGAAGATCGGCGGCTGGATGATGCTCGGGGTACGGATATCGTAAGGATCATCCCACTGCATCTCCGTCGTGCCCGTGGTGCTGGAGGCCGGGAGGTTCCAGAGTCCCGCCACATCCTGACCGTTTGGATTAAAGTTGTGGAAGCCGCCCGCGTACAGATTGGCCGGGACGCCCGTCAGGTCAATGTTCGTGTTGGCGAGGGCTGTGTTGCCCGCTGCCGCCGTCAGACCCGTGCCGTTGGGCACGATGCGCAGGGCGCTCTCGTAGGCGTTGATGCCGACGTTGTTGCCCGCCGAGGAAAAGTACGACACGCCCACCGCCGCAGCGTCATCGATGCCGAGGCCGATGATGCTCTCGCCGTAGAACGGTTCACCACCGTAGGAAATGTCGTCGCAGATGACATCCGCCTTGAACCCCTTGAACGGCACGGTGCCGCCGAAGGTAGTTTCGTAGCCGGGGATGTTCGCCATCGCACGGATATAATTCGCAAAGGCCACCTCGCCGTTCACGCCGGTCGCGTAGGCGAGCTTGGCGCGAGGAGCCATCTTGTGAACGATCTGCACCATGCCGCGGCCCTCGTCGGTACCGGCGACGGGATCGTCCACGAGAACGTTGACCGGGGTCGTGTTGATCGGGTTGGTGGCGGCACCCGGCAGGTCAAAGCTCGCCACGTTGTCGGCGGCGTGCGGGGCGGCGGCGCGGGTGTCGAAGCTGTCGGACATCGAGCCAATGGAGATGCCGCTGCCGTCGATGGTCCCGCTCACCGTGGGATCATAAAGCTTGTTGATCTTGTCCACGCCGTGCTGCGTGACGCCCTGATCGAACGCGGTGCCGATCTTGTTGAGCACCTGCCCGTTCACGGCTTCCACACCGGGGCCCACGACGGGCTTGCCGGCGAGTTTCTGCTCCTTGGCCAAGGCCTTGGCGTCAGCCTTGGAGATGCTTTCGAGCTCAGGCTTGAGCCCGAGAATGACCGCTTTCACGCCGTGAACATTCGCCAGAGCGGTAACCTCGTCCACGCTGACGTAACCTTCAATGATGCCCACGCTCCGATAATTTTTGTCCACTGCATTGACCGTGAAGGAGGGCACGGCGTCCAATACGGCCTTGCGCACTTCCTTGAAGGACTGCAAGCCCGAGAGGGTGACATCCACCAGCACGCGACCGTCTGCGGCGAGGATGGAGCGGGAAGCGAGAGCAGCGGCGTCAACATCGGCGTAGGCCACGCCGTTGACCGTGAGGGCGCTGTCAGGCTGGGCGCCCTTGGAGTTGAGTTCAGCCACCGCGAGGCGGCTGGCGACGAGCTTATCCAAACCATAGCCGAGGTTCTCGGGTACGGGCTTGGCAGACACAGAACTCAGGGAAAGCGCCAAGATGCCGGCGCAAACCGGCAAGGCAAGTGACGTAGCGGGCAAGCGGTGCCCGGAAAGAGAGAAGCGTTGAAAAGCAGAGCGAGAGAATATCATGACGTGTCGAGAGAATCGGTTAACTTGAGGTATCAAGACGCTAGATCAGAGCGCGTTGCCGGAACGGCGACGCAGGATGGTGAAACCGGCGGCAGCGCTGCCGAGGGCGAGGGCAGCCCAGGTCGAAGGTTCCGGCACGGCGGTGATGGCCACGGTGTAGGTGCCGAGATCCGCCGTGTAGGACAGGCTGTTGAAATTGGCTTCCGTCGTGGGATTGAGACCCGCGGCCGCGCCGCGCGTCGTCGTGGTGTCGCCACCCGGATAGCCTGCGAAAAGCAGTTGGTTCGCACTGTTGACCGGCTCGTTGCCCGACAGGCTGATGCCGAAATAATACGTGCCAGCAGTCAGGGTTGCGGTGAAGCTGGATTCGAGACTCACCCCGGTGGCGTCATCGTTCGTGAACAGCGCAGCGCCGGTGCTGCTGAAAAGGAAGATCGCCGTGTCCAGCGTTCCGGCGACCGTGGTATCGACCGTCGTGCCGACATCGCTGAAGCGATAGGTGCCGGCGTTGGCGATGGTGAACACGTACAAATCGGCGTCTTGCGCGGCACCGATGCGCCCGCTGAAGCCCGTGGCGGGACCCGCGTTCGGCGCGGCGGCCAGCGTCTGTCCGGCATCACCGACTTCCGCGTAAATCACTGCGCGCGAAGTACTTTGACCCGTGAGGAAGGACGCTGCCGCGAAGAGCGAAGCGACCAGGATTTTCTTGCGATGAACCATATTGGATTTTGTTTGAGCTACCGTGATTACCTTGTAAACCCCTTGTCGTTATTTATTTCTTCGTAAGCCGTTCATGCAGACCAGTACACTCTCGATCTTGCGACGCTTTTCTCAGA
Source organism: uncultured Chthoniobacterales bacterium (assembly GCA_964250705.1). Lineage (GTDB taxonomy): Bacteria > Verrucomicrobiota > Verrucomicrobiia > Chthoniobacterales > SZAS-18 > CAHJWO01. The sequence continues at coordinate 5,064 of CAXUHC010000046.1, read as the reverse complement.
AAAAATTTGGCGAGGTTTGCGAAACAGCGACTTTTTTATAAGAAACCGACGTGAAAGCCAAGAAGTTTTTCTAAATATCTTCGCCACCAGAGAAATCAGAGGTCAATCCAACGGGCGAAGGAACTTGGCACGACCCATGAAACCGGGAAACCGTGCCTGACGCGGGCATATCACTACCGACTGACGTCGAGGCGGAGCGAGCTTTGCGCAGTCTTTTTTGGTGGTGAGAGTCCCGGTTTGACGGCACGATGCCAACCGGTTGCTCTGATTGCCATGCTCATCCCGCAAAATCGTTTGTTGGCCGTCGTGGCGGTGGCCGTCCTGCCGCTGGCGGTGGCCGGGGGCTTATGGACGGAGCCGATCCGTTCGGGGGCGATGGCGGGCGTCTGGGGGTTGCTGTTGCTGGCGGCGGTGGACGCGGCGCTGGGTTGGCGGCGCGCCGGGCGAGGGCTCGGCTTTCATTTTCCCGAGACGGTGCGGCTTTCCAAGGGCCGCGAGGAAAACGTGGCCGTCGTCATCGTCAACCAATTGCGCGGCACCCCGGGGCGGCGGCTGCGGCTGGGACTGGGTTGGCCGGAAAGCATCGAAACACCCACGGACGAACTGGCGACCTCGCTAAAACCCGGGGTCGAGCGCACGAGACTGGAGTGGGTCTGCACGCCGGGCCGGCGGGGACGTTTCGCGCTGGGACGCATCCATTACGAAGAGGCGTCGCCGCTGGGACTGTGGGCGCGGAGGCGTTCGGCGGCGGCGGCGTGCGAACTGCGCGTGTACCCGGACCTGCGGGCCGAGCGGCGGCAGGCGGCGGCCGTTTTTCTGACGCGCGGCGGGTTGGGCAGCCACGCGCAACGGCAGATCGGGCGCGGACGCGAGTTTGAAAAGCTGCGCGATTACGTCCCCGGCGACAGCATCCAAGACATCAGTTGGAAAGCGACCGCGCGGCGGCAGCGGCCGGTGAGCAAGGTTTTCCAGGTCGAGCGGACCCAGGAAATCTACGTGTGGATCGACGCGTCGCGGTTGAGCGCGCGGCCCGCCCGGGAAGTGACCGACCAGACGCTGCCCGGCGACGGCGACGGCGACGATGCGACGGCGGAGGCCGAGGCGGCCCGCTCGATGACCACGCACCCCGCCACCGGCCCGACCGTGCTGGAGCGTTACCTGTCGTCGGCGCTCCTGTTGTGCCTAGCGGCGGAGCGGCAGGGCGACCTGTTCGGGTTGGGAACGTTCGCCGAAGGGGTGCGGCATTTTTTACGGGCCAGGAATGGTCCGGCGCATTTCGACGCGTGCCGGGAAGCGATCTACGCGCTGGAACCGGCGATGGTCAGCCCGGATTTCGACGAACTGTGCGCGTTCTTACGGCTGCGGCTGCGGCGGCGGGCGCTCGTCGTCATCCTGACCTCCTCGCTGGATGACCCGGTGCTGGCAGAGAGTTTTCTGCGCGCGGTGGAAGGCGTCGGTAGGCAGCACGTCGTGTTGGTCAACAGCCTGCGGCCAACCGGGGTATCGCCACTGTTTGCAGACCCGGACGGCGGGGTCGGGGTAGTGACGACGGGGGATGTCTACCGGCGGCTGGGCGGGCACCTGCGCTGGCAGAAGCTGCGCGAATGCGAGAAGCGGCTGCGTCGCTTGGGGGTCGGGTTCACGCTGCTGGACGACGCGCGGATGACCGAGCAGATCGTCACGCAATATCTCAACGTAAAGCAGCGGCAGGTGCTGTGAGAAGGATGAAGGATGAAGGATGAAGGATGAAGGCGGAGAGGTTGATCACTCCTCGCCGTCGCAATCATCGAGCGGTTCCGAACGGTTCCGAACGGTTCCGAGCGGTTCAGCCATTTTTTGCTGTCGGAGCAGTCGCAGGTCTCTCTGATGGGACTGTCTATTATAATATAGAGAAACAGGTCTTCTGCGCCTTCATGGATGAGCTGGCGTGCCTGGCGTGCGCGGGAAATCGGGGCCCGGAAGCTGCTTTTCACCGGTGCATGGCTCGTGAACTCAGTTTTAGCGGTGGGGATATCAGCGTGCTCAAAGCGCTCGGCCTTTCCGGGGGGCAGGTCGGCGGGAAGTCGCTCGTAGACCGGCTCGGCGGCATGGAAACCGCCGAAATCATCGACTCGCTCGACGGGCTCATCATGATGGATTACGTGCAATGCGACACCGAGAAGCTCAGGGGCGCGGAGGATGTCTACAAGGCGAAGTTCAACGTGAACACCGCCATGATCCGTGACTTGCGCGACGCCTTGACCCCGCAGAAGAAGGAAGCTAAACCGACGCGGCAACGGCGCGGTTGAACTTCAGGTCCTGAACGACGCCGCTTTCCATCAGCTTTTCAGGGTAGCGGAAGTTTGAGATTGAGCCGTCTCAACGAGGCAGCTCGACGATCATCCGCTCCACGGACTGCAAATCCTCGTAGCTGGCGCGTTTGCGCTGGTATTTGCGAAAGATCAGGTCGCGCAATGCTTCGAGGTCCGGGAGTTCCGGTTTGTCGTGGTACGTCCAGCCGGGATCGTCCTTGAGCTTGGATTGCAGCTTCCATTTCCCGGCAAACTTGGTCGCGCGCACCTCGCGTTTCTCGCCTTCCCCGGTGGTTTCGCGCCAGACGTGCTCGTTGGGCATACCGCGCACCATAAACCGCCGCGCCGGGTTGTGCTTCCCTTTTTCGCGCGGCTGCTCCATGTGTAGAACGCCGTGTCGAACTCGCTCAAAATCGCGCTTTATTTCGTGGGCACCTTGTTTTTGGGCGCGCTGCTGGCCCCACCGCTGTTCTGGGCCGGACACGCGCTGGGCGGCGCACTCCCGCTGTTCGGATGGCTGCGCGAGACCGATTTCCAGCGGTTTTTCGACCGTGCCATGTTTCTGGCGGCGCTGCTGCTGCTCTGGCCGGCAGCGCGCGCGCTGCGGATCGGCCAGTGGCGCGAACTCGGGTTGGAGCCCAACTCCCGAGCCTGGCAACACGCCGCGGGCGGATTCCTCCTCGCCGGGGGGCTGCTCTGGCTGCTGGGCCTCCTCTTCTGGAAACTGGGCATTTACGCGCCGCGCGCGCGGCTGCCAGCCGGTGCGATCGGCAGTTTTCTCGTGTCGGCGGCGGCGGTGGCGCTGGCGGAAGAAGCATTTTTTCGCGGGGTGCTGCTGGGGCTGGCGCGACGCACGGCCCGGGTAGGCACCGCGCTGGTTTTCGTGTCGGCGCTTTTCGCGGTGCTGCATTTTTTCAAACCACCACCCCATGCCGTGGTGCAGCCGGAGGTCCATTGGTGGTCCGGCTTCGCGTTCCTGCCGAAAACCTTCTGGCAGTGGCACGATCCGGCGTTGGTCGCAGGCGGGTTCACGACGCTCTTTCTGGTGGCGTTGATCCTGGGTTACGCCCGGCTGCGCACGCGCTCGCTCTGGCTGCCCATCGGCCTGCACGCGGGTTGGGTCTTCGGACTCAAGAGCTTCAACAAGATCAGCCGGCACCTGTCCCCGCCCAACCTGTGGATCGGCGACGATCTCCTGCACGGCCTCGGCCCGGTCCTGATGGTGGCGCTGACCGGCCTGCTGGTCTGGCGTTGGCTGGAAGCGACCGAAAAACCCGTCCCGACGCCGTGAATCCCTTCCGCGCGCTGCTTCCGGCGCTGCACACGGCGGCGGACCTGCTGTACCCTCCCGCGTGCGTGCGGTGCGCGATCTCCCTGCCCCACGGCGCATACCTGTGCGGACCCTGCCAGGAGGAAACCCCGCGCATCGAACCGCCTTTTTGCGAGAAGTGCTCGCGGCACTTTGACGGGGCCATCCCTGGCGACGTGCCGTTCGTCTGCGGCGATTGCCAGGAGAGCGATTTTGCCTTCGCCTGCGCGGTGAGCGCCCGCCGTCACGCCAAGCTGCCGCAGGACCTCGTGGTGCGTTTCAAGTACGGACACGAATATTATCTGCGCCGCCCCCTCGCCGATTGGCTGGCCGAGGCGTTCCGCGACGATGCACGCCTGACCGCCCAGCCCGTCGACGCGCTTGTGCCCGTGCCGCTGCATCCGCGCCGCGAACGCGAACGCACCTTCAACCAGGCCGCCGTCCTTGCCCGCCTGCTCGCCCGGCGCGTCGCGCTGCCGGTGTGGCCGGCGTTACGCCGCGTGCGTTACACCGAAAAGCAGGCCGCCCTCGCCCGCTCCCAACGCTTGGAAAATCTGCGCGGCGCGTTTGCCCCCGCCCGCCGCTGGTCCGTGATCGGCGCGCATCTTCTGCTCGTCGACGACGTGTTCACCACCGGCGCGACCGTGAACGAGTGCGCCCGCGTGCTGCGCCGCGCCGGGGCCGCCAGCGTGCGCGTGCTCACGGTCACCAGGCGCTGACGCGCCTGGAAGTGCCAAGATTCAAGGAAGTGCCAAGAACCGCGATTCAAGGAAAGCGTGTCGTCCGAGCTTCTGCCTTGAGCCTTGAACCTTGAACCTTCCTTGAATCTTGATTCTTGAATCTTGAATCTTAGATTGCCTCCTATGGCAATCTTCCGCACCCCGGGATTCAGCATCGGCGGCAACAAGAACAAAAAGCTGCAAATCCCCGCCGGGACGTTCCAGGCGTGCCCGGAGTGCGCGGCGGTCGTTCACAAGATCGAGTTGGAGGAAAACCAGCGCGTCTGTCCGCATTGCGACCACCATTTCCTCATCGGTTCGCGCGACCGCCTGGGCCACTTGCTCGACCCCGGCAGCTTTGAGGAAGCCGACGCCGACATGGAGCCCGTGGACATGCTCGATTTCCGCGCTCTCAAGACCTATAAGGACAGCCTCGCCGAGTACCAGAAAAAGACCGGCATGAAGGACTCGGCCATCTCGGGTTTCGGGCGCATCGAGGGCCGCGCAGTGGCGGTCAGCGTGCTGGATTTCGCGTTTCTGGGCGGCACGCTCGGCTCGGTGGCGGGCGAAAAAATCACGCGCAACATCGAGTCCGCCACGGAACGCGGGCTGCCCATGATCACGATTTCGGCGGCGGGCGGCGCGCGGCTGCACGAGAGCGTGTTCGCGCTCATGCAAATGGCCAAGACGAGCGGCGCGCTGGCGTTTCACGCGCAGGCTCGGCTGCCGTTTATTTCCGTGCTGA
>CAXUHC010000045.1:13999-20430 GCA_964250705.1 uncultured Chthoniobacterales bacterium | reverse complement strand
CAAGGCGTTCAAGAAGGGCATGGCCGACGACGAACCGGCGACGGCGCCCACGGCAGCTTGAAAACAAACGTCGCCAGCGCCCAGTTGCCCGCCGCCGCCAGCAAGATTCCCGTGAACGCCGACAAACTGCCCAGGCAGAGATATTCCACGATCAAAATGCGGAAAATCTGCCGCCGCGACGCCCCGAGCGTCCGCAGCAGCACGCCTTCTTTCACGCGTTCGTACCGCCCGGTCAAAATCGCCGCCGCGAGCACGAGCAACCCCGTGCCGACGGTAAACACGCTCAACAGCCGCACCGCCGCCGTCGCCTTGTCGATGATGCCTTTGATCGTCGACACGATCAGGCTCAGGTCAATGGCCGACACCGTCGGGAACCGGTGCACCACGTCGGCCTGCGTCTGGCCCGAAACGGTCGCGTTGGGCGCGCGGGTCACCAGCACGTTGAACGTCGGCGCGCTTTCCAAAACCCCGGTCGGAAACACGACGAAGAAATTCGGCGCGAAACGCGACCAATCCACCTTGCGCACGCTGCCCACGCTCGCGGCAAACGAAATGCCCTGCACGTCGAAGACCAGCGGATCGCCAAGCTTCAACCGCAGATTTTTCACCATGTCCTCTTCCACCGAAACCGGGATCGGGTTCGCCGCGTCGATGCCGCTGCCGGTCGGCGCCTGGGGCGTGAAGGCCCCTTTCACGAGCGTTTCCGAGTCGATGAGCCGGTCCCGGTAGGTCGAGCGGTACTCGTGGTGGAGCCGCCAGCCGTCGATGCGTTCCTGACCCTGGCCCGGTTTCTCGTCCGCGAGTTGATCGACCGTCTTCCCGCGGGCCGAAACCAGCCGCATCGTCACCATCGGCACGACGCCCATGACGGGCAGCTTGTGCTCCCGCACCACGTCGGCCACGGCGTCCTTCTGGTCGGTCTGCACGTCGAAAAACACCAGGTTGGGCTGCGTGGCCGAGTCCCCCTTTTTGTCGAATTGCCGCAGCAGCACGTCCTTGGTGAGGGACATCCCGAGCAGCAGGAACGTGCTCAGCCCGAGCGTGAACACCAGCACGAGCGTGCGGTTGTTCGGTCGGTAAAGGTTCGCCAATCCCTGCCGCCATTCAAAAGGCCAGCTCTGGGGGAACCACCGCCGGGCCGCCCTCATCACGCCCCAGGCCACCAGCGCCAGCAACCCGAACGCCACGAACAGCCCGCCCGAGAAACCGAACCCCAGCCGTCGGTCGTGACTTTGCAGCCAGGGGAACAGGAGCAGCGCGAGAAAGAGCAGCCCGTACGCGAGCCAGCGCCACGGGTCGCGGCGGCGCGCAGCGGCGACGTCGGCCTCGCTGCTCTCGAACGCCGAGCGCAGCGCCAGCAGCGGCGGCGTCCGGCGCACGGGCAGCAGCGGCAGCAACACGAACAGCGCGCACGTCAGGAACCCGACCCCGATGCCTTCGCCGACCGACCCCCACGAAATCCCGAAGCGCAGGTCAATCGGCAGCACGGACTTCAGGAACACCGGCGCGATGCTCTGCAACGCCACGCCCACCAGCGCCCCGGTGACCGCCCCGACGAGCCCCAACGCGAGCGCCTGGATCAGATAGATCACCAGCGTTTGCTGGGCCGACGCCCCGAGGCACCGCAGCACGGCCACCGTGCGCAGCTTCGTCTTGAGGTGCGCCTGGATCGCGCTGGCGACCCCGATGCCGCCCAGCAACAGCGCCACGAAACTCACGAGGTTCAGAAAACGGTTCACGTCGGTGAACACCCGCCCGAGCTGGCGTTCGCGGTGGGCCACGGTGTCGGTTTCGAGCAGGCGTCGCTTGAACTCCTCCTTGTGGTTCGCTACCAGTTTCGGAACCTGCACCCCGGCGGGCAGCTTCAGATAGGTGAAGTAGCGCACCAGACTGCCGCGCGACGTGAGCGTTTCCGGCAAGCGGCGGCGCGGGATCAGCACGCGCGGGGCGATGCTGGCGAACGCGTTCGCCTCGCCGGGCAGCTTGGTGACCGCGCCAAGGATGGGGAGCGTCTCGCCGCCGATGATGATCGGATCGCCGATTTTGGCCCCGTACTGCAACAGGAGGCTTTCCTCCAACAGCGCGCCCTTGCCTTCGAGAAACGCCTTCGCGGCCTCGGGCGGACGGGTCTCCATCTGGCCGTAGAATGGATAGGGGCCTTCCAGCGCGCGGATTTGCGTCAGGCGCGAGCCGTCGGTCTTTGGAAACCGGGTCATGGAAGCGAGCCGGGTCTCGCGGGCCACGTCGGTGCCGCCGAGCGAACCGACGAACCGCTCCGCGTCGGCGTCGAGCGGCGCGCGGGCCTCGACGATCAGGTCGGCGCCGACGAGCGTGCGCGCCTGGTCGTGGATGGCGCGTTGCAGGTTCCAGCCCACCGATCCGATGGCTACCAGCGCGGCGACGCCGAGGGTGAGCGCGGTGGAAAACACGAGAAGCCGTCCCCGGGAGCGGCGGCTGTCGCGCCAGGCCATCCGCCACACCCAGGGATCGAAAAGGGCAAGTTTGGTCGTCGTGTTCATGCAAGAAAGGTCCGCAGACGACGCAGATTAACGCAGATTATTCCTTCTTTTTCCCCAATCTGCGAAAATCTGCGTCGTCTGCGGACAAATCATCCGCGCCGCGCATCGTTGAACGTCCCGTGCGGGATCGCGGTTCTCCAGAAGTTGAGCGTGCGGTCGCCGACCACCCCCGGCTCGGCGGCGCAGACCGTTTCCAACGCCGCGAGGAAAGCCCGCGCGTGTTCAGGTAATCCGAGCGTGCCCAGGCACGTCAGAATACGCGTGATGCGCAGCAGGTTGTGGTCGCCGAAGTGCAACCATTGGCGCTGGCGTGCGTCCCAGTCGGGGCCGGTAGAGACGACGGGCTGCCCGTTTTTTTCACTCAGCACGAACCCGTAAAACGCGAGCATCTGCTCGAAGGACGCCTTTAATTCCGCCAGCAAGCGCGCATCCTCCTGAAAACGCCGGATCGTTTCCTCGTCGAGCAACGGCGCGTCGGGATTGAATTGGCTGCGGACCCGCAGCGGGAAAAGCCACTGGATGTAATCGTGTACGCTTTCCAGGCGGTCGAACCCCCAGCCCCGAATATCGTGCAGGGAGCGGCCCTCGGAGTCCGTGCCTTGGCCCGAGTAGAACGCTACGATCGGTGGGACGTGGGCTTCAGACGACGATCGCATGATGCAATAGGTGGCAGTATTCACAAAGCGTCTTGCCGCAGACATCGTTGAATGGGGACCGGCTCGGAGAGCCGTCTCTACCCTGAGGGACAACCGGCAGCTTGCGCTGCCTGCAAAATTCGCCGGGGGCAGCCCTCATGGATTCTCCACCATCACCCCGTCGCGCAACCTGATGGTGCGCCCGGTGCGCGCGGCGAGCTCCAGGTTGTGCGTGACCAACACGAGCGCCGTGCCGGACTGGGCGTTGAGATTGAGGATCAGTTCCACGACGCGCTCGCTCGTTTCGGCGTCGAGATTGCCGGTCGGCTCGTCGGCAAACAACAGCCGGGGCCGGTTGATGAACGCCCGCGCGAGGGCCACCCGCTGCTGCTCGCCGCCGGAAAGCTGCGTCGGGTAATGCCCGCGCCGGTCTTCCAGGCCGACCTGCCGCAGCAACTCGGTCGCGTCCGCCGCCAGAGCCGTCCCCGCGCGCCGCGCCGCGCCATCGCCGTAGCCGCCGCGCAGTTCGGCGGGCACCATCACGTTTTCCAGGGCGGTCAGGGTCGGCACGAGCTGGAAGTTCTGGAACACGAAGCCCGTCTGCTCGTTGCGCAACCGGGCGCGGGCATCCTCGTCCAGGGGTTCGAGCGCGGTCCCGGCAAGGCGCACGCTGCCGCTGGTGGCGCGGTCCAGCCCGGCGCAAAGTCCCAGCAGCGTCGTCTTGCCGCTGCCCGAGGGGCCGACGATGGCGCACGTCGCCCCGGCGTCCAGCGAAAAACTGACCTCCTTCAACACGGTCAGGTCCCGCTCGCCGCTGCGGTAGGTTTTGGTCAGGCGCTGGACTTCGAGGACGGGAGACGTGTTTTCCATGACGGGTTGGCCGGATCGTTCAGCGCACAATGTAGCCGCTTCCGCTCTTTACGCGCGAAACTCCTCGCTCGGCCGCTCATTTTTCCAACCGCGGATTTACGAAACGGGCTTCCTGGCCGAGGTTGCCGCATGTCGCTCCGACAAATTTTCCGGCCGCGCGCCGCCGCGTGCCTGGCCGGGTTGACCATGAGCTTCTCTGCCCTTCACGCCCAGCAAACCCCTGCCGCCGCCTCGCCGCGCACGATCCTCTTCTTCGGCGACAGCCTCAGCGCCGGGTACGGCCTCGCCAACGCCGCCGACGAGGCGTTTCCCGCGTTGATCCAACGCAAGATCGACGCCGCCAAGCTCCCTTACCGGGTGGTCAACGCCGGGCTGAGCGGCGACACCACCGCCGGGGGGGTGCGCCGCATCGACTGGCTGCTGCAACGCCCGGTGGACGTGCTGGTGCTCGAACTCGGCGGCAACGACGGCCTGCGCGGCCTGCCGACGGAGGAAACCGGGAGAAACCTCCAGGCGATCATCGCCAAGACCCGCGCGAAGAATCCCGAAGTCAAGGTGGTCGTCGCCGGGATGCGGATGCCGCCGAATTTCGGCGAGGACTACGTGGCGCGGTTCATCGCGGTTTTTGCAACGGTAGCCAAAGACACTCCCGGCGCGGTTTTGCTGCCGTTCATTTTGGAGGGGGTCGGCGGCGACCCGCGATACAATCAGCGCGACCAGATCCATCCGACGGCGGAGGGGCACAAGATCATCGCCGACCTCGTCTGGACGACCCTGGAGCCGCTGTTGAAATGATTCTGAAACCCGGATAGGGAGGAGCGTCCCTGCTCCTCCCCAATTCGCGCGGTGGCGTGCGGGAATCGGCAGGCAAGCGGCGCGAGCAGGCAAACGTTATCCCCTCCGGCGTCTGTTCTGCGCACGCAGCCTGCCCTCCGCGCCCTACGCACAGCGGGTAAATCAGGGAGGAGCAGGGACGCTCCTCCCTACCCGGGATTCGACTACCCTCGCGGGGATGCGGCGGTCTGGGTCACGAGTTTCTCCAACGCCCCTTGCAGCGCGGGAAACTTTCCGGCCGCCAGCCAGTTCGACGCCGTCTGGTTGACCACGGCGCGGTGATCGAAGATCGACCCGTGCGTGATAGTTTCCGGCGTGAGGAGGGTATTCGACGCGAATCCCGCCGGCAGCCCCAGCCGCCCGAGAAACTGGTTCTTTTCGGCTTCCGTCACGTCCGCGCGGTTGAGATACGTCTCCGCCTGGGCCAGTTGGGTCGGCTGCGAGAGGTCCACGCTGCCCATGTAATCCGCCCGCCGCAGCGGCACATCGGACAGCACGCCGGGGTTGGCATTGAGATAAGCCGCCACCTGTTCCGGGGCCATGCCGCTGAGCCGTTGCAGGGCGATCAGGGCCGCGCGTCCCACCGCCGTTTGGGTGGACGACAGCGTGGCCAGATCGTTGATGATCGCGGGATCGCCCGCGTACGCCGCAACGTCAAATGCCTCCAGATACCCGCCGGTAGGCGCGGATCGCCAAGGCTCGTACTCGACCAACTCGCGGGCTTTGGCGGCAAGAAAGGGCTTGGACCCTTCCGGGTCCGCCTGTCCGAGGTTGCGCATGGCGACGGCCCATTCGTCCGCCGAACTCTTGGTGGCGAGCGTCGCGCGGGCGACTTCCGCCGCGTCCGCCGCCCCGATGTCCTGGCTGATCGCGCCCAGTTCGTCCATCATGAACGTGCGCATCGTCGGCGCTTCTTCGAGCGAATGACCATCCCCCAGCTTGAACTTCAAGCCGGTGACTGCATCCTCGCCGCCGTTGAGAAATTGCCGGATGGCAGCCACGGCGACAGGCCCATCCGCCTCCCGCAACGTTTTGCGCAACGCTTCCAACGCCTCCTTCTTGTCGGAGTTTGACGGGTCGCGCAGCACCGCCATCGCCTGATTGATCGTTTCGGTCAGTTTGGCAACGGCTGCCGGGTCTACCTTGACAGGAGGTGTCGGGAGCGGAAACCTGGGCGGCACCGGGGTGCCGACGGCCTGCGGACCCACCGATTTGGAAATTGTCACCGGGTGAGCGGACTCAGACAAATGTCGCAGCAGCGCCAGCGCCGCGAAAATCAGCACCACCCCGCCAATGAGGAAAAACACGCCAAACCGGGTGAGCGGACCAGGCGACGGGAAAGGCATGGAGCGAAAAATTGCCGGTGCGCCCGCTCACCGACCCAGCCCGCCGGTAGTCGCTCCGGTCGGGCCGGTTAAATCAGCGGAACGCGTCGGTTTTACTGGATCTTGATCGTGACGAACGACTTACCCAGCGGGGTCGCCGTCTTGTCGTAAAATACCTGCAAGGTCGTCGTCGTGCCGCTGCGGAGGTTATTGGAATACGTCACGTTGAACGTCGTGTTGGAGGTCTT
>CAXUHC010000045.1:0-13989 GCA_964250705.1 uncultured Chthoniobacterales bacterium | reverse complement strand
ACGAGCGGCTGGGTCTTCGTGCCGGGAGTGCTGCTCTTGACCTTGATCTCGGAATACCGGTTCGTCGTCGCTTTTGCCCCCGTGTCGGTGGGAACTTGGAACACGACGTTGGTGGTATAAGTATAAGTCTGACCGCGGCTGACGGTCTTGGGCCCCTTGATCTTAACCTTGGTAATCAGGCCCGAGGTGTATTCGGCGGCGGTGATGAACTTGCCCGCCGTCTTGTCGATGGCGCGCACGAAACTCTGGTTGACCTCGCCCGTAGGATCATCGATGCCGCCAACCACGGTCGCAGTGACGTAGTACTGCGTCGAGGAATCCGCGGTGCCCGTGGAGGTAGAGTAGAAAATCGGCCCGCCGCTCATGCCCCCGACCGTTTGGAAAGTATCGTTTCCGTATTCGCCGCTGCCCAAGGTGCCGATCGCGGTGAAAGGAGTCGTCGGCACGATCACCCCCAACCGCAGGCCGTTGAACCCGCCGTCGCCAGGGTAGCCCGTGACGAAGAGATGCCCGACACCGCTCGACAACAACGCGGGCGTCGTAGAAAAGTTCGCCCAATTTTCGTCGATGGGGGGGTCCTGTAGAACCACGATCCCCTGATCGTTGCGGAAAGCCGTCAGGTTGGCGTCGCCGCCCGAGGAGATCACGTCCGCCTGATACCCACTCAACGCGGTGGCGCTGACGATTTGATCGACCGAGAGCCGGTAATTCTCATAAAGGGCACGGGTGAACGTGCTGTTCGTGAGAAAAGTGCCGGTCGCGGCGTTAAAGACGACGTGACCTGCCGTCACCACCGTGTGCCGGCGCACCAGCGCACCGGAACCGAAGCCGATGTTGTCGAGGTCGAACACCCGGCCGGTGAAATTGAACGGGGCAGCCTTGGTGCGATCCAGGCCGACCTCACGCGGAGTCTGGATGGTCACCGCCTGTGCGCTCGGCAGGCACGGGACGGTGGCCAGAGCGAGGGCAGCCAGGGCGGCGGACGAAACCGAGCGGAAAGAAAGAAGCGGGTGGGACACGATGGACATCGGAAGTTTGGAAGGGGAAATTTTGCTGGGGGAGGGGAAGCACCAGCCGTTTGGGACGCGGGGACAGTCCGAACAATCTATCTTGGCTCAGAAGTCTTGTAAACACTTTCCTCCACCAAATGCTTGGAAAAATTCACCAATCTTCGGAGGGTGAGCCGGAAGCACGAACTGCCCGGAAATTCCGGTGGGGTCAGCCGCTCAATTCCCGAACAGTTTGCGGAACGAGCGCAGAAAACGCTTGGGAAACGCGTCGCCGTTGGCCGGGGTCTGCGGCGGCGGCGGGGTTTCGCCCGGCGCGACCGGCGGCTGGCCCTGGCCGGAGAGCACGGCCTGGCCGGGGTGGGCCGTGCAGACGAGGCGCGGGATACGGCTCACGGGCAGGTCAATCGTGTAGGCCGTGCCCGCCTCCTGACAGCCGTCCGTGGCGAGTTCGTTGGAGAAACGGCACACGCGCACCCGCTTGAGCGGCTCGGGCGGCTGGAATTCCTTCGACGGATACCGCTGGGCCGACGCCTTGCCCACGACCTGGCACCAGATCGGCAGCGCCAGCGCCGCGCCGTAGCCCTTGGCGGTGATCGTCTGCGGGCGGTCCATGCCCACCCAGACGCCGCACGTCAGGCTGGTCGTGTAGCCGACGAACCAGGCGTCCTTGAAGTCGTTGGTCGTGCCGGTCTTGCCCGCGCCGTGCCCGGTGAACCCCAGCGACCGCGCGTCCGCCGCCGTGCCGCCTTTGCCCATGACCTTCTCCAGGATGGTGTGCGTGATCCAGGTCGCGCCGGGCTGGAGCACCCCTTTCCCCTCGTGGGAGGCGCGGTAGATCATCTGGCCGTCGGCGTCGTCGATGCGTTCGATGAAGTGGGCCGGGTGGTGCTGGCCGGAGTTGGCGAGGAGCGTGTAGGCCTCCGTGAGCTTGGCCAGGGTAATGTTGAAAGTGCCCAGGAAAATGGTGGGGTCGGGCGGAATGTCGTCGCCCAGCCCGGCGGCGCCGGCCACTTTGCGCACCTCGTCCAATCCGACCAGTTCGCCGATCCGCACGCTCATGGTGTTGCGGGAACGGATGAGGCCGACCTCCGCCGGTTGGACCGGGCCGAACGTGCCGTCGGAATTGCCGGGATGCCAGTCCGGGGCGTCCGGCAGTTCGTCGGGCCGGATGGGGCCGTCGTCGATGTTCGCCCCCGGCAGCAACCCGCGCTGCCACGCCGCCGTGTAGACGAAGGGCTTGAACGTCGAACCGACCGGACGGCCCGGGGGGTCCACCGCACGGTTGAACGCCTTGGGCTTGTATTCACGTCCGCCGACCAGCGCCCGGATCGCGCCGTCCCGGTTGTCGATCAGGACGAGCGCGCCCTGTAAATAGGCCGTGCCCCGGGATTCGTCGGCGTCGGGGTTTTGCCCCTTCTTCGGATGCTCGTAACCGGGCCGCGCCTCGATTTTGGCCAACTGCGCCTCGACCGCCTGGGTGGCGAGGGTCTGCAACTGGGGGTCGATGGTGGTGTAAATCTTGAGACCGCTCTCGTCGTTCTGCTCGTCGTTGCTGAGCAGCGTGGCGAGTTCCTCCTGCACGGCGTCCATCGCGTAGTTGTCCTGCACGCTGCCGGCCCGGTTGTGGACGACGGTGATCGTCTCGTGCTTCGCCGCCGCCGCCTCGGCGGGGGCGATCCTGTGCAGCTCGGCCATGCGCGAGAGCACGGTGTCGCGCTCGTGGTTGGCGCCTGCGAGGTTGTTCCAGGGCGAGAAACGGTTCGGCGCGCGGATGAGGCCCGCCATCATGGCGCTCTCGGACAGGTCGAGGTCCGCGCTGGGTTTGCCGAAGTAGGCCTGGCTCGCCGTCTCGATGCCGTACATCCCGCCGCCGTAGTAGATGCGGTTGACGTAGAAATCGAGGATCTGCCGCTTGGAATAATGCCGCTCGATGCGGGCCGCGACGAACGCTTCCAGGATTTTGCGCGTCAGCGTCTTGCCGCCCAGGGGCAGGCTGTTGCGGGCGAGCTGCTGGGTGAGGGTGCTCGCTCCCTCGGCGGCGCGGCGCCGGGTGACGTTGCGCACCAGCGCGCGGGCGATGCCGCGCGGATCGACGCCGTGGTGCGAATAAAACCGGGTGTCCTCCCGGGCCACCAGGGCGTCCAGGAAATGCGGCGACACCTTGTCGATGGGCACGAGGGTGCGGTTCTCGCCCGTGCGCAGGGTGCTGTATGGGTTGCCGTCCAGGTCGAAAACGGTCGCGCGCTGGGGCATCTCGCCGAGCTTGTTGATGTCGAACGTTCCGGCCCACACCGCGAAGAAACTGGCTACGCCGATCACCGGGGCCAGCAACAGGAGCAACGCCCAATGCCACCACCGGAACCGGGGCAGCCACGAGGCGCGCGGGGCCGGACCCACCGGCGTCGGCGCGGCGGCAGCCGGCACGGGTGTTGGCGGGGGTGGGTTCACGGCGTCCATCTTGGAGAGCAAAGGGCAGGAACCGTGCCCCAAAAACCGGTGCAAGGAAAGCGCCGGATTGCCCCCCGGCGCAAAAAAACGTTGCAACCGGGCGATGACTCCCTACCGTACCGCTCGATACTGTTATGGCCGATCTAACGAATAAATACACCGAAAACGTCACGGGTGAATTTTACGTCGATGACCAGTGCATCGACTGCGATCTGTGCCGTGAAACGGCCCCGGCCAATTTTACCCGCAACGACGACGGCGGGCATTCGTACGTCTACAAGCAGCCCACCACCGACGAGGAAAAAGGACTGTGCAAGGAAGCGATGGAAGGCTGCCCGGTCGAGGCCATCGGTGCGGACGGAAATTGATCGGCCCGGGCGCAGCCCGAAGCACTTTTCCTCGCATGGCGGGTAGATCCAAGCACTCGACCCTGCGCAAACGGGCCATCGCCGAGTGGCGGGGATATTCCGAGCCTCGCCCGCTGCTGGACCGCGTCCAGCCTCTGAGCGTGCTCGTGGGCAAGACCATGCAGGGGCTCGGGCTGGGTGAACTGGTCCGAGAGAGCGAGGTCCTGGAAGCCTGGAAAGAGATCGCGGGCGATTTCCTGGCGGCGCATTCCGCTCCGAGCAAGCTCAAGGAGGGCGTGCTCTACGTGCGGGTGCTGCAACCGTCGATCCACTTCGAGATGGAGCGGATGAAGGGCCAACTCGTCGAAAAACTCAAAAAACGGTTCGGCGCGCGGGTGGTGCGGGAGTTGCGCTTCCGGCTGGGTTGAGGCAAGGGAGATATCTCTGCCTCCTTTTGATGTCAACCCCCGACGAGATCCACGTTGCTAACCTCGCGCTGAACGTCCGCGTCGGCGTCACGGACGAGGAGCAGGCCCAACCGCAACGCCTGACCGTCTGCCTCACGCTGCGCCCGGCGCATGGGTTCGACGGATTGGGAGACCGCATCGAAAACACCGTCAACTACGCGGCGGTCTGCGCGGCGGTGCGCAGACTGGCGGCGGGCCGCCCGCGGCGGCTGATCGAAACCCTGGCCCTCGACATCGCCGGGGAAATCCTCGCGCGCTTCGCTGTGGCGTCGGTGGACGTAGAACTGCGCAAATACATCCTGTCCGACACGGACTACGTGGCCGTCCGCCTGTCTCGGCAGCGCGCCGACGATGCGGCGGCCTCTCTCTAATATTATATGAAGCGCGAACCCGCCAAACTGATCGTCGCTTCCAGCGAGGAAAGCGCCGACATCCTCCATGCCACGAAGCTGTTCGTGCCGGATGCCTTCGTCCTGCTCGTGCAGGATGGGCGCTCGACGATCATGCTCAGCGACCTGGAGGTGGGCCGTGGACGCCGCGACGCCGCCGTGGACGAGGTCCTCAGCCAATCCGAGTTCGCCGCCGCCCACAAGAAGGCGCTGGGCCGTCACGGCTCGTTCGCCCGGTTGATCGCGCTTTTCCTGAAAACCCGGAAGGTGCGGCGCGCCGTCGTGCCGGAGAATTTTCCGCTCGGCCTGGCGCTGGCGCTGGCGCGGGAAGGGGTGCGCGTCGCACCGCCGAAGAAAGGGGCATTTTTCCCGCAGCGCATTTACAAGACCCCGGCGGAACTCGGGCACCTGCGCCGGGCCTTGGAAATCACCGCCGCCGGGATGGCGCGGGGCCTGGAAGTGCTCGCCGCCGCGAAGGGCAAAGCCGGGGCGGACCTCCAGTGGGGCGGCTCGGTCCTGACCGCCGAGCGTCTGCGCGCCGAGATCGACACGACGGTCGTCCGCCTGGGCGGGGTGCCGAAGGACACCATCGTTGCCGGGGGCGAGCAGGGTTGCGACCCGCACGAGCGCGGCAGCGGCCCTCTCCGCGCCGGGGAACTCATCGTCATCGACATTTTTCCGCGTGACACCCGCAGCGGTTATTTCGGCGACATGACGCGCACGGTCGTCAAGGGCCGCGCGTCCGATGCCCAACGCCGTCTCTGGGAGACCGTGCAGGCAGGCCAGCGCCGCGCGATTGCGGGCACGCGCGCGGGGGCGGATGGCGTCGCGCTGCACGAGGGGGTCAAGAAATATTTCAAGGACCAGGGCTACCCGACGGAAGTGCGCGACGGCCGGCACGTCGGGTTTTTCCACGGCACGGGCCACGGCCTGGGCCTGGAACTGCACGAAGCGCCGCGTTTCAACCACACGCGGAGTTTCGAGCCCGGGATGGTGATGACCGTCGAACCGGGACTGTATTATCCGGGTCTGGGCGGGGTGCGGATCGAAGACGTGGTGGCGGTGACCGCGAAAGGCCACGTGCAGCTTTCGGATTTCGAGCAGCGGCTGGAAATCTGAAAATTGTCCGCAGATTCCGCAGATTTTCGCAGATTAGGAGGAAGCGGGGGAAACTATTTGCTCTTTTCCCTAATCTGCGGAATCTGCGGACAATCTCTGTCCGGGCATCGCCGATGAATCCGTGCTACTTTGGTAAACACGATGGCCGCGATTCGCACGTTCCCTTTGTCCGCGCCGGCTGCTAGTGTCTCGTCCCGAATCATGGACAAGGGACTGGCCGAGAGCGATCAAGCGGGCGCGGAAACAAGCGACGAGACTCTCGTCGCTCGTGCCCGTGGCGGTGACGCCGACGCTTTCAGCACGCTCGTCACCCGCTACCATCCCCGTCTCTACGGCTTGGTCTACCACATGACCAGCAACAACGAGGATGCCCGCGACCTCGTGCAAGAAATTTTTCTCAAGGCCTACCGCTCCATCGGCGGCTTCCAGGGGAACTCGTCGTTTTACACCTGGCTGCACACCATCGGCAAAAACATGACCATCAATTTCCTCAAGAAACGGGGAAAACGCTGGCAGATGAGCCTGGACGATGTGGATTCCAACATCCAAAACGACAAGGAATTCCTCGAACAGACCGCCACGAGCGACCCCGTGCGCGAGGCGAACCTCTCCGAATTGCAGAAGAGATTGAACGAGTCGATGCAGAAGCTGTCTGTTGAGCATAGGATGGTGGTCACGATGTTCGACATCCAGGGGATGCCACACGCGGAAATCAGCAAGGTGCTCGGGGTTTCCGAAGGCACCGTCCGTTCCAGACTCTTCTACGCTCACCGCCAGCTCCAGAATTACCTGGAAGAATTTCGCAAATAGAACCACCATTTCCGCGCATGGATGATCAATTCCAAGACCTGCAACGTCTGCTCCGTCTGAAGCGCCACGAAGCGCCGCCGCCGGAATATTTCGAGGATTTTCTCTTCGAGTTCCATCGGGCTCAGCGAGCGGAGTTGTTGCAACGCCCGTTGTGGCGTCTGGCGTTGGATCGTTTGGAGGGCGCGCTGCCGACCTTTACCACGCCGGCGCGTTACGCCTACGCGGGCGGTTGCGCGGTGGCCGTCGCGGTGGCCGCGCTGATGTCCGGGCACATCCTGACGAATCATCCGACCGATCCGCGGGGCAGCCTCGCAGCCGCGCCGCCCGCGGGCAGCGTTTCGATGGCCCCGGTCTCGCCGAAGATGCCGCGTTACGATTTCCGGGGCACGCGCTCGGTTGTCCGGCTGCCCGATCCGGGTTTCAACCAGGCGCAGCAGGTGGTGGCGTCTTCGCGGAGCAATTTGCGCCCGCGCTACGTGCTCGATACCCAGCCCGTGAGCTATGAGCAGTCGTCCAGCTTTTAACGGGGTGCGACGTTTCTCGTTCCTCGTTGTTTCGTTCGGCGTGGCTTTCGTGCTGCCCTGGGCGGTCCGGGCGCAGCAAGCGCAGGGGAAGGCCTCACCCATGCCGACGCCCGCGCCGGAGGCGGACCGGCCGTCCAGCCTGGAGGTGAAGGGAGCCTTCGCGCAACTGGGCGACGAGGTCGCCGCGATTTTCGCCAAGTGCAAGGGCGCGGTCGTCCGCATCGAGGCGACGGACCGTTACGGCACGACCGCCGGCACGGGCTTCTTTATCGACCCGAGCGGCACGATTTACACGCATTATTCCGTGGCGGGGCAGTCGTGGAATCTGCTGGTGGAGTTCGCAGGGAAGAAATATCCCGCGACCTGTTTGCTGGCGGACCCGCGCAGCGGGGTCACGCTCCTGAGCATCCAGGCGGGCATGACGCCGTTTCTGCCGCTCGGGCATTCGGCGGATCTGAAGATCGCCTCGCCGATCATCGCCATCGGCTACCCGCGCGAACTGCCTGTTTCACCCACGTTCGGGTTGGTGGCCGGGTTCGACCAGAAATTCCCGGCGGGCTACCTGCCGACGACCCATATCCGCGCCAACGTGCCGGTGCAGCCGGGCGAGTCCGGCGCGCCGCTGCTCAACGAAAAGGGCGAGGTGGTCGGCATCCTGGTTTGCGGGTTCGACTACGGCGCGGTTTGCCTGGGGCTGCCGATCCGCGCGGCGGAAAAAGTGCGGGCAGACTATCTGCGCTTTGGCCGGGTGCGTCCGGGCTGGGTGGGTGTCTACGTCAAACCGGTCGGCGGCGAAGAGGAGGAAACCGGCGTCTGCGTGGACGAACTCGCCGCCGAAAGCCCGGCGGCCAAGAGCGGACTCGAAAACGGGGACATCGTGCTGCGGGTCGGCCAGACGCCGATCCATCGGTTCGCCGATTTGCGCGACGCCTCGTTTTTCATGACGGCGGACGAAACCGTGCCCATCGTCGTGCGGCGCGGGGGGAAGGAACTGACGGTTCAGACGCACGCCGCCGATCCGCCCAGCGCGTCGATGGCCTTGCCGCCGTTGTTCAGCAACCAGGGGCAGGGGATCAACACAAAGCTAGACGTACCCTGACCGCCGCCCGCCTCGCGGCGGGAAGTGCCAAGGTTCAAGGAAGGTTCGAGGCTCAAACCTTTTACAGAGGGTTCTTGGGGTAGAGTTGGTGGGCTCATCATCGGAGCGCACGTCGCTATGTGAAATGGAGCATCGGCTGTTCGTCGTGCGGGTAGTGCCTTGTTTTTGACGGAGGCGCGGAGGTCACGAACACGGGCGGTGTCCACGCTGCAACCAGCGCATCCTTGATCCGACCGATCTTTATCTTGAATCTTGAGACTTCCTTGAATCTTGAATCTTGAATCTTGGCACTTCCCGCCGTAAGGCGGTCCCCGTGTCGAGCAACTTCGGGCAGCTTTTCCGCATCAGCACGTTTGGCGAGAGCCACGGCGGGGGCGTCGGCGTGGTGATCGACGGCTGCCCGCCGCGCCTCATGCTCAGCGAGGCCGACATCCAGGTGGACCTCGACCGCCGCCGCCCCGGCCAGTCCGACCTCGTGACCCCGCGCAAGGAGGCCGACCACTGCCGCATCCTCTCGGGCGTGTTCGCGGGCCAGACCCTCGGCACCCCCATCGCCGTGCTCGTGTCCAACACCGACGCCCGCCCCGAAGCCTACTCCGAAATGGAAACGGCCTTCCGCCCTAGCCACGCGGATTTTACCTACCAGGCCAAGTACGGCATCCGCAACTGGCAGGGCGGGGGACGTTCCAGCGCGCGCGAAACGATTGGCCGCGTGGCCGCCGCCGCCGTGGCGAAAAAGGCGCTCGCCGTGTTGTGTCCGGGGTTGGAAATCGTGGCTTACGTCAAGAGTATCCACCAGATCGAAGCTGCCGTGGACCCCACGACGGTCACGCTCGCCGCCGTCGAGAGCAACGCCGTCCGTTGCCCGGACCCCAAAGCCGCCGAGGAAATAGCAACCCTGATTCGGGCTATGCGGTCGCGCGGCGACTCGGTGGGCGGCGTGATCGAGTGCGCGGTGCGCGGCGTCCCGGCGGGCCTGGGCGAGCCGGTGTTCGACCGTCTGGAAGCCGATCTGGCGAAGGCGATGCTCAGCCTGCCCGCGACCAAAGGCTTCGAAATCGGCTCCGGTTTCGGCGCGACCCGCCTGACCGGCTCCGAGCACAACGACGCCTTCGAGATGCGCGCGGGCCGCGTGCGGACCACCAGCAACCGCTCCGGCGGCGTGCAGGGCGGCATCTCCAACGGCGAGGACGTTTTCTTCCGCGTGGCCTTCAAGCCGACCGCCACCATCGCGCAGTCGCAGAAGACCGTGACGGTCGGCGGCGAAGACACCGAACTCGCCGCGCGCGGGCGGCACGACCCGTGCGTCCTGCCGCGCGCGGTGCCGATGGTCGAGGCGATGGCCGCGCTGGTCCTGGTGGACCATGCCCTGCGCCAGCGCGCCGTCGCCCGGGAATAAGCGGCCTATCCGGATATTGGATTGCTTCCGCTGTAGGGACGGCGCTCTGTCGCCGTGGCCGTTCCAGAGCAGACACGGCGACAGAGCGCCGTGGCTACGCCGGAGGTTATTCGGATAGGCACTAACGACCCATCCGTCCGGCGCCGGGCCGGGCCGCGAAAGGTGTTTATGATCAAACACCTCGCCCTGCTCCTTTTCCTTGTTGCCTCCCTGTCAACCGGCGCGCCCGTTGCGCAGGCGAAGGACGCCAAGGTCAAGGATTCCGCTGCCGCCGAGCACAAGGCGACGGTGCAAATGTCCAACAAAGAGGACGGGCCACCGATGACGGCTTTCGGCGCCGGCGCGCCGTCGATTTACGCGACCAATTACGGCGAGAAAATGAAGAAGGGCGACAAGGTCAAATTCGTGTGGACCATCGAGGACGGCGGCAAGACGATCAACCCGAACTCCAAGGTTTCGGAATACACCGCCGTGGCCAACGGCTACGAGAACGGCAAGGAATATTCGCACCTCGAAAAGCCCGCCACCGGCTGGCCGCTCGGGAAGTGGCGCGTGGATGTCTACGTGAACGAAGCCAAAGCGGCCAGCGTGAAATTCACCATCAAATAACGGCTCCGCGGCGTACGGCGTGGGCCTGTCGTCAACCCGCCGTGTGAGCCGGGCGGTCCGGCATTCACCTCCGCATAGTACCTATCCGAATGACCTCCCGCTGTAGGGACGGCACTCTGTCGCCGTGTCTACTTTGGAACGGACACGGTGACAGAGCGCCGTCCCTACAGCAAAAACGATCCAATGTTCGGATAGGCACATAGTCTCCAGCCAAGCCCCGTGGGATCACCTCCCACGGAACGGCGGACTTTTGGAGCCCCCTGACCTATGGTGCCGCCATTGATTTCCGCCTTTGATTTTCGCGGGTCCAGTTTTACGCTGTCCGCTTTGCCATGAAATACCTGACGACCATCGGCCTGGAGGTCCACGTCCAACTCAAGACCCGCAGCAAGATGTTCTGCGGCTGTGCCGTCGAGTTCGGCGCGGGCGCGAACGTCCACACCTGCCCGACGTGTCTCGGGTTGCCGGGCGCGCTGCCGGTGATGAACGAGCACGCCCTCGAACTGATTACCCTCACCGGTCTGATGCTCGACTGCGAGATCGCGCCGCAGTGCAAGTTCGACCGCAAGAATTACTTCTACCCGGACATGCCCAAGAACTACCAGATTTCGCAGTACGACCTGCCGATCTGCGTGGGCGGCCACGTCCCGTTGCACGACCTGGCGTACCCGAAGGACGCGCAAAAGACTATCGGCACGCCGGACAAGAAAGTCGGCTTGGTCCGCATCCACTTGGAAGAAGACGTGGCCAAGAGCTTCCACTACGATACGAGCACGGGCATCGACTTCAACCGCGCGGGCACGCCGCTCATGGAGATCGTCACGCACCCGGAAATCGACACGCCCGAGGAGGCGTTCGCGTTTCTGAGCAGCCTGCGGCAGATCCTGCTCTACGGCGGCGTGAGCGACGCCGACATGGAGAAGGGCCAGCTGCGTTGCGATTGCAACGTGTCCGTGCGGCCCGAGGGGCAGAAGGAGTTCGGCGCGAAGATCGAGATCAAGAACATGAACAGCGTCAGCGGCGTGCGCAAAGCCCTGGCCTACGAGATCGTCCGCCAGACCGCCGAGCTCGCCGCCGGGCGCACGCTCCAGCAGGAGACCCGCCGTTGGGACGATCCCAGCGGTCAGACGTTCCTCATGCGCACCAAGGAAAACGCGCACGACTACCGCTATTTTCCCGATCCCGACCTGATGCCGGTCCGCACGGAAACGCTCGTCGCCACCGCGCGCGCCGCGATGCCTGAGTTGCCCGCCGCCAAGCGGGCGCGCTTCGTCGATCAATACGGCGTCAGCCCCTACGACGCCGCCGTGCTCGCCGACGACCAGGACCTTTCGCGCTACTTCGAGACCGCCGCCGCCCGGGCTGCCAAGCCCA
Organism: uncultured Chthoniobacterales bacterium; assembly: GCA_964250705.1. Classification (GTDB taxonomy): domain Bacteria; phylum Verrucomicrobiota; class Verrucomicrobiia; order Chthoniobacterales; family SZAS-18; genus CAHJWO01. The sequence goes on along the minus strand of CAXUHC010000045.1, from coordinate 2,394 downwards.
AGACCGTCGCCAATTGGGTCCTCAACGATCTGCTCAGCGCGGTCGGCACGGCGGGCGCCGCCATCACCGAATGTCCGCTGCCTCCCGCCGCGCTCACGGAGTTGGTGGACCTCATCGACGCGGGCAAGATCAGCAACAAGCAGGGCAAGGAAGTCTTCGCCGAGATGTTCACGAGCGGCAAGCCCGCCGCCGTCATCGTCAGGGAGAAATGCATGGAGCAGCTCAGCGACACCGGCGCGCTGGAAGCCTTGGTCGATCAGGTCATTGCCGCGAACCCCAAGCCGGTCGCTGACTTCAAGGCAGGCAACCCCGCGCCGCTCAACTTCCTCAAGGGTCAGGTGATGAAACTCTCCAAGGGCCAGGCCAACCCGGTCGTGACCAGCGAGATTTTGCAGCGCAAGCTGGCGGCATGAACGCCGTCCCACGCAGCGCCTACCCGGATCGACTGGCGCGACCGCGCGACCACCGCGCTGGAAAAATTGAAAGTTGAGAGTGGGCTGACCCACCGGGATGATATCTTGCCGGTAGCCGATTACTTCGAAGTGGACGAAGGCTACAGGCCCTGATGTCGCCAAGCGATTGATTGACTCGCTGAGCGCGTCCGCATAAAATTGACCCATGTCTTTGGCGCAATTGAAGGATCAGGCCGCCCATTTGGAGGCTATGGAGCAGCGCGAACTGCTGGCGTTCTTGGTTTCGCTACAAACCGGGCTCGATCAAGATCTCAAACAGACGCTCGCTCGAAAGATCGACGATGATTCGACAAATCGGATCAAATTTGAGAGCCAACCCGCGAGCCTCGATGCCCGCCAACCGCGCCCATCTGGGCTTTGCGCCGGGGAGTTCGTCACTCCTGCCGATTTTGATGATCCATTGCCCGCCGATACCCTCCGGGATTTTGAAGGGGCATGAGGCTCCTTTTGGACACTCATATTTTCCTCTGGTTTATCAGCGGGGATGCGCGGCTTGATCCGCGGATTCATCGTGCCGTCGGCGACCCGGCCAACGCGGTATTCCTCAGCGTGGCTTCGTTGTGGGAAGCCATCATCAAATATCAGTTGGGCAAGTTGCCGCTGCCACAGCCGCCGGAAAGCTATCTCCCTACCCAACGAGAAAGGCATCGCATCGCCAGCTTACCGGTGGACGAATTGAGTGTGGCTCACGTCGCAACCCTGCCGAATTTGCACCGAGACCCCTTTGACCGGCTTCTGCTCGGCCAGAGCCTGCGGTACAATCTCACGTTCGCCACGGTGGATGCAGCGATTCGCGCTTACAAGGATGTTCCCTTTTTGTAAATCCTGATTCCCCAATTTGATGTAGCATCCTTGCAACCTTTCCGTTTACGCCGCCTCGCGCTAAATCTATCGTGATGCCATGACCATCCCCGAACAGATCGACCACGACCTCAAAGAGGCGATGAAAGCCCGCGCGGCCGACAAGCTTTCCGTGCTGCGCTTGCTCAAGTCCGCCATCAAGAACGCCGCGATTGAAAAGGGCGGTCAGACCGGAGTGCTCGACGACGCCGAAGCCACCGCCGTCATCCGCAAGCAGGTCAAGCAGCGGCAGGATTCCGTGGAAAGCTTCGAGAAAGGGGGCCGCCCGGAACTCGCCGCCAAGGAGAAAACCGAGATCGACCTCCTCAACACCTACTTGCCCCAGGCGCTCTCCGCCGAGGAACTCGCGCGCTTCATCGACGAGGCCGTCGCCGAAACCGGCGCGACCGGCAAGGCGCAGATGGGCGCAGTGATGAAGGCGCTCCAGCCGAAAGTGGCGGGCCGGGCCGACGGCCGCACCCTCAGCCAGGAAGTGCAGAAGCGTCTGGGCTAGACACCGGCGATGTTGACCGCGCTCATCGTCGCCGCCGGCAGCAGCCAGCGGATGGGCTTCGATAAATTGTTCGCCGACCTCGCGGGCCGCCCCGTGGTGGCGTGGAGCATCGCGGCGTTCGAGGCGTGCGCGGCGGTGGACGGCATCGTCCTCGTCACCCGCCCGGAAAAGGAACCGCTTTTCCGCGACCTGGCGCGGCGGGAAGGCTGGACCAAATTGCATACCGTTCTGCCCGGCGGCGCGCAACGTCATTTTTCGGTCTGGAACGGTCTGCAGACCCTCGCCCACGCCGCCGACGATTACGTGGCGGTCCACGACGGCGCGCGCCCGCTCGTCACGCCGGACATGATCGCGCGCTGCCTGCAACTCGCGCGCGAAACCGGCGCAGCCTGTTGCGCGGCCCCGGTCAGCGACACGCTCAAGCGCGCGGATGCCGCCGGGCGTATCGTCGGAGCCGTGGACCGCGAAAACCTCTGGGCCATGCAGACCCCGCAAACCTTTTCCGTCCCGGCGCTTGTCGCCGCCTACCGGCAGGTGATTGGCGCCGGATTGACCGTCACCGACGAA
>CAXUHC010000044.1:14000-20663 GCA_964250705.1 uncultured Chthoniobacterales bacterium | reverse complement strand
ATTCGGGTGGAAAAAAAGGCGTCAGTTGACCAGGCGAAGGGACTCCGGCAGGCGCGGATCACGGATCGCGTAGAGCGAATGCTGCCCCAGTGCGCGGATGAATACGATGATCAGCGGTCCGCCGATGGTCGCCAGGGCGGCCAGGTCCACGATCATCGAGAGCGGATTCACGCCCTTCGGATGGAGGAACGGACTGACGATGAAATACATGTCCGCCGCGTGCATGCACAGCACCCAACAAGCGACGCCAGCCAGGAGCCTCATGTTGGTCTTCATGATGCGTGGGCAAAGCAAGGCAAAGGTGATGAAGAAGTGGCCAACCACCTCGAAGCCGATGGCCCAGGTGTTCCAGCTCTCCGTGTTGCGGATAAGGAAATACTCCGTCTCCTCGGGGATGTTCGCATACCAGATCAGGAAATACTGGCTGAACGAGATGTACGCCCAGAACACCGTGAACGACAGCAGCAGCTTGCCCATGATGTGGAAATGCTCCGTGCTGACGACCCCTTGCAGATACCCGGCGCTCCGCAGCAGGTAGGTGATGATGATCAGCGTCGCCATCGAACTCCAGGCTGATCCGGCGAAGATGTAAACGCCCCACATCGTCGAGTACCAGTGGTACTGGATGCTCATCGCCCAGAAGATCGCCGCCGCCGTCAGGAGCACCCCGAAGAGCGGGATGAAGGCGAAGGAAAATCCCCGCGCCTTGGTCGTGCAGCCGGGGTCACCGGTTGCGTCCTGCCGTACTGAAAACCAGCGCAGGAGGTAGCTTGCCGTGAAGAAGAACGAGAAAATAATGACCGTGAACACGGCCCACGTCGTCTGGTTAAGCATCGGGCTCTTGTGCGCGAGCGCCGGGTCTTTGCTCAACGGAATCACCATCCATTGATAGATCGTCGGCGCCCACACCACGATGGGGATAAAGGCCACCCAAAGCCAACGAAACGAGTTGGCCATCGTTTCCAGGATGCGCCGCACCACGACGGTCCATTCGGCATCCACCGCATAGTGGAGCATCGTCCAAAAAAGCGATCCGGCGGAGATCGTGAAAAAGAACATGAACGCGAACAACCAAGAGAACAGGAACTGTGCGTGCGGGCCATGCAGGGGGGTGCCGTGCGCGTCCACATCGTAAGAGACAAACACGCGGTTCGGCACGAAGAAGCTGACGATGCAGATTCCCAAGCCGATGGCGGCGGCGACGAGCAGACCGAAGAACACCGGTCCGAGATTTGTGTAACGGAACCGTTCCTCCTTGGGTGGGGTGGCAGTGGCGTGGGCGGCGCTCATGGACAAAAAACGTGAAACAAAGGAGAAGAAATCAGGGCTTCGCGCTGGCCAGAGCGTCCTGCTCGGCGGGCGGCAGGTCTTTAGCCTGGACGTTCTGGGCGCGTTGGAGGGCGCGGACGTAGCAAACGATGGCCCAACGGTCATGCACGGAGATGTTAGCCCCGTAGCCGTTCATCGAATTGTGACCATTGGTGATCGTGTAGTAAATCTCGCCGTCCGCCATGTTGAGATACTTGGGATCGTGGTAGTTGGCGATGTTGGCCAGGCCGTATTTGCTGGTGACGCCGTTGCCGCCGCCGGTCGCGCCGTGGCAGACCTGACAGTTGATCGTGAAACGCTCGCGGCCCTTTTCGAGCAGGGCGGGCGTCACCTCGAGCGGAATCCCCGTGCCCCACTGGTCGCCGATCATGCCGGTGCTGTAGTAGTCGGGTCCGGCGCTGAAAGCCACGCGCGGCACGTCGTCCAGGCGTTTGGCGGCGGCGGTGTTGGCAATCTGGGAGGTCACCATCTTGTTCGGGATGTCGTAGCCCATCGGCACGGAGCCTTCGACGGGACGGCGCGCACCGATTCCGTCCGCGAAGAATCCGCTGTGCGACTGCGGTTTGACCTTCGACTGGCGAACCATGTCCGGGAAAAACTCGAAAGGGCGGCCCGGCGTGTGGCGTCCGCGCGGTCCGGCCACGAGAACCACCAGCAGCACCAACACGGCAAAAGCTAGGAGGAAATATTTCATACTCAGAGGGGCGTCGTCTTATTCCTCATCGTAAACGAGCGTGATGTTCGTGCCGCCCACTTTATCCAGGAAAGCCTGCGTATCCTTCTCGGTGAAGCGCGCGTCGCTGGCCTCGACCACGAGGAAGAACCCGTCGTCGGTCGCCTTGCCAAAGCGGTCCCAGTTGAACAGCGGATGATTCCAGCGCGGCAGGAGATTCATCGCCAACATGCCGAACACCGCGCCGAACGCCGAAAAGAGCACGGTCAATTCAAAGATGACCGGGAAAAACGCCGGGATCGTGGTGAAGCTCGTGGGCTTGCCCTGCACGATTAGCGGATAGAGATAGATCGCGCTGCCCAGCTCGAGGAGCAAGGCAGTGCAGGTGCCCGTCAAACCGCAGCCGAGCACGATGAAACTGACGATGGATTTGCCTAGGCCCATCGCGTCGTCCATGCCGTGGATCGGGAAGGGTGAATACACGTCCCAACGCTTGAAACCCGCGTCGCGGGCTTCCTCGGCGGCGTGGAACAGCGCGGCGGCCGTGGGGAACTCCGCGCCCATCGCGTAGAGCTTGCGCGAAGTGGCCGGCGCGGACGCGGTCGTGGTGGTAAGGGCAGTAGCCATGATCGTTTACTTGGCGCGTCCTCCGGGCGTGGAAGATTTGATCGGTTCTGCGCCGTGGGCGCTGGTGGCAGGCAAGCTGCCGCCTTCGGTGGCGGCACGCGCGCCGCTCCTGCCCTGCTGTTCCGGCGGGAGCAAATGACTCGGCTCGGCCTGGGCACCACCGGCGTATCCGGCGGCGACGCCGTGACCGGTGTGCGGATCGGCCCAGGGCGTGACGCCCTTGACCTCTGCGATGGCGATGGCGGGCAGGAAGCGGATGAAAAGAAGGAACAGCGACAGGAACAGCCCGAACGTGCCGACGAAGGTCACGATGTCCACCCAGGTCGGATGGAACATGCCCCAGCTCGACGGCAGGAAGTCGCGGGCGATGGAGGTCACGATGATCACGAACCGCTCGAACCACATGCCCGCGTTGACGAACTGGCAGCCGATGAACACCATCCACAGGTTGCGCCGGCACCAGCGGAACCAGAAAATCTGCGGCGAGAGCACGTTGCAGCTCATCATCGCGTAGTAGGCCCACCAATACGGAGCCCACGGCAGCGAGGGAATGGATTGCGGGAAGAAGTAGTGCAGCACGTCCGTCACCGGACCGGCGGCGCGAGAGCGCAGGAACGCGTATCCTTCGAACATGTTGCCGCTGTACCACGCCACGAAGAACTCCATGATGTAGGCGTAGCCGACGATGCTGCCGGTCAAGAGGATGATCTTGGCCATCACGTCGATGTGGCGCGCGGTCATCATGTCTTTGAGCTGCGGGTAGATCAGCCGCATCGGGAGCATGAGGGTGAGCACCATCGCAAACCCGCCGAAGATTGCGCCCGCCACGAAGTACGGCGGGAAGATCGTCGTGTGCCAGCCGGGAACGACGGAGGTGGCAAAGTCGAACGACACGATGGTGTGCACCGAGAGCACCAGCGGGGTCGAAAGTGCCGCCAGGAGCAGGTAGGCCATTTCGTAGTGCCGCCACTGGCGGTTGCCGCCGCGCCAGCCCAGCGCGAAGAAGCCGTAGCCATAGGCCGCGAGCAGCTTGCCCCTGGCCCGGGCGCGGTCGCGCAGGGTGGCAAGATCGGGAATCAAACCCGTGTACCAGAAAAGGACGGACACGGTAAAGTAAGTCGAAACGGCGAACACGTCCCAGAGCAGCGGGGAGCGGAAATTCGGCCAGATGGCATACTGGTTTGGCACCGGGGCCAGGAACCAAGCCATCCAGACGCGACCGACGTGCAGGCCGGGATACAAACCGGCGCAAACGACGGCGAAAAGGGTCATCGCCTCGGCGGCACGGTTAACCGCCGTTCGCCACTTCTGACGGGTCAGAAACAAAATGGCCGAAATCAGCGTGCCGGCGTGGCCGATGCCGATCCAGAACACGAAATTCGTGATGTCCCACGCCCAGGCGGCAGGGACGTTCTCACCCCAGACACCGACGCCGGTGAGAATCAGGTAGCCAAAGCACGCGAAGCAGACCGATGCCAAGATCGCGCAGGGGATGAACGCCGCCCACCACCAGAAGGGCGTCTTGCCCTCGCTGATGCTGCAAATGTTCTCCGTGATCCAGTGCAGCGTGTGGTTGTTGGAAACCAGCGGCGTACGCAGGTCGGCCAGCACGGCAGCAGCCTTTGGATTGATCTCCGCCGGGGGTGGCGGCGTGGGCAGATAATCGCCCGGGTGGGAAGTAGCGGTGGCTGTGGCCATAAAGGAATCAGGCTTTGTGGGTGCCGGTCTCGGAAGGATGTTCGTGCGCCGGTTCCGCGTCCTCTGCGTGTTCGCGCAGATTATCGGGCGGCACGTTGTCAGGATTACCCAATAGGGTTTCGCCGACCAGGGCCGCGCCGGGCATTTTCGGGTTCGGATTACGCAACACCGCCTGGTAGCTCAGCCGCGGACGCACATTGAGATACTCCAGCATCTTGTAATCGGTATCGCGCTCCTTGACCTTGGAAACCGCGGAATCCGGGTCGGCCACGTTGCCGAACACGATGGCACCGGCCGGGCAAACCTGGGCGCAGGCCGTGGTGAACGCAGGCATGGGCAGCTTGGTCTTGTCCGAGTCCCGGGCGATCTGGAGCCGGGTGATCTTGGCTTCCTCGATGCGCTGCACGCAGAAGGTGCACTTCTCCATCACGCCGCGCATGCGTACCGTGACGTTCGGATTCTTGGAGAGTTTCTTGATCTCATCCATCCCGTTCTTGCCGAACGGTCCGAGGTACGCCTGCGATTTGCCCGCCCACGGACCCTTCTCGATGGGTTCGATGCTGCGCTCGTTGTAATTAAAGAAATTGAACCGGCGCACTTTGTACGGGCAGTTGTTCGAGCAGTAGCGCGTGCCGATGCAGCGGTTGTAGGCCATCGCGTTGAGGCCCTCTTCCGTGTGGATCGTCGCGTTGACCGGGCAGACCGTTTCACACGGGGCGTTCTCGCAATGGTGGCAGGTAACGGGCTGGGTCAGGATCTGCGGATCGTCCTCCAGCGTCGGGTCGTAGTTTGGATCGCCCTTTTCGACGGTGGAATAATAACGGTCGATGCGAATCCATTGCATCGCGCGGCCCTTGGACACCTGATCCTTGCCAACGACGGGGATGTTGTTCTCCGACTGGCAGGCGACCACGCACGCGTTGCAGCCCGTGCAGGTGTTCAGGTCGATGGCCATGCCCCACTGGAGGTCGGAGTCGTAGGCCGGATTCTTGTAAAGAGAGACGTTGGGCGGCAAATGGGCGTCCATGCCCATCATCGCGACGAACGAACGCTCGCCCTCGAAGGGAAAGCCCGCGTTGTGCTTGTAGGTCTCGATGGGAAGCTCTCGCACGAGATTCCGGCCTTCCATCGCCTGATGCTGCTGCGTCGTGACGAGCTGGTAAGTGCCCCCGACCGGCGTGACCTTGACGCCCGTGGCAAAGTAAGTCGTCTTGTCGGTGCGCAGCGGGTAGGCGTCGAAGCCGGTGTTGCGGCCCACCCGGCCCACGATCCGGCGGCCATAGCCCAGCGCGATGGAGACCGAATTGTCAGCGTGTCCCGGCGAAACCAGGGCGGGAGCTTTGATCTTGCCGACCCTAGGCACCTCGATCTCGACGTAATCGCTGAAAGTGTAATCGCCTTCGGCAAACGCGCCGTTGTGGTGCACGTCGAACGCCGCCTTGTTCACGCCAAGCTTGCGGGCGGTGGCGGGACTGATCAGAACCGCATTGTCCCAACAAATCTTGGTGATGGGATGCGGCATCTCCTGAAGCCAGCCGTTGTTGGCATAGCGGCCGTCATCCACCTTGTAATCGGAAATGAGGACGACCTCCATGCCGTCGCCGAGCGCGGCGGGGAACGGATTGTCGGCATGCTGCGCCTTGAGGTAACCGACCGCGCCGCCGACGTTGAAGCTGGCGGTTTCGACCTCGGCGTTGGCCGAGCCGGGCAGAAAGCCGTCGCGCAGGAAGGCGTTCCAGGCGAGGTCAGGCTGCCCTTGACCGCCTTGGCTCAGCGCGTTAAACGTCGCGCGGACGGCGTCCGGCTTGTCGTTTTTCGGATGGCTGAGGAGCAGGTTGAGGATCTCGATGTCGCTGTAACCGCCGAAGAGCGGCAGGATCATCGGCTGGATGACGCCGTAAGTGCCGTCCGCCGTACGCGTGTCGCCCCAATGTTCGAGGAAATGCGCCATCGGCACGTGCCACTGCGCGTGTTCGCTGGTTTCGTCCTCGTAGAAGCCGAGCCGGACGACCGTGGGCACACTCTTCTGCTTGTCGGCCCAATCGAGATTGGCCAGGGCGTTGTACACCGGGTTGCCGCCGAGGATGAACAGGGTCTGGACCTTCTTGGCGCTGATGAGGTCGGCCAGGCCGGAAATGCTGGTCGGTTCGGGACCGCGCGTGGGGTCGGCATGAGCGACGAGCGTATGGCCGATGTTATCGAGCGCGCCGTTGATCGCCTGAACGAGCAGATGGACAGAGGCGGGCTGGCGCGGGCCGGTGAGGACCAGAGACTTGCCCTTGTTGGCCACGAGATCGGCGGCGCATTGGGTCAACCACTCGTCCTGATTCTGGAAG
>CAXUHC010000044.1:973-13990 GCA_964250705.1 uncultured Chthoniobacterales bacterium | reverse complement strand
TGCGCACCACGGCGGTCGGGTCGGCGCAGAGGAACGAGTGGCGTCCGTTGCGTCCCGCGGCCGCGCTGTCGAGGAACAGTCGGTAGGGCAGTCCGGCGAGCGCGTCGCAGCACGCGGCCGGGTCCGGCGCCGGGACGAGTTCCTCGGCGAGGGGGCGCGGAGTCGGGTCAGCCACGGCGCGCGAAGCGCGAGGCGGCGTCCGCCGGGAAGGCGGCGACGATCTCGGCGAGGGGGCCGGGCGCGCCAATCTTTTTGGCGATGGCCACGGCGAGCGCGCCGATCTGACTGGCCGGGCAGCGCAGGCGGTGGTCCGCCTTGCCGCCGGTGATCGTGAAATGGTTCTCGACGACGTAGAGACGGTTCATCGAGTCGTCGGCCGACGCCACGCGCCGCTTGTTGGCGTAGTCGCGGGTCGCTTCAACGCCGCCCTCGTCCAAGTGGAGGAAATCGCTGTCAAGCGCGAGGATCACGTCCGCCCGGTCCAAGCGCGGATGCAAACGCACGCCGTCACCGAAGGCGGCACGGGTCGCTTCGACCTCGTTGAACGGACGCAACGGATCGTAGAGCGCCCAGGTCAGCTTCGGGAACGCTTTCAGCAGGTCGGTACGCAGACGGTCGCGGGTGGGTGAAAAAGTTTCCTCCACGAGGATGGCCACCCCGTCGCCGCCGTTGTCCGTCATGTCCGCGACGGTGTCCTGCATGAACCCGGTGAACTGCGAAACGTCGACGGGCTTGCCGTCGTTAAGGAAATGACGTGAGCGGTCGGGGTCGTACAGGTCGAGCAGCGAACACTGGGCGTAGGGATCGGTCGCGCCGTTGCTCAGCGGATGGAGCGAGTTGCCTTCGAGCTTGATCGGGCGGCCTTCGGTCGTCGCGGCGACGAGGGGCATGGCACCCCGGCGGCGCGGCATGGAGGTGGCGTAGAAGACGTTCTTGCCGGGGATCGTCCATTCGACGGCCTTGCTGTACGGCACCAGGTACGCCTCGGGACGGCGGCAACCGGTCAGCCCGAAGCCCGCCAGCGCGAGCGACGCGCCCATCAGAGTCAGAAAATTGCGCCGGGAAAGCGCGTCGCCCTCCATCTCCGCCGCGCCCGCCGGAAATTCACGCTCCAGCCAACCCCGGAACTCGGGCGTGTCGTGCAACTCGCCAACCGTACGCCAGTACTTGCGACCGGTGGGGTTGGGCCGCTCGGGCGGATGCTGGAAAACGGTTTTCATCAGGGAAAAGGAAACGAAAAATCAACGATGGCAGGCGTTGCAGGTCACCGGCGGGCTGACGTGCCAGTCGGCTTTGAGCTTGGTGCCGATTTCCAGCTGGGTATAGGGCTGGTGCGTGTCGGGATTGGTGCCCAGGTCGGACGGCTTCCAGTCCAGGTGGGTAATTTCTGCGAGCGGACGCAGGTTGTTTTCCGGTGCGCGGTGGCAGGCGAGACACCACGCCATGCCCTGCGGCTGGTCGTGCCAGACGACTTCCATCTCGTTGACCTTGCCGTGGCAGCTCACGCAGCTCACCCCCCGGTTGACGTGCGCGGAATGGTTGAAGTAGGCGTAGTCGGGCACGCGGTGGATGCGCGTCCATTCGACCGGCTTGCCCGAAGCCCAGGAATCACGCACCGGCTGGAGCTTGGGGCTGTTCGCCTTGATCGCCGTATGGCAGTTCATACAAGTCTGCGTGCTAGGCACGTTGGAGTGGGCGCTGACCTCGACGTAACTGTGGCAGTAGCGGCAATCTAACCCGAGCTGCTGGACGTGGAGCGTATGTTGAAAGGGCACCGGTTGCGTGGGCATATAGCCGACGCGCGTGTATTTAGGCGTGAAGTAATACCACACGCCAAAGAAAACCGTAGTGGCGACGAGGCCGCCGCAAAAAATCGCCTGCGGGGCGAGCCAATTAGACCAGCGGGGAAAGATGTTGGCCATGATCCAGGAAACAGGTCAGTAAGTAGAGAGAAAATAGCGAACTGCCAGCTAACGGCTAACCGACCACAAGGCGCCGTCAACGGAGGCGCAAGCCAACGCTAAAGAAGTCGAAAGGTTTGGCAACGAATTTTCTACGAAAAAAAGGTCGGTTGTGTTTGTGAAATTGCGAAGAAATCGGCGGCGGGGAAGTACCGTGAATTCGTACAACGTTAAGGCGACAGCCAGCGGTGAGTCAACCGCCTTTGTGAAAAATTTCACAAGCTATTCTCCGAGGTGCGGTTGAGACGCAGCAGCAGCCATTGTGCCCCCGGCTCCTGCTTGAGGCGTTTATCGGTCACCTGCGAAGCAACGCGGTACTCCAGGCCTCGCGTGCGAATGACCGGCTCGACAGCCGGTAAATCGATCTTTCGCACCAGCAGGTAGACGGTGGAAAAGGGCAGATCCGCCGGCGCAGACAGGTACAGGGGCCGGCTGCCCAAATAGAAGAGGAATGGCACGAAGCCCGGTTGCAGCACGGCGATGGGGCCATTCCCATGCGCGGCTGCGTTGATCTGACGGCCTGCCGGCCGCACCGTCTCCGCACGGCGCAGCCAAGGCACCGCGCCGAAGGCAAAGTCGAGCGTCAGCAGCATCATGGCCAGGGCGCTCGCAAGGCCCAGCGCGACGAATCCCTCGCGTATCTTCCAAGACTGCACAGCGCCCACCAAAGATGTGCCCGCCGCGATGACCAGCACCGCCCAACTCCAGCGCCACGCGTGATTCCCCCCCACGACCGCCGCCACGGGAGCGGCGACAACGGCCAGCGCGAGGCAAACCATGACCACCCGCGACCAGATCAGCGGCAACGACCCGGACAGCACGCGCCGTCCCTCGCAAACCAAGATCAACGCCAGCAGCACGCTTGCCGGAGTGAGCAGCGGCAACGCGTAGCGAGGCTGGCCGCCGGGAGCAAAACTCACGACGAGAAAACATCCGCCCACCGCCCACCGCAAGCCGCGCACGATGGCGGCCGCCAAATCGTCCGGGCGCAAGCCCGTGGGCCGCGGCGGCCGCCAGCGCCAGGCCAACGGCAGGAGGACCACCCAGGGCAGGAAGTTGACCAGGCCACGCGGGACGTTGAGCAGCCACGGAACGAGTCGGAACGTTTCCCCCACCTCCAGGCGACCCGCCACCTGTGCGTACCAGACCCCGCCCACCCGCCCGGCGTCGATGCGGTGAAGGTAAGGCAGGGCCCAGGAGACGAAGACGCCCAACATGAGCAGCACCCCGACGAGGTGCGCCCAGTTCCACAGGTCACGCAGCCGGCCGGCACAGGTCAACACGGCAACCACGACCGCGTAGAAAAACAGCAAGTGCAACGGCCCCTTGGCCAACAAGCCGAGGCCAAGGACCACCCACGGCAGCACCCAAGTGCGAATCGGCGTGCGCCGTGCGTGCGTGGCTCCGGCGTGCCACGCCCCCAGCCACAGCAGCAGGGCGATGCCGTACAGTCCGAGGTACAACGCTTCGATTTCGGCGAGCCGGCCTTTTTCCATCAGGCCGATGTTGGTCAGGGCAAAAATCGCGGCCAGGAGGCCGCCAGCGGGCGTAAGGAGGTCCGCCAAGGCCCACACGGCGGTCAGGCCCAGGGCCAGCACGACGAGAACGGACGGCGCGCGCGCCGCCCACTCGTTGCGCGTGCCGGTGAGGCGAAAGGACGCCGCCGCCAGCCAGTTGACGAGCGGCGGCTTGTTCAGGAACGGCACGCCACCGACGGTCGGCACCACCCATTGGCCCGTGTCCAGCATCGCCACGCCCGGCAGGATGCGCCGACCTTCCTCCCCCTTGATTTCCAGAGAGCCGAGCGCGGGCAGGTAGATCCCCGCCCAGATTACGACGACCAATCCGAGCGCCTGGAGGCGGGTCAACCTGACGAGGGCGGCAGCGGCGGTCACTCCTCCCAGCAAGCCACGGACAGGGCGAGGGTGAAAGGAAATTTTCGCGGCGGACTTGCGGGGAAGGAACGGGTAGATTAAGTACACGACTCAAGCTTTTGCCCTGTGGTGAAATGGTATCACAGAGGTCTTTGGATCCTCTTTTCATGGTTCGAATCCATGCGGGGCAACGTCCTCCAACCGGCGTGCGCTCGTGCCACGCGACCGACTGATATATCGCCAGCTAAAGCGTGGTCTGGGAACACGAAGGCGCTAGGAATGAAGCCATGAAGCCGATTTGCACTCTGGTCCTGCTGATTTTTGTCGCTGCTACGAATTCCCGGGGAGCGGACCCGACGCCGCCTGCGCCACTCCGGGTCGGGATCGTTGGACTCGCCCACGGCCACGTGGGCGGTTTTTTAGGCGGGGGAGCACTGGTGCCAGCCGGCGGTTTGCTCCACCGGCAGGACACCGAACTGGTGGGCATCGTTGAACCCGACCAAGCTCTGTTCGACGCCTACGCCACAAGAATGCACCTCTCCCCCGCCCTGCACTTCCAGAGCATCGAGGACCTGGCCGCCCAAGCGCACCCCTCGGCAGTCCTGGTGTTCACCGCTGCCAGCGAGCACCCCCGGATCGTCAAACAATGTGCGGCCCTCGGTGTCCACGTGATGATGGAAAAGCCGCTGGCCATCAGCTACAAAGACGCCTTGGCCATAGAGGACGCCGCCCAGCGCGGAAAGGTCCATGTGCTCGTCAACTTCGAAACCTCGTGGTACCGCAGCAACGCCGCCGCCCTGGATTTGCTCAAGCAGGGCGCGCTGGGACCCATCGTCAAGGCAGTCTTCCGCGACGGCCACCAGGGGCCCAAACGCATCGGGGTCAGCCCGGAGTTCCTGGCGCTCCTGGTTGATCCCAAGCTCAATGGGGGCGGCGCCCTTTACGACTTCGGCTGTTACGGGGTGGATTTGACGACCTCGCTCATGGACGGTGAAGCACCCATCTCGGTGAGCGCCGTGACCAAGCAACTCCAACCGGACCTGTACCCCGACGTTGACGACGAAGCAGAAATTGTCCTCAACTACCGCCATGCGGTGGCCATCGTCGAAGGCTCGTGGAACTGGCCCTTCAACTTTAAACAAATGGATGTTTACGGAAGCACGGGTTACGCCAAGGCGCTCGATGCCGGTAGCCTGGAGGTCCGCCGCAAGGGAGCCAGGGAAGCGGAGACGACCAAAGGCGGAGAGATCCCAGCACCTTTCGACGATCCGCTGCACTACTTGGAAGCGGTCTTGCGCGACGAGGTGACCGAGGGGAACAGTGTTTCCGCGCTCAAAACCAACGTGACGGTCAGCGAGATCCTTGACGCAGCCCGGCAGTCCGCCCAGAGCGGCAGGACCGTGACCCTGCCATTGGAGAAGTAAGTGTACCGCGCAGGTAAATCATGCCCGGGTTTCCTTGCCACCAGACGCCGCCATTCCATCGACCGCAAGGTTTGATGCTGCCGGCTTCCGTCGGACGTGTAATCATCTTCACCGCGCGGCAGAGACGACAACCTCCAACATCTTGGTCTGTCCATCCGTTGCGAATCCTTGGTCGTGGTACGGTTTGACATTCCGGCTGTGGGACGGCGCTCCGTCGCCGTGCTTTGCGCGATTCCCGCTCTCCGGCAGACACGGCGACGGAGCGCCGTGGTTACGGCTAGAGAAGACAACCGCCAAATGGTACCATTACCGAATCCTCTCGGAAAATGACGAGTTAACCCGTACAAGTGAAACGGGCCAAAAGTGACGAGGCACCCCTATCTCCCATGATCTTCCCGAAAGTTTCCCGAAGCCTCGTGTCGGCATCCTTATATTTGCTCTGCACACTCGGCATTCACTCGCTGGCGCATGGCGCTGGAACCGAGCGTCAGCTGTTGTCAGGGATCGGCAAGGACGACGCGATCCCGTGGGATTTCTTTTGCACCGCCGGTCGCGGCAGGGGCGTGTGGACCAAGATCCCGGTCCCCTCCTGCTGGGAACTCCAAGGATTCGGGATTTTCAACTACGGCAATAAAGAGCGCGATCCCCACCAACCCACCGTCGAGGGCCGCTATCGCCGCGCGTTTGCGATTTCTCCTGCCTGGAGCGGGAAACGGGTATTTCTCGTGTTCGATGCTTCCATGACAGACACCGAGGTGCTCGTCAACGGAGCCTCCGCGGGACCGAAACATCAAGGCGCTTTTTATCAGTTCCGCTACGAGATCACCAACCTGGTTCACGTCGGCACCGATAACACACTGGAGGTGACAGTCACCGACGAGTCCACAGACGACTCGGTCAATCGCGCCGAGCGGCGCGGAGATTATTGGAACTTCGGTGGCATTTTCCGACCGGTTTACCTGGAGGCTGTGCCCGCGGAATTCCTTGAGCGGCAGGCGATTGACGCTCGCGCCGACGGGACTTTTGGCGTTGACATTGCGCTTTCTGGAGTTGCGAAAGCAAACAGCGTGGAGGCGCAGATCGTCGATAGCAAGTCCCAGCCGCAGGGTGCGCCGTTCTCGGCGTTCCTGGCTCCGGGCCAGGAGACCGCCCATCTGCAAACGCGAATCGTCGCGCCAAAGCTTTGGAACGCAGAATTTCCGAATCTCTACAAAGTTTTGCTGCGATTGAAAACGGGCGCGGTGGTGGTCCACGAAGTAGAGCGCCCGTTCGGATTCCGAACGTTTGAAGTCCGCGCGGGCGATGGTCTTTACCTGAACGGCCAGCGCATTTTTCTCAAGGGTTGCAACCGGCACTCTTTCTGGCCGGATTCGGGCCGCACCTGCAGCCCGGAAATCAGCAAATTGGACGTCGGTCTCATCAAAGAGATGAACATGAACGCCGTCCGGATGTCGCACTATCCGCCCGACGAGCACTTTCTCGATCAATGCGACAAAGACGGGCTCTACGTGCTCGATGAATTGACCGGCTGGCAAAAAAAATACGATACCGGGATCGGCCAGAAACTGGTGCGTGAACTCGTGCAGCGGGACGTGAACCATCCCTCCATTTTGTTCTGGGACAACGGCAACGAAGGTGGTTGGAACACAGCGCTTGACACCGAATTTGATAAGTATGACCCGCAACACCGCCAGGTTCTGCACCCGTGGGAAAAATCCGGCGGCCTTAACACGAAGCATTACCCATCTTATGCCAAACTGCATGAGCTGGACGCGGCGGGAATGCTCTGGATGCCGACGGAATACCTTCATGGGTTAGACGACGGTGGCGCCGGCGCCGGTTTGAACGATTATTTCGAGTTCATGCGCCATTCCAAAACTTGCGTCGGCGGCATCCTCTGGGCGTATCTCGACGAGGCGGTGAAGCGTGTCGACGAGGGCGGAAGGCTGGACACCAAAGGGAGCAATGCTCCCGATGGCATCATGGGCCCCTACCGGGAAAAAGAGGGCAGCTTCTACACGATCAAGGAAATCTGGTCGCCGGTGTCTTTTGCGCCGCCCAAACTCGACGACACGTTCCGGGGCACCATCGCGGTGGAGAACCGCTACGGCTTCGCCAATCTGGCCCAGTGCAAGTTTTCGTGGCAACTGCGACAGTTTTCAAAACCAGATGACCAGCAGGCGGGCTGCAAGGTCCTGGCGGAGGGCAACGCGGTTTCGCCGATGGTCTCCGCCGGGTCCAGCGGAAGTCTCCGGCTGGATCTGCCGGGGCAGTGGCCGGGCGCAGATGCCCTTTCCGTGAAAGTAAGCGATTGGCTGGGACGGGAGGTCTGGACCGCCGTCTGGCCCATTTCCAACGCGGCGAAAACTGCGGCCAGCCTCGAACCGGGAGTCAAGTCAGGAGCGGCGACCATCGGAGACAGCCCGGATGCGATCAATCTTTCCGCCGCCGGGGTCACCGTGCGAATCAATAAACAAACCGGTTATCTGTCCGAGGTCAGCCGCGCCGGAAAGGCATTTGCATTGAAGAACGGACCCCGCCCCGTCACGGGGAGCGCGGTCCTCGCTTCCATCGCACCGGCCATGCGCGGCCCGGATGCGGTGGTGGACTGCGCGTACACCGGTGCGCTCAAGTCGGTACGATGGACCTTGCAGCCGACCGGTTGGCTGCAAATGGAATATGAAACCGCCTTCACCGGGCAGTCTCCGTATGCAGGGGTCACCTTCGACTGCCCCGCCGCCACCGTAAAGGGACTCAAATGGCTCGGCAACGGTCCCTATCGCGTCTACAAAAACCGGCTCAAAGGCGGCGTACTCAGTGTGTGGGAGAGTAAATATAACGACCTCGTCACGGGGCGGAACTGGGGCACACCGGAGTTCAAGGGATATTTCTCCAACGTCCGCTGGGCCAAGCTCACGACCGATGAAAGTCCCATCACGATGGTCACGGGAGATGATGGCATGTTTTTACGGATGCTCACTCCCGATTACGCAAAAGATGCGGGGAAAGCCGTCGCCGTTTTTCCGGAGGGCGACCTCTCCTTTCTCCAGGGAATCTCTGCCATCGGCAGCAAATTTTCCAAACCGGAGGACCAGGGGCCGGAGGGCGAACTCAACTCCGTCAACGGGACTTACAAAGGGACGGTGTCGTTTCGGTTTGGCAACTACTGACCAGCGCAGACGCTGATCTTCCGTGGCCTTGGCAAAAGCACGTTCGTCGGCTTTGCTTTTGCCGTTTATCAACGACAGATTAATGAATCCATGAAAGAATTTCCCCTATGCGTCGTGGCTTAGCTTCTCGCCTGCCTGCGCTCCCGCTGCTTGCGAGCATCGTCGGATTTTGGCTCGGGTGGTTTGTCCCGCTGGAAAGCGGACGGGCGGCGGATGTGTTGACCCAGCACAACGATCAGTGGCGCACGGGAGCCAACCGCGGCGAGACCATTTTGACGGCTGCCAACGTGATGTCGGCGAATTTCGGGAAGCTCTACACCTACATGGTGCATGGCTATGTCTACGCCCAACCGCTCTACGTATCCGGGCTGACCGTGGCCGGCGGCAAGCGCAACCTGCTCTTCGTGGCGACGATGGAAAACGACGTCTATGCGTTCGACGCCGACACCAACGTTACCTATTGGCACCAGCAATTTACCGGCGGGCCGATTACTCCCGTGCCGATCGCGGATATCGCGGGCAGGAGCGACCTCAACATCCACGGCAACGTCGGGATCTTGAGCACGCCGGTGATCGACCGTGCTTCCTCGACCATCTACCTGCTAGCCCGCACGAAGGACACGAGCAACACGACCTATTTCCAAACGCTGCACGCGCTCGATCTGGTGACCGGCAAAGAGAAGTTCGGTGGGCCGGTCACCATCCATCCGCCGGGGTTCGACACCAGAACGCAAAACCAGCGGCCGGCTCTGGCCCTGGCAAATGGACAAATCTACATCTGTTGGGGATCGCACGAAGATATATTGCCCTATCATGGGTACATCATGACTTTCGACGCGGCCACCCTGGCGTTGAAGACGGTTTTCAACGTGACCCCCGATGGCAGCAAGGGCGCCATCTGGCAGTCCGGCCAAGCGCCCGCTTTCGACGAGAAGGGCAATCTGTACATCACCACGGGGAACGGCGATTGGAACGGCACCACGCAGTGGGGACAAACCTGTCTGAAGATCTCGCCTGATTTCAAGGTGCTCGATTGGTGCACGCCCGTCGACTATGCGGCGATGAACGTGCGGGACACGGATTTCGGCGCGGCAGGGTGTCTCCTGCTGCCGGGCCGGGCCGGGTACCCGTCGACTTCGTATGCCGTGACGGGAGGCAAGGACGGCCGGCTCTTTGTCATGGATAAGGACGGCGGCATGGGGCACAAAAGTCCCGGTGACGCGAAGGTGCACCAGATCTGGCAGGCGGTCCAAAGCGCAGCCAAGTGCAGCTCCCACATCCACGGCTCTCCGATCTATTGGAACAGCGGCACTCTGGGAGAGCTGATGTACGTCTGGGGCGAGAACGACTGGGGCAAAGCCTACAAATTCGACGGCTCGACGTTTAACACCACTCCGTTGATGAAGACGGCGGTGACTTCGCCCATCAGCGGCTGCGGGATGCCCGGAGGCCTGCTGTCGTTGTCGGCCAGCGGAAATACGAACGGAATCCTCTGGGCAAATTGTGTCTACACCGGCGACGCCGTGCACGACATCGTTCCCGGCATTCTCCGGGCATACGACGCCAACGATCTGAGCAAGGAGTTGTGGAACAGCCGGCAAAACAAGCCGCGGGACGACTTTGGCAAACTCGCCAAGTATGTGCCGCCGACGATTGCGAACGGAAAGGTGTATGTGCCGACATTTTCCAACACGGTGTGTGTTTATGGGCTATTGAACACATACAAGCCCGCGCTGGCGGACGGAACTTACAAGATCGTCAACCGCAAGAGCGGGTTGGCTTTGGGAGTTGCGGAAGGCAGCACGGCCAACAGTGCGAACGTCGGCCAGGAGCGCTACACGGGCGCTGACAGCCAAAAGTGGGCCTTTACCTACCTGGGAGGCGGCTACTATAAAGTGGTCGGCGTGGGAAGCGGAAAGGCGCTCGACGTGACCGCGCAGTCCGTCGACAGCGGTGCGCTCATTGATATCTATCCGTATGGGTCGCAATCGAACCAGCAATGGGTGGTTGCACCCAGCCAAACCGCAGGCGGTTACACGATTCAAGGCGCGCAGAGCGGGTTGTTTCTGGACGTCCTGAACGCGTCGCTTGATCCCGGGGTCGGGGCGGACCAGTCGCAGGGTAGCGGTGGCGGCACGCAGGAGTGGTTGCTCCAAATCCCCTGACGCAGAAATCGTGGGGGAGAAGCAGCAGACAGCCAAATGCGAGGCTGTCATTCTTGCCACGGCGGCCAGCGCGGAGGATGCCGCTCAACACCGCATTGTTCCATGATGAGTCCTGCCCTCGGAGCGGTTTCCGCAAATAGCAGAGCATCAAGTAGCGACCAGCCTTCCTGGCACGCCGGCTTCGTTGTGCGTTTTTGGGGCAATGGAGCCGAGGGCCGACCGAACCAGGGGAACCACGCGGCTCCCGAGCAACTCGATGGCATGCATGAGCCTGGCGTGCGGCAACGCCGCCACGCTCATCTGGAAAGTCAGGCGGGAAATACCACCCAACGCTTCGTGCACGTACAAGATTTTCTCCGCGACCCGCTCCGGGTCATCCACCAACAACGCGCCGGTGGGACGCCGCAGGGCTTCGAACTGCGCGCGGGTGACCGGCGGCCACCCCCGTTCCTTGCCGATCTCGGTGAAACTTCGGGCGTAGCCGGGGAAGAACTCGTCGGCCGCCGCCGTGCCGCTGTCGGCGACGTAGCCCAGGGCGTGCACACCCACCTTGAGTTGGCTGGCGGGATGCCCGGCGCGCTTTCCGGC
Organism: uncultured Chthoniobacterales bacterium; assembly: GCA_964250705.1. Taxonomy (GTDB): domain Bacteria; phylum Verrucomicrobiota; class Verrucomicrobiia; order Chthoniobacterales; family SZAS-18; genus CAHJWO01. Next base: position 2,808 of record CAXUHC010000044.1, on the reverse strand, counting down.
CTGGCGGTACAGGTCGACCAGCGGCCGGAACCGGTGCGGTTCGCCACCGATGATGGCCACCATCAGCGGCAGGCCCAGCGCACCGGCCCGCACGAAAGACGCCGGCGTGCCACCCACCCCCAGCCATACCGGGAGCGGATTTTGCACGGGACGCGGGAACACCCCCTGGCCGGTCAAGGCGGCGCGATGCTGGCCGGACCAGTGAACATGCGGGTCGGCGCGGAGCTTGAGCAGCAAATCCAGCTTCTCGGCGAACAACGAATCGTAGTCCTCCAGCGCGAGGCCGAACAGTGGGAACGACTCGATGAAGGAGCCGCGACCGGCGATGATCTCGGCCCTGCCTTGGGAGAGCAGATCGAGCGTGGCAAACTCCTGGAACACACGCACGGGATCAGCGGCGCTGAGCACGGTCACGGCGCTGGTAAGCCGGATTTGCCTGGTCAAAGCCGCCGCCGCCGCCAGGATGACGGCGGGAGCCGAGTCAAGGAACTCCCTCCGGTGATGCTCGCCGAGGCCGAAGACATCCAGGCCGACCTGATCGGCGGCCACGATCTCCTCCAGAAGCGCCCGCATGCGTTCACTCGCCGAAGCCGTGGGGACGCTGGTCTGCTGGTCCGGGAAAAATGCCGCGAAGCTGTCGATGCCTACTTCCATAATCGTTTACCTCACACCTGGGTCGACTCGATGCGTACGCGCGTTCCCGTGCGTGCGGCGGTCTCGACCACCGTCGACGCAGGCAAACGTTCTGCCCGCGCGAGCTATCTGTTCGATCCAGAGCCGAAACGCGGAAGAGACCGTGAGGATGTGCGTTGGGACGCCAAAAGCGTATTGGCCAGCCGCTTCCAACTCCGCACCGAGCGTCTCCGAAAGTGTGAGCACCGCGCGCTGGGCCGGGGTTCGCGCGTTTTCAGGAGTGAAGGACGCGCTGATCATTCGGCGGTGCGGAGAGGCAGATCACTTATGGTCAGGTCGCGGCTGACGATCTGTCCGGTGGAATGGGTATGCTGCCAGTTCCGTGCGAACTGGCTGGTCAGATGGCGAGAGATAGAGGTGTTGCTGAGCGGACTGGAACTGATACGGAACAGTGTTAACGTCATCTTTGTCAACAATTGTCGCATAATTTACATATGTTGTCAAACTGATAAGCAACAGTTGTCGTCCGCGGCGATGGCAGCCAGGTTTTGCTGGTTTAGCTTTTTCTTTCCACGGCCAAGTCTCGCTGCAAAGAAACGGATCCACGGATACGTCGCACCCGCCAGCTCTTGCCACAGGTGGCGGTGCTCGCATTTCAGGTTGGAACGAAAAGTGGGAGAACCGGACGAGTCTCCCAGGTTGACGATGCGGTCCGCCGGAGCCTCGTGGAGCAGCGGCAGCGTCGCCTGCGTCACCGCCATAACGCCGAAGGCATTCGTCTCATGGATAATAGAGCGCGTCCCGATTGAGTAAGCCTGCGGGCTGTAGCCACGGCGCTCTGTCGCCGTGTCCGCACGGGACCAGACACGGCCACAGAGCGCCGTCCCTACAGCCGGAACTCGCGGCTCATTCATTCGGGACGCGCTCTAGAGTTCCGCCAGCACCCGTCTCGAAGTGACCTCAACGGATAAGGACTTTCCGGCAAAAACGCACGCAACCGGGTGACAGCTTCCGGGTGAATCTTAACGGCGGCAAGGCAGCGCCGACGCTCGGTTTCGTCGGTCAGGCCGTCGCCAAAGATGTTGTTCAACCGCCGGGCCGCCTCTTTTTACAGCACCGCGTCACTAGCGTCTGTCAAAGTTTGCAGGGTCAGGTTCAGCGCCAGCGCATAGCGCCCATGCGGGAATTCCCGGTCATAAGCG
>CAXUHC010000044.1:0-963 GCA_964250705.1 uncultured Chthoniobacterales bacterium | reverse complement strand
CTGCGGCTCAAACGGCGCTTGCCGATGCGTAAAGATCACCGTGCCACTTTCAAAGTGGGGACTGCGCGGCCAGACCGCAAACTTTGTCAGTGGGTGAGACCGCGACGCCGCGTAAAGCGCACGCGCGTAGAGAAGCCGCACCGCTTCGCGCTTGCGGCTGTGGGAATAGTCTTTCAGGAATCCCTCCGCAAGCATAGCCAGTTTCGGGTAATCGCGCGAAGTGTACGTCACCAGCTCCTGCTTTCCGGGTTCATCGCTTTCCTTGGCGTCCTGCATCTCGCCGGGAATCGGCACCTCGAACTTCGCGTTTGCCACGACTGCCATCGCCAGAAAATCCAGGTAGTCCTTGAACGCCGCCATCTCGGGCGCACGGTATGCCTCATGGATATGGCCCAGCACGGTCTCGTTCAGGGTGCCTACCGCCGCACCGGGCACGGATGGCAAGTCGCTCTCGCCCGGCCAGGTGCCCCAATTCTCGGCGCTCATGCACTCCGTCCGCAGTTGGAGATAGCGTCGGACGACCGCAGGCGTGAGCCTGGCGGCGGGTTCTTGCAGGAAATCGCTCAAATCGTCCAGGAGGTTGACCAGGAATAAATCGTAGAGATCACGCCGCATTTTGGTGAGTTGCGCGCGCAACCGACCGACTTCCTGCGCCAGATGCGCCGGGTTGGCAGTAAGTGCCGGGGTATTCAGGGCCAGCGCAGCTTTGAGCACTTCTTTGAACTTGGCGTCATGGTCGGGACTGGCGAAATCCTTGTCGTCGGATCGGAGGTATCCGTTGATGTCACGCGGCTCCCAGCGGTATTCCGGCTCGCCGTCAGGCAGTGCATCGTCGCGGGTGGCGGCGGAGAGATCTGGCCCAGCGGGTTTTTCGTCGCTACCACCATTGCTGGGACTGCCGTCCGCCGTTGATCTTGCCCCGGTAAGGAGGACCAGGCGGAGTGCGGGGTTGTTGGTGTTTTA
>CAXUHC010000043.1:12968-20689 GCA_964250705.1 uncultured Chthoniobacterales bacterium | reverse complement strand
AAAGGTCTCGTCGGCCTCCACGATGCCAGCCATTTTCTCGATGGAGCCGTTGCGCAGGGCTTCCCTGATCCGGTGGAGCATGAACCAGCCCGTGCGCTGCGTCACCCCGATGGAACGGCCCAATTCGTAGCTGCTGATTCCGTTTTTCGCATTGCTGAGCAACCACATCGCGCATATCCACTTGTCAAATCCGATGGGGCTGTCTTCCATGATCGTCCCCACTCGCAGGGTAAACTGCCTGCGGGTCCGGCATTCCAAACACGTCCACATCTTGCGCGTGGAGATAAAGCTGATGCGAGTGGTGCCGCATTGCGGGCACTTCACCACTCCATCCGGCCAGCGCACGTTCTTCATGTATTCAAAGGCCACTTCCTTGTCGGCGAAGTGCAGGATCGCTTCTTGGAGGGTTTGTGGGTAGGATTTTTGGCTGCTCATGCCCTTATCTTGCGAAAAGGCATCGTGTGAGTCAAGTGATTTATTACCGAAGGACCTTCCGGCCCGCGGCAGCGAATCGTCGGTGTCTGCCGACGGCCGGAAGGTCCTTCGGCTCCGCTCAGGATGACAGAAGTTTTTTGCGTTCGACGACAAAATTAAACCTTCCCGGCGGTGTTCCCGCCACGATTTTGCTTGCCGGAAACCTCCGGTCATAGCAAACACGCTGTTTTCTTTCCACGAGGTCAAAGATTTTGAATAGAGAGGGTCACCCGCCGCGTCTGCACCTCTGCTGACGTACTGCCATGCAAGCCACCGCCGCCATCGAAACCGCTGATCGTCTACAAACCGTCGCCGCGCCTGCCCGTCCGCTCGTGCACGCACCGCCGGTCGCCGCGCCGCACCCCGGCGCGCAAACGCCTCCGGTCCAGGAGTCTGCCAGTCTCTGGAAACTGGTCAGCCCCTACGCCTGGACGCACCGCTGGGCGCTCGCGCTCTGCCTGTTGCTCAATGCCCTGCCCGGCTTCGCCATCGCGCTCCAGACCGTCGCCCCGCGCTACCTTTTCGACGACATCCTCAACGCCAAGGATGTTTCCATCCATGCCAAGTACGTCCGCCTGAGCCTGCTGCTGGTCGGTTACCTGTTCGTGGCCGTCGTCATGCGGATGTGGGCCTGGTACGGCTCCTACAAAATTTTCACCCGGGTGCGCGAGAGCATCATCCTCGAACTCCGGGCGCGCTTCTTCCGGCACATCAACGGCCTCTGCCTGCGCTTCCACGGCAAGCATTCCAGCGGCGAGTTGTTTACCTACGTGATGGGCTCGCCTCTGGCCGAAATCAGCGGGTTCTACCACACGATGGCCATGAACGTGCCCAACGCGTTGTGCCTGTTCCTGACCTCGGTCGTGATGCTCGGCGCGTGGGACATGGGCATGACCGCCATCCTGGTCGTTTCGGTCGTCCTCACGGTCATCAGTTCCAACAGCGGCCACAACAAGCTGCGGCAGTTGATGGAAGACTTCCAGGACACGGAAAGCAAGGTCATCGGCCGGGTGACGGACATCTTCCGCGGCAACCGCGACGTGAAGATGTACGCCATTGAGGAAAAGATGAGCGCGACCTTCTACCAGACCGCCGACGTGCTGCGCCACAAGGTCTACGACCGCGACCTCAAGACCCACCAGGTCAACATGCGCCAGGAGGCGGTGGGCATCGTCTGCTTTATCCTGGTGTGCCTCGTGTCGGCGGGCCGGTACATGAACGGCCACCTGACGGGCGGCCAGTTCTTCACGTACATGGCGGCGTTCGGCGCGCTCCAGTCGCCTGTGCAGCTCATGTTCCAGCTCGCCGTGGCCAAGGGCCGCGCCCAGGCCAGCGCGAACCGGCTCAACGATGTGCTCACCGCCGACAGCACCACGCCTGAGCCGCGCCGCCCGGCCCCGCTGCCCAGGCAGGGCGCGCTGGTCGCCAAGGACCTTTCTTTCAGCTACGCCAAGGACGAGCCGGTGCTCAAGGACATCAACCTGACCATCCCCTACGGCCAGAGCGTGGCGTTCGTCGGCCCGAGCGGCAGCGGCAAGAGCACGCTGGCCAAGCTGTTCCTGCGCCTCTACGACCCGGACGAAGGCTCGCTCTCGATTGACGGCATCAACATGCGCGACGCCCGCACCACGGAGATCCGCCAGAAGTTCGGTGTGGTGCCGCAGGACCCGTACTTTTTCTCGACCACGATCCGCGAAAACCTGCTCGTGGTGAAGCCCAACGCCACCGAGGCACGCATCCGGGAGGTCTGCGAAATCGCCAACATCTGGGGTTTCATCGAGGGGCTCCCCAACGGCCTGGACACCGCCATCGGCGAGGGCGGCGCGCGGCTGAGCGGCGGCCAGCGTCAGCGGCTGGCGATTGCCCGCTCGCTGCTGCACGAGCCGGGGTACTTCGTGTTCGACGAGGCGACGAGCGCGCTGGACACCGTGAGCGAGCGCATGGTGCAGGAAGCGTTTTCGCGCATCCTGCCCGGCAAGACGGCGATCTTCATCGCGCACCGCCTGTCCACGATCAAGGACTGCGACCGCATCATCGTGCTCGACGAGGGGCGCATCATCCAGGACGGCACGTTCGAGCAGTTGCGCAACGAGCCGGGCCTGTTTCAAAAGATGGTCGAAAGCGACGATTTCTAGGCTCGACTTTCGTTTGGAGGTTGTTCAATCTGAGCGACTTGGACACGCCCGCCAACTTCCACGAGGTCATCGTCGTCGGGGGCGGACCGTCGGGTCTGAGCGCCGCGCTGGTGCTGGCCCGCTGCCGCCGGGAGGTGCTCGTCATCGACGCGGGCAAGCCGCGCAACTGGGCGTCGCACGCCGTGGGCGGATTTTTTACCCGTGACGGCACGCACCCCAAGGAAATGCTCCGCCTGGGACGCGAACAACTGGGCGCTTATGAGTGCGTCCGCCTGCTCGACGGCGAGGTGACCGAGGTCACGAAGATCGGCGAGCGTTTCCACGTCGTCATGCGCGGCGAGGCGCAGCCCTTCCAATGCCGCCGCCTGCTGCTGGCGACCGGACTGGTGGACGAGGTGCCGCCCATCGAAGGCATCCTGCCGCTCTACGGCAGCAGCGTGTTCCATTGCCCGATCTGCAACGGCTGGGAGGTGCGCGACCAGCCCCTGGCCGTCTACGGCACGGACGAGGACGGCGGCGAACTGGCCATCGAAATGCTGGCCTGGAGCCGCGACGTGGTCCTCTGCACGCAGGGCTCGGACAAAATCCCGGCCAGCCTGCTTGCCCGGCTGGAGCGGGGCGGGGTCAGGATCATCGATCGCAAGATCACCCGGCTGGCCGGGGACGGCGGACAGTTGGAATGCGTGTATTTCGAGACCGGCGAACCGCTGGCGCGAAAAGCCCTGTTTTTCTCCTCGCCGCAGCACCAGCAGTCCGGCTTGCCGAAGTCGCTGGGCTGCAAGTTCGACGAGGACGGCACCGTGCGGAAAAGCGGGGTCTGCGAGTCCACGAACATCCCGGGTCTCTATGTGGCGGGCAACGCCTCGGCCTGCGGCGGCACGCAGTTGGCCATCGTCGCCGCCGCGCAAGGAGCCGAGGCCGCGCACGCGATTCACTGCGGCCTGGCGGCGGAAGATTTCCGGCGCGGGCGGGTCAACGGCGGCTGTGCGGAATGAGGGTCCGCAGATGACGCAGATTTCCGCAGATTGGAAGAAAGGGAGGGGAAAATCTGTCCGGCCTTTTTCCCACTTCTTTAATCTGCGGAAATCTGCGTAATCTGCGGACAACTTCTTTACCTGCCATGCTCGATATCCGCCTCATCCGTGAACAGCCCGATTTTGTGAAGACCCGTCTCGCCACGCGCGGCGGGTCCGACGCGGCGGCGACGGTCGATGCCATCCTGGCCTGCGACACCCGCCGCCGCGCGTTGGAAACCCAGCTCCAGACCCACAGCGCCGATCGCAACCGGCTGAGCAAGGACATCGGGCAGAAACGCAAAACCGGCGAACCTAGCGCGGACCTGGAAGCCCAGGTGCGCGGCATCGGCGAGCAGATCGCCGAATTGAACAAAAGCGTCGCCGAAGCCGACGAGGAACAGCGCCGCCTGCTGCTCAACGTCCCGAACCTCCCTCACCCGGCGGCCCCGGTCGGGACCGACGCCGCCGATAATCCGGTGATCCGCACCTGGGGCGAGCCGCCGCGGTTTGCCGCCGGACAGGAGCCGGAGGACCACCTCAAGGTCGGCGCGCGGCTCGGGTTGTTCGACTTGGAACGCGCCACCAAGATCAGCGGCAGCGGGTTCGTCTGTTTCACCGGCCTGGGCGCGCGGCTGGAGCGGTCGCTCATTTCCTTCCTGCTCGATCTGCACAGCACGCAGCACGGTTACCTGGAGGTCAGCCCGCCGTTCCTCATCCGGCGCGAGTGCATGTTCGGCACCAACCAGCTTCCCAAGTTTGAAGAGGATATGTACGGGCTGGAGGACAACACGATGTTCCTGACGCCCACGGCAGAGGTGCCCGTGACCAACCTTCACCGCGAGGAAATCCTCCCGGCGGACGCGCTGCCCAAGCAATTTTGCGCGTACACGCCGTGCTTCCGGCGCGAGGCGGGCGGGGCCGGGCGGGAAACCCGCGGGCTGATCCGCGTCCACCAGTTCGACAAGGTGGAACTGGTCAAGATCACCACGCCGGAAACCAGCTACGCCGAACACGAGCGCCTGACGGCGGACGCCGAAACCGTGCTCCAATTGCTCGGCCTGCATTACCGGACCATCGAGCTTTGCACGGGCGACGTGGGGTTCGGCTCGGCGAAGACGTACGACATCGAGGTGTGGGCCCCGGCGCAGCAGGCGTATCTGGAGGTGTCGAGCTGCTCGAACTTCGAGGATTTCCAGGCGCGCCGGATGAACCTCAAGTTCAAGGATGCCGCGACCGGCAAAAACCGGTTTTGCCACACGCTCAACGGTTCGGGCACGGCGCTGCCGAGGCTGTACGTCGCGTTGCTGGAGAGTTGCCAGCAGCCGGATGGTTCGCTGCGGCTGCCCGAGCCGCTGCATCGTTACATGGGCACGGACCGCAGATTTCCGCAGATGAAAGAGGGAGAGGAACAGATTTCTTCCCATGCCCTCTCTGCCGATCCGCAGAAATCTGCGGAATCTGCGGACAATTGCTGACTGATGTTCACCGACAAACTTGTCGTGGCTTTGCGCATTTACCCGCCGACGGCGAGGTACTTGGTAGGCGTGTCGGGCGGGCGGGATTCGGTGGCTCTCTTGCACGGGTTGCACGCGGCGGGGCTCCGGCGGCTCGTGGTTTGCCATCTGGATCACGGACTGCGCGGCACGGCGGCTCGGGCCGACGCGCGGTTCGTCGGGCGGCTGGCGGCGAAACTCGGCTTGCCGGTGGAAAGCGCGCGGGTGGATGTCGCGGCATTGGCGAAGACGGAGAAGCGCTCGCTGGAAGCGGCGGCGCGCGAGGCGCGTTACCGGTTTTTCGCGGACGCGGCGCGCAAGCACCGCTGCCGGACGCTGTTTCTGGCGCATCAGGCGGACGATCAGGTGGAGACTTTCCTGTTCAACCTGCTGCGCGGGGCGGGTCCGGCGGGGCTGGCGGCGATGGCGACCGAAAGCGAACGGACCATCGGACGGCGCACCCTGCGGATCGTCCGGCCTCTGCTGGCGGTCTGGCGGACGGAAATCGACGCGTATCTCCAGGAGCAGGGATTACGATGGCGCGAGGACGACAGCAATGCAGACTCGACCCTTGCCACCCGCAACCACTTGCGGAACGAGATTTTGCCCTCTCTGGCGAAGGCAATGGGGCGGGAGGTCAAGCCCGCGCTCTGGCGAACGGCGGATCTTCTCGGCGCGGAAGAGGCGTGGATCGCCGGTTTGCTGGAGGGAGAAAGCCCGCTGCCGACGCATTTACGCGTGGCGACGCTGGCAAACCAGCCGACGGCGAAACAGCGCCGGCTGATCCGTTCCTGGCTGCTGGCGGCCGGGGTGCCGGGGATCGGTTACGGGGAGGTGGAACTGGTCCGCACGCTCCTAGAGCAATCGCACGGTCCGGCCAAGATCAACCTGCCGGGTGGTTGGCACGCGCGCCGACGGGCGGGATCGCTTTTTTTGGAAGGTGCGTGACGGGCAGCTATTCCGGGGAACGGCTCGGAGAGCCGTCGGAACCTTGATGACGATTCGGAAAGGTCAGTTCGGCGATGCCGCTCTTGTCCAGTTCGCCGAGACCCAGCGCGACCATGCGGTCGTACTGCGCCTTCGTGGCGGCGGCCAGGGGCAGGTCGAGGCCGTGTTCCCGGGCCAGAGCCAGGGCGATGCCGCTGTCCTTGGCGGCGTGGGCGGCGGAGAAGAACACGTCGTGCGCACGGTTCTGCATGTCCTCGCCGTCGGTCTGGAGCACACGGCTGCCCGCGCCGGTTTCGGCAAAGACCTCACGGACCGTCGTCAGGTCCAACCCCAGCGCGGACGCCAGGCCCAGGCCCTCGGCCAGCCCGGCGGTGTTGATGTTCATCACCATGTTCACCAGCGCCTTCACCTTGGCCGCCTCGCCCGCCGCGCCGATGTAACGCACCGTCGAGCCGAGCACTCCGAGCAACGGCTTCGCCCGGTCGAACGCCGCCTTTTCGCCGCCGCACATGAGGTACAGGGTGCCCTCGCGCGCCTGGGTGATGCTGGAGGCCATGCAGGCTTCGAGGGTCTGCGCGCCGACGAGGGCAGCCATCGACTGCACGGCGTGGTGGACCGCCGGGGTGACCGTGGCGCAGTTGATAAAGAGGCGGCCTTTGGCGGCGGCGGGCGCGAGGAGCGAATGTGCGCTGCCCGCGTCGAAGATTTCGCGCATGGCGTGATCGTCGGTGACCACGGTGATGATCGTCGCGGCCCCGGCGCTCACTTCCGAGAGGGCGCGGGTCGCGGTGGCGCCGAGCTCGGCGGCCAGGGCTTCGGCGGACGGAGCGTGGGCATCGTAAACCGAGGTGACCTGCCAACCCTGGTCGTGCAACCGGCGGGCCATGTTCGCGCCCATGCGCCCGACGCCGACGACCCCGACCGTGTTCGCGGCGGGAAGAGACGGTGAATCCATGCGGGCAACTTCCGTTGCACTCCGGTCGTAAGCAAGGCTAGGTTGCGGGCCGCCGCTTCCCGCTTTCATGCCCGCCGTCCCCATCCCCCGCCCCGGCCCGATGCCGGCGGCGCGATCCTCGGCGGCGCGATTTTTCGTCATCGTCGGGTCGCTGGGCGCGCTCGTGGTTTTCAGCGCGGCGGCGTTGTGGCGGCGCGACCCGGCGGCGTTGTTTTGGACCACGGCGGGATATTTTTCGTATGAGTTGGGATTGAACGTCCTGCTGGTCGTGGCGGCGTGGTTCGGGTTGCGGGCACGCCGGAAGAGGCCGGAACCGCCGGGGGCACGACCGGCGTTGAGCGTGTTGATCGCCGCGCACAACGAGCGGGCGTGCATTTTCGACACCCTGGAGAGCGTCTTCGCGCAGACCGGGGTGGACTTGCAGGTGATCGTCGCCAGCGACGGTTCCACCGACGGCATGAACGCCGCGCTCGCCGCGCGGTACGGCGCGGAGAACCGGTTGAGGTTGCTCGCGCTGCCCAAGCTCGGCAAGGGCGGCGCGCTCAACGCGGCGCTGGCCGAGGCGTCGGCCCCTGTGTGCGCCACGCTGGACGCCGACACCCGGCTCGCCCCGGGCGCGCTGGCGGCGTTGGCGGACGCGTTCCGCGACGAGCGCGTCGCGGCGGCGGGCGGATTCGTGTACGTGCGCAACGCCGCCGGG
>CAXUHC010000043.1:0-12958 GCA_964250705.1 uncultured Chthoniobacterales bacterium | reverse complement strand
AATACTGGGAGTACGTCAAGAATTTCATGTGGCGCATCGGGCTGGCGCACCTGGGCGTGTGCTTGCAGGTTTCGGGGGCGTTCGGGGCGTTCCGCACGCGGACCTTGCGCGAGGTGGGCGGGTTCAGCGGGACGAGCCTGGTGGAAGACTACGAGGTGATCTACCGGCTGCACGAGCGGATGCGGCTGGCGGCGCGGGACTACCGGGTGGACGTGGTGCCGGGAGCGGTCGCGTACACGGATTCGCCGGACACCGTGCCCAGTTTTCTGCACCAGCGGACGCGGTGGTTCGCCGGGTTTCTGCAAACGCTCTGGGAATACCGGCGGATGGTCGGCGACCGGAAGATGGGCGCGGTGGGGTGGCTGATGCTGCCGATCAAATGCGTCGATGCCATCCTGCCGCTGTGGGGTGCGCTTTCGCTGGCGATCCTGCTGGCGTTGACGCTCGGCGGGCCGGTCCGTTGGCAACGGGCAGGGCTGGAGCTTTTCCTGGTGCGCTGGGGGGTGGATCTGGGATTGAGCGTGCTGATGTGGCACTGGCACCGGCGGATTTTCCCGGATCGCCGGCACGGGCTTTCCGGCGGGCGTCTCGGTTTTCACATGGCCAGCGAGGGATTGGTCTTCAACTGGTTCCGGCAGATCGCAGTGCTCAACGCTTACGGTTGGTTCGTGCGCCGGGTGCGGAAATGGCACCAACCAAGATGGGGGAAACCCGCGGGTAAGGGCACGGTTTGACGCTTCCGGGCAGGGCGGCAGCAAAACGGGAAGGACCGTGGTTATTCTGACGCCCCTGCCGGGGCTGCCACCAGACACGCGTTTCCCCACGGCTCACGCCGTGGGCTGAGGTCTGACGCCCCTGCCGGGGCTAAAAGAAAGGTGATTATCCCTTTAAAACAGGTCGAGTCCTTTTCTCCAAGGTGAATTCTGTCCGAACCTGTCGTGGGGGGATAATCACCAAAAGAAAAGTCAGACTAACCATTATAAAAAGAGAGGAAATGCCCTTTCAGGCACAACCCTCCCCTCGTAAAAACCGCCGAACATGCGGCGCACGCCGCACCGGCCAACTTCACGCTGCCAGCCGACGGCGGCGCACCAGAACCATCGCACCGAAACCAAGCACTCCAGCGGCGAGGGCCGCGTTTGTGCTGGGTTCAGGCACCACGAAGTAGGTGAACTTGACGTTGTCGACGGCGACGTAATCGAAGTACGTCCCTTCGGTGATCACGATGCTCTTGACGGGCTGGGTCAGCGCCAGGGAGAGGGTGGACGAGCCGGTGGTGTTTTCGAGCACGGACTGAACCACCTGGTTGCTGCCGTTCACGGCGAAGATGCCGGAAGCGCCGAGGGTGCTCACGCTGCCGAAATCGATGCTGAACAAGCTGATCGGGTTGACGAAATCGATCCGGAAGACCGCGTCGCCGTTTTCGCCCAGCCAGCCGTTAGGCGAGGCATAGGAATGCAAGATCAATCCCGAGACCGGAGCGGTGAAAGCACTGCCACCCGTGTCGCCACCGACGGAATTGGCGATGGTCATGGTCGTCGTCGTGGCGAAGCCCTGCGTGGTCGTGGCGGGATTCGTCACGCCGGTCGCACCACCGGTGCCGCCGGAAAACGTGGCGCCCACGAAGGAATACTGGTTCGACAATACCGTCCCGGCCGTCACGAAGCCGTCGTCAAAGTCAATGGTGACCGGCGCAGCGTCCGAAGACGGAGACGCGGCGAGAAGCACCGCGACAGTGCCTGCGAGGAGCGGCAGGATGCCGCGCACGGAAGGTTGGAAGGATAATTTCATGCTGATTCTATTTTGTAATTAGACTTGCTTGCCCCCGAACGCTTGCGTGGAAACCCTGATGTCGCCACCGCGTCCAGAGAACGTTTGGCGTGGTTTATGATGAAGATGGCAAGGAAGGTCAACCCTAATCCCAATTTTTCTTACTCACGGGAAGGGCTCGCACATCCCGAGGCCTCGGACAAGCAAACAAGGATGGGGTTTCAGAGAGGTATCCCGTCGTGAAACGCAAATCTTCACCAGTGGACTTCTCCGAGCTTCCGCACCAGGTTTCCCCTCCCCGAGAGTTGGACCCACGCCGTTATGAGCATCATCGAAGCCGAAGGACTGACGAAGGTTTACCGCACGTACCGCAAGGAGCCGGGGCTGCGCGGGGCGTTGCGCGGACTCGTCCACCGGCAGTACGACGAGACCAGGGCCGCGGACGGGGTGTCGTTTCGCATCGAGGAAGGAGAGTTCGTCGGGTTTCTGGGACCAAACGGCGCGGGCAAGACGACCGTGCTCAAGATGCTTGCCGGGCTGCTCTTCCCCACGGCGGGCCGGGCCAGCGTGCTCGGGTTCGTGCCGTGGGAGCGGAAGAACGCCCTCAAGCGGCAGTTCTCGCTGCTCATGGGCCAGAAAAACGCGCTCTGGTGGGACCTGCCCGCGCGTGAATCGCTCGAACTCAACCGGGCGATCTACGGCATCGAGGCGAAACGGTTCCACGAGGTCGTGGAGGAACTGACCACGCTGCTCGACGTGGCGGACAAGATGAACGTCATGGTGCGCGAACTCTCCCTGGGCGAGCGCATGAAGATGGAACTCATCGCCGCCCTGCTGCACCGGCCCAAGGTGCTGTTTCTCGACGAGCCGACCATCGGGCTGGACGTGATCAGCCAGAAAACGGTGCGCGAGTTTCTGCGCCGGTACAACGCCGAGCACGGCGTCGTGACGATCCTGACCAGCCACTACATGCAGGACATCGAGGAGCTGTGTAAACGGGTGATCGTGATCGACGGCGGGCGCATTCATTTCGACGGCGCGCTGGAGGAAATCACGCAGAAATTTGCCACCGGGCGCATCCTGAGCCTGGAGTTCGAGACGCGCGACGGCCGCCGGGATTTCGACGGCATGGGCGAGGTCGTCGAACGCACGGATGCCACCGTGAAGCTGCGGGTGCCGCACGCGGAAGTGGCGGCGGTGGTACGGCGGTTGTTCGAGGCGTATCCGGTGCGTGACATCAGCGTACAGGAAGTGCCGATCGAGGAGGTGATCAGCCGGTTGTTCGGGCAGACGGGAGAAAGCGGGGCGACGGGCGGCATGGGAAACGGTTTGGACGGGTGAACGGAGGTTTAACGCAGAGGCGCAGAGGACGCGGAGAAACGCAGAGAGGGAGAAAGGAATGGAAGAGGGCAGCAGGCGTGATTGACAAGACAGCGGCGAGCCGGGATGCTGGCGGCATGGAGCGCAGCTGCGTCGATTTTCCACGCAATTGGGAGGACGTGTGCAATAACCCGCTGCTGGCGGATCTGCCGTACCGGGTGGAGATCAACCGCGAAGGGAACATCGAATTGAGTCCGCACAGCCGCCGCCACTCCAAGTATCAAGTCAGCATTATCCGATTGCTGGATCAACTCATGCCGCCGGGCGTGGTCGTCCCGGAGTGCGCCGTCAAATGCGGCCCGAGCACGCCGGTAGCAGACGTGGCGTGGTTTTCGCCCGAGCGGGATGCCGCGTGTGGCGATGAATTCGCGTCGATTGTCGCGCCGGAAATCTGTGTCGAGGTGCGTTCGCCGAGCAACATCCGTCGGCAAATGGAAGAGAAACGGGCGGATTACTTCGAGGCGGGGACGTTGGAATGCTGGTTTTGCGATCTGGCGGGCGCGATGCGTTTCTACGGGCCGGAGGGTGAGTTGGAGGGGTCGCGGCTGTGCCCGGAGTTCCCGGCGGCGGTGACGCTCTGAGGTGGAGGGGGTTCAAAGCAGCGGCAGGAGCGTTTGGACGACGGTTTCCCAGGTCGTGAACGGGCGGTCCCGGGTTTGATCGTGGAGTTGCGCGAGGAAAGGAGGGTTCGTCAGCAGTCGTTCCATGGCCGAGGCCAACGTGGCGGGGTTGGACTGATCGACGGCGAGACAGCCTCCGCCGGCGGACACCTCGCCCAACGCGCCGTTGGTGCCGCAAACGCAGGGCCGCCCGTGCCAGAGGCTTTCAAGAATGGGCAGGCCGAAGCCTTCGAGCACCGTCGGGAAGACGGTGAACGCGCAATCGGTATAGGCGCGGTGCAGGGTGCCGTCGTCCACGTGCCGCAGCCAGCGCACCGGGCGGCCGGCGGCCTGCAAAGCGGAGACCGCTGCCTCTACCCGCGCGCCCCAGCCCGGCGTCGTGCGGCCCACCAGAACCAGTTCAAACGGAATCCCGCGTGCCCAGAGTTGGGCGGCGGCAGTGAGGAGGACGAGGTGGTTTTTGCGCGGCTCGAAAGTGCCCACGCACAGGATCGAGGGCCGCGCCGCGCCCGTGGGCAGCGGGGTAAACGGACGCGTTTCGCCCGCGTGGACCCCGGACAGGTGGCAGACCGAGACCGGGGCGGCGCGCTGGCGGTGTTCCCGCCAGAAGGCGGCGAGGTCGTCCGCCGTTTCCCGGGAGATGGCGACCACGTGGTCGAAAGTGCCCAGGCATTCGAGATATTCGGCGAAACCGGCTTGCCGCTTGCCGGGCGTGAGATCGGGGCGGCGCACCGTGACGAGATCGTGGACCATGACCACCCGGCGAGCGGGAGAGGCCCCGGCAAGAGCGGGGAAAAAGGCGAGGCGGTTGTCCTGAAAAATCTCGGGCACGAAAAAGGCGTCGGCAGCCGTGAGCCGGGCGGCGAGGTCCAGGCGGTTGCGGCGGTGGACCAGGCGGCGGACGAGTTTGCTCCACACGGGGATCGGGTTGGCCCGGCGGCCCGGTTCGGCGTCGGCGTCGGCGGCGCTTTTGCGGAAGGGATTTTCGAGGAATCCGCGCTCCCGGCGCGAGAGCGTGCAATAGGAACGCAGGCCGGGGTCCCAGATCAGCGGCGTGACCGGAACAACCCGCGCCAGCGAGCGGAAAAGCTCGCGCACGACCCGCTGCACGCCCGTGTTCATCGGCGATTTGCACGAGCTGGTCACGTCCATGTAGAACACGCAGCCCGCCTACGGCGGGAAGTGCCAGGATTCAAGATTCAAGATTCAAGGAAGTGCCAAGAATCAAGGTTCAAGGCGGACCAGATCGTCTCCCCGGCCCGCTCTGCTTGATTCTTGATTCTTGAATCTTCCCGCCGCCAGGCGGCGGGCTTGGCTCGTTTCTGGCTTGAACCTTGACCCGATGCCCGCACATCCGCACATTGCGGTGCCTGCACGCGACGGCGCTTCCCGATCCACATGGACCAAATCACGCTCAACCGGGACGAATTGCTCACCGAACTCGACCGACTGCGCTCCGAAAACATCGCGCTGACCACCGATAACCAGACCCTGCGCGAGGCCCGCGACGAATCGCAACGCGAGGGCCAGCGTTACCGGCTCATCACCGAAAACACGCTCGACCTGATCGGCGAGGTGTCGCAACACGGCGTCTACACCTACGTCAGCCCCAACCACCAGGAACTCCTCGGCTATAAACCCAAGGAACTTCTAGGTCAGAATTTTTCCTCGCTCGTCCACGGCTCGGACGTGGACGACGTGGTGGAGAAATTCAGCGACTGCGTCATCGGCTCGATCCCTTTCGTGTGCACCTTCCGGCTCCGGCACAAGGACGGCAGCTGGCGGTGGCTGGAAGCCAGCGCCAAACCGCTCGACGCGGCGGTCGCTCCCGGCACCACGCCGTACGAGGGCCAGGCGATCTTTGTGTACCGCGACGTGACCGAGCGCCGCGAAACCCGCCGCGCGCTGGCCGCCGAGAGCGAACGGCTGGCGGTCACTCTGGGCTCGATTGCCGACGGCGTCATTTCCACCAATCTGATCGGGGTCGTCGTGCAGGCCAACGACGCTGCGCTCAAGCTGCTGGACGTGCATCGCGACGCGTTCGTCGGCCAGCCGCTCGACGAATACATCGAATTTCTCGACGAAGCTTCCCGGCTGGCGGTGCGCAGTCCGGTGGCGTGCGCGTTGACCACCGGCGAGGCTTGCACCGTGCCGCTCTCGGGCAGCACGCTGCTGCACACGCCCACCGGGATGGATTTCGCCGTGGCGGGCAACGCCGCGCCCATCCGCGACCAGGAGGGCAACACGCTCGGCGCGGTGCTCGTGTTCCGCAACGTCACCGAGCGCCGGCGCACGGAGCAGGAGCTGCTCAAATTGTCCAAACAGGAATCGCTCGGGCAGTTGGCCGGACGCATCGCGCACGATTTCAACAACTTGCTGACGGTGATCCTGGGGAATCTGTCGCTGGCAAAGATTCTCCTCAACCCGGAGGACGCGGCGCTGCGGCGGCTCGTGGACACGGAGAAGGCGTGCCTGCGGGCAAAAGACCTCACCCGGCAACTGCTCGCGTTCGCGCGGGGCGGGCTGCCGGTCAAGAAACCGCTCGCGCTGGAGCCGCAGGTGCGGGAATCCACGCGGCTGATCATGCAGGATGCCAACGTGCCGTACCGGCTCAACTGGCCGGAACCGCTGCCGCCCGTCAACGCGGACGCCGAGCAGTTGCACCAGCTTCTTTACGAGTTGCTGACCAACGCGATGCACGCCACGCCGATTGGCGGCGCGATCCACGTGCGGGGGGAGCTGACCCGGCTCGACGAGGACACCACGCTGCCGCTCCCCAAGGGAGACTACGTGCGGCTGAGCGTGCGCGACGAGGGCCGGGGCATCCCGGCCTCGCACCTGACGCGGGTGTTCGAGCCGTTTTTCACAACCAAGGAACACGCGCGGGGACTCGGGCTGGCGACGTGTTTCCTCATCGCGCGCAACCACGATGGCTTCATGACGGTGGACTCCGCGCCGAACTACGGGACGACGTTTTACCTCTACCTGCCCGCGCTGCCCCCGGCCGCGCCCGTCGCGCCGCCGTTGGCAGTGCCCAGGTCGATCCGCCTGCAGCTGGCGCCCGGAGAAGACCCCTACGCGCCGACGCCGATCCCGCCGGGCAGCGCGGACACGCGCCGCGTGCTGGTCATGGACGACGAGGCGCCGATCTGCGAACTGGCGGCGGAACTGCTGAGCCGCGCGGGGTACGTGGTCGGCACGGCGTCGGACGGCGAGGAGGCCGTCCGGATTTACCAGCGTGCGATGGGCAGCGGCCAGCCGTACGACGTGGTGATCCTGGACATGACGGTGCGCGGCGGTATGGGCGCGCGCGAGGCGGTGCAGCGGCTGCTAAAGATTGATCCGGCGGTACGCGCGATCGTGTCGAGCGGGTACTCGCAGGATGCGACGATGAGCCGCTACCGGGATTTCGGCTTCTGCGGGGTGGTCAGCAAGCCGTACAGCGTGTCGGAGCTGACGCAGGAGATCGAGCAGGCGATCACGAACTGCCAGCCGGAGTAGGCCGCCGGGACGGTCGCCCTACGACTTTTTACCGCGCAACTCCACGGCGCGGGCCTTGATCAGCTCCAGGAAAGTGGCGGGCAGCAGCGGCAGCTTGCCCTGCCAGAGCGCGGCGACCACCAGCGGCGCAAACCCCGGCAGCGAGAGCGCCTTGACCCCGGGGCGGCGATGCGTCTCGGGCACCTCCACCGACAGGCCGATGCCGAAACCTTCGGCGACGTAGGTTTCGATCAGGTCCATCGAACTCGTCTCGACGGCCACGGCCCACTGGTGCCCGCGGCGGCGCAGTTCATTGTGAAACTGGCGGGTGAGCGTCTGGTGCTCGCCGTAGGCGATCAGGGGCTGGCGGGCGAGGCCGGCGGTCCAGGACTCCCTGGTGGACGACACCCCGGAATCCGCCCGCACGAGCAGCACCAAAGGCAGCTTGAGCAACGTGAACGCCTTCAACCCGGCGGCGGGCCGGTCGGCCAGTTCGGTGATGGCCAGATCAATCTCCTGCCGGTGCAGCATGGCCTCGGCTTCCGCTTGGCCGGCTTCCTGCAAGCGGAGTTGGAGCAGCGGCACCTGCTTGTGCAGTTTCCTGAGCAGGGCGGGCACATGGTCGCGGAGGGCCTGCGCGCTGGCGGCGATCCGCAACCGCTGGCCCGCCTCGCCGCGCAGTTCGGCGGCCACCTCGGCGAGGTTCTCGAAAAACGGGGTGATGAATTCCGCCAGCCGCCGACCCGAGGCCGTCAGCGCAAAGGGGCGGCGCTGAAAGAGGCGCGTGCCCAGGGCTTCTTCCAGTGCGAGAACCTGACCGCTCACCGCCGGCTGCTGGATACCGTAGGGGATGTGGCGCACCGCCTGGCTGATGCCGCCGTGCCTCGCGACGTAATAAAAAAGTTCGAGGTGATGGACGTTCATGAAGAAAGGACCGTCCGCAGATTACGCAGATTTCCGCAGATTACGGAAAAGAGAAGGGCGTTTATTTTCCTTTCCCCTCAATCTGCGGAAATCTGCGTAATCTGCGGACGATTTCCGCCCCTCAACCCGGCAACGCCACCGTCGCCGCCACCTCGCGGATCACGGCCAAGATGTCGTCGGTCACTTCGAGAAAGACCACCGTGACCAGATAGTCCTCGCCTTCGAGGTCGCGCTCGCAGTCCACGACGACGCCCTCGGTCATGAGCATCCGGCAACCGCAAGGCGGCCCGCTGCCTTCGGTGAGCTGAAAATTGACGCTGAGCTCCGCGCCGGGTTCGAAAAACCAGCGGGTTTTCATCCGCAATCCCTGTTCGCAGATGTGCAGGTTGGCGACGTTAAAGTCGGCCGAATCAGCACCGTGATCCAGATGGATCGTAGCCGTTTTGTCGGAGGGGTCCGGGTTCATCGTGGCGGCACGAAGGCTCTTGCGCCCGCGCACACGGAAGTCCGCGGATCGGAGGCGTGTAAAGGCACGTTAGCACCCGACTTCCGCGTGTCAACGTGCGCTCGCCCGGGCCGGTTGCGTGGCAGCTTCCTGGGTCAGCGCGCGCGTCCGCGCCTCGCGCAAAAGCCGGGCGGCCAGGCTGCCGAGCACCACGCTCACCGCCAGCGACGCCGCCAGCCCGCCCAGCCACAGGAAGTATTGGAGATGCGACGGCTGCTCGCCATGCCGCCACATCTGCCAGCCGAAATGCCCGAGTCTGCCCAGGTAAGCATAGAGGAACATCCCCGGCGACCAACCCAGGGCGATCCACAGCATGCACGGCCAGAAACGCAGGCGGGTCAAGCCGTAGCAATAGTTGAAAAGACTGGTGGGAAAGATCGGGCTGAGCTGGCTCAGGAAGACGATTTTCCAGCCCTCGCGGGCGACGGCGGCGTCGAGCGCGCGCCACTGGGGGCGGCTGGCGAGGTGGCGTTCGATGAAACGGCGCCCGAACGTGCGGCTGATCCAGAACGCACCCGCCGCCGCGAGCAGGTGGCCCGTCAACGCGAGCAGAAACCCCTGCCACAAGCCGAAGATGAAGCCGCTGCCGATGACCAGGCCGCCCGCCGGCAGAAGCAGCAGGTTGCAGGCGGCGTGGATGAGCGGATACGCGACGGTGCTCCAGGGCTGGTGGCGGTCCACGTAGCCGTGCAGCGAGCGCAGGAGCGCGTCGAGGGGATAGATCCGGCTGACCGCGAAGACGACCAACGCGGCCAGCGAGAGGGTCAGGATCTGGTAGGCGACGGCCTGCCGGGGTTTGGGAAGCATGGACAAATTTACTCCTGACGCCGATGGGCAGGCGGCCACGTAAAAGCGTCTGCGTCCGCGTCGGCGATGCCTTCCCGGCGCATTTGCGCGTAGAAGCGCGCATCTCTGGAGAGCAACAGCACCCAGAGCGCGAACGCGGCCCACGCCGCCTGAAGAAACGCGAAAACCATGCTCCCGAAGCCCAGGTCGAAATCAGGCGACGGGTCCGCCGGTGAAACGAGGCTCGCCACGATGAAAGCGGTGATCGTCGCAAAGGCCACCAGGATGACTCCGTACAGCGCGGTAAAACAACCCGTGGCAAACCTCCCGCCGCGCAACGCCAACCAGCAGAGGATAGCCTGGGTGATCCAGCCGGTGATCCGGTCGGACGCCCCTCCTTGAAATCCCCGGGACCAGACCTCGCGCACCGACCCCTGAAACAAAAAGACGGCGGTCACCAGCACCACGGCCCAAACGAGTACCCGCCCCCGCCGGAAGGAGCGGCGCGCGGCCATCTCCTCCGAACCGGGGAGAGGAAGAATCGGGCTGGCCTCCGGTGTCATGCGTGGTGATGCTTCCGTCCGTCTATCTTCGTCGGATTTTTACCGTCCGCGCGCGAAATTCGACAGTTCGCAGGTCAACTCGTAGTTCAGGAACGGCGTAATGAGATACACGCCGGGAAAATTTGCCAGCGAGGCGCGGCAGACCTCCTTGGCGACCTCGATGCCCAGCGCGCGGCCTTCCGCGCCTTCCTTGCCCGCCATCCTGGCGCGCACGGCGTCGGGGATCAGGATGCCGGGGACCTCGTTGTGCAGGAATTCGGTTTGCCGGCCGTTGAGCAAGGGCCAGACGCCCATGAAGATCGGCACGCCGAGGCTGGCCGTGCGCCGGGCCACGGTCTCGACCAGCGCGGTGTCGAAGACGGGCTGCGTCATGACGTACTGCGCGCCCGCCGCCAGCTTGCGCTCCAGCCGGGCGATCTGCGCGTCGAGGTGTTTTGCGTTCGGATTGAACGTGCAGCCCGTCACGAACCGGGTCTGGCTCTTGATGGATTTGCCCGAGTGGTTGAACCCCTCGTTGAGCCGCCGGACGATGTCCAGAAGCTGCACGCTGGTCACGTCGTAGACCGACTTCGCGCCGGGATGGTCGCCGACCTTGGCGGGGTCGCCCGTCAACGGGAGGACGTGCCGGATGCCGAGCGCGGCGAGGCCCATGAGTTCGCTCTGGAGGCCGAGCAGGTTTTTGTCGCGGCAGGAGATGTGCAGCAGCGGCATGATGCCATAACGCTGCTTGAGCATCGCGCCCACGGCCAGGTTGCTGACCCGCAGGATGGCGAGGGAATTGTCGGCCAGGGTGATGGCGTCGCTGCCCGCCTTGGTGAGTTCCTGCGCGCCGGTGAGGAACTTTTCCAGGTCAAGCGTTTTGGGCGGGTCGAGCTCGGTGATGACCACCGTTTTGCCCTGCGCGATGAGGTCGAGGATGCTGACCTCCTCGCCGCCCGGGGCGCCGTTGGCATTGGACGGCACGTCGGACACCGTGGGCGCGAGCACCGGCGCCTTGGCGGCGGGCGGCGGTTCGATGGGGCGAACCAGCGGTTTGCTCGTCACCGGGACGAGGTCGCGCACGGCGGCGGCCATCGCCGCGACCTGCGCCGGGCCGGTGCCGCAGCAGCCACCGATGAGCCGGACCCCTTGCCCCACCATGTCGCGCGCCACCTTGGCGAAATAATCCGGCGCGGTGTAGTACAGGAACCGGCCCTCGTAGTACTTCGGATAACCGGCGTTGGGGAAGGCGGCAAGGAGTTGGTCGGGGACGACCGGGACGTGTTCGAGCAGGCGCAGCGTCGCGTGCGGACCGTTGAGGCAATTCACGCCGACGATCTCCGCCCCGGCGGCGGTCAGGCGCGCGAACGCCTCGGTGATGGGGAGTCCGCTCGGCAGGCGGCCCTCCTCCGCGCAGGCCAGCGAACACAGGGCAGGCAGGTGGTGGAGGCTCTGCTTGACCTCCAGGGCGAGGAGCAGTTCGTCGGCGTCGAGGAACGTTTCGAAGAAAATCAGGTCCACGCCGCCGTCGAGCAGCGCGCCGATCTGTTCGCGGAAGACGGCGGCGCGGTCGATGTTGCGCTCGCGGGCCTCGTCGGCAGTGATCCCCAGCGGGCCGACGCTCCCGGCCACGTACACGTTGCCCTTGGCCTTGGCGGCCTGTTTGGCAAGCTGCGCGGCGGTCCAGTTGAGTTCGTTGACCTTGCCTGCGAGACCGTAACGTTCCAGGCGCACGGCGTTGGCCCCGAAGCTGTTGGCCTCGACCACGCGCGCGCCAGCTTCGATGTATTGGTCATGGATTTTCGAGACGAGGTCCGGCGCGCTCAGACAGAATTCCTCCAGACAGCGGTCGATGGGCGCGTCGGCGGCTTCCATGAGCGCCGTGCCCATCGCGCCGTCGGCGCAGAGGACGCGGGAGTTGAGTTCGTCGATCAGGTCCATTCGTGAAGAGTTGGTCCGCAGATTACGCGGATTTCCGCAGATTGGGAGGGGAAGATTGGCCAAAGCACTTTATTCCTCCTGTCTAATCTGCGGAAATCCGCGCAATCTGCGGACCCTTCCGAGGTACGGCTGAAGTTCAAATACGGACTCATTATCTCGACCTGGGATCGAGGGCGTCGCGCAAGCCGTCGCCCAGGAAGTTGAGCGACAGCAGGGTGGCGGACATGATCCCCGCCGGGAAAACGAGCAACCACCAACTGCTGCGGATCGGGTTGACCGCCTGCGCGCCGTCGCTCAGCAGGGTGCCCCAGCTCGCCTGGCTCGCGTCGACCCCCAGCCCCAGGTAACTGAGAAAACTCTCGTCGAGGATCACCGCCGGAATCGTCAGGGTCAGGTAGACCGCGATGATGCCGGTCAGGTTCGGCAGAAGGTGGCGCACGAGGATTTTCACGTGGGTTTGCCCCAGGCTGCGCGCCGCCGTGACGAACGGCATGTTCTTGAGCACGAGCACCTGCCCGCGCACGATGCGCGCCATCGTCAGCCACTCGACCAGCCCGAGCGAAATGATGAGGACCATCGTTTTCGAGTAGGCAGGCAGGTCGCGCAGAAAGGGGAGCGGCGACGCGCCGAGCGTTCCTTGCAGCCAGACCTTGAAGCGTGGTTCGGCGATGTTGATCAGGATGATGATGAAAATGAGCCGAGGAATGGAGTACACGATGTCCACCCCGCGCATCATCAGGGCGTCGGTGCGTCCGCCCGCGTAGCCGGACACCAGCCCGTAGGTCGTGCCGATGAAGAAGGAGACCAGAGCGCCGGCGAGGCCGACGATCAGGCTGATGCGCGCGCCGATGAAGACGCGGTAGAGTTGGTCGCGGCCGTTGAGATCGGTCCCGAGCCAGTGGGCCAGGGAGGGCGGCGCGAGCTGGAGGGCGGTCGGGGTCTGGTAGTTCGCGGGTAGGAAAACCGGGCCGAGCACCGCCGTGGCGACGACGAGCAGCAAGATGCCGACG
>CAXUHC010000042.1:0-20839 GCA_964250705.1 uncultured Chthoniobacterales bacterium | reverse complement strand
GGCGCGTTCCACGCGGAAGCCGTGGCGTTGCTCCTCCCGTTCTTGTCCGACGCCGATCCTTCGGTGGTCATCGGGGCGGCTTACGCGTTCGGCGAACGGAGCGATCCTGCCGCCATCCCCCACCTGCTGCCTTTGGTCAGGCATCCGGACCCCGAGGTGCGCGGCGGCGTGGTATCCGGTCTGAGTTCCTACGATTGTCACGACGACCCACGCGCCATCGCGGGGCTGATCGAACTCTCGCGCGATGCGGTGGCGGAGGTGCGCGACTGGGCGACGTTCGGCCTAGGCGACTTGACGCAGGTCGACACGCCGGAATTGCGCGCGGCTCTGGTGGCACGCTTGGCGGACCCCCATCCGAACACCCGCGGCGAGGCGTTGGTGGGTCTCGCCAACCGGCGCGACGGGCGGGCCATCGAGCCGATCCTCCGCGAACTGGCCGGGGAATTTTATGGCGCCTGGGCCGTGGAAGCGGCGGGAACCTTCGGACTGCCGATCTTTTACGAAGCCTTGCTGCCCCTGCGCCCGCAGATCGAAACGCACCTCCCGTGGTCCCTCAACGACTACGACGAAGCTCTGGTTGCCTGCCGTCCTCACAAAGACACGCCGAACCGCGCCGACGAAGCATGAAGAAGGCAGCGAAACTCGGCGCACGCCCGTCGAAAGAGACCACCCAGGAAACGACGGCCCACGAACGCCGGGAAGACGCCGCCGAAGACGCGCTGACGGCGGAGTGCACGGCGCTCGACGAGCAGAACACGCTGCCGCCCCCCGCCCCGCCCCGGCGCGGCGAAACGTCGGCCCACCTGCTGCTCAAACGTCTCGCGTTGTTCTGGGCGCAAAAACAGGGCTACCATTCGTGCGCTTTCGAGGTCAGCCTGCCGAATTGCCGCTACCGGGCAGACCTCGCCGCCTACATGCCGAGCAAGGGGCGGATCAAGGTGCGCGCGCAAGACCCCGCCCTGCCCGCAATGACCCACCGCGTCATGGTCTGCCACACGCTGGGCAGCACGGCGGTATTCGAGTGCAAGCAGGCGCGGTCGGACTTCCTCAAGGATTCCCGTTCCACCCGCGAAACGCTCACCGAGTTAAAAGACCTGCACGACCGCCGCGTCGAACTGGAGCGGGCCCTGCGGGTGCATTATCCGTCGCTGCGGGTCAGCGATTCGCTGTTTCAAGACTATCAGAGCCACGACTTCGGCGAACTGGATCACGAGACCTACAAAAAGGTTCTCACCCGGATCAAGCTGTTGCAGAACCGGCTGTTCAGCCAGACGAAGTTCGACACGTTGGTGCGCTACCGCTGCGGCAACCTGTTTTACGTCGTGGCGGAGGACGGCATCTTCCAGCCGCACGAAATCCCCCTGCACTGGGGGCTGCTTGTGCGCCGGGCCGACCGGCTCGAACTGCGCGAAAAACCCGTCTGGCAAAACCTGGAGGACCACGAACGGCTGGCCCTCCTGCACAAGATCGCCGCGTGCGGCACCCGGTCGCTCAACCGCGAGGCGGGCATTTCCTTCGAACAAATCTGGGAAGCGCGCCGGCTAGGCGGCTGAACCAGCGACCCTCCTGGCCAGTTCCACCAGCTCCGCGCCGCCCTCCAGGCCGTCGATAAACCGCCGCGGTATCCCCTTCAATCCCACCTGTGCCCCGATCAGCGCGCCCGTGAGACTCGCGCGGTTGAGATTTTGCCCGCCGCCATTGATCGCGTGCAGCACACCCTGTGCGAAGTCTCCCGCAAACCGCGCCGCCAGATAGTACGCCGCCGGGAGCGGTCCGTAGATCGCGCACGGCAGGCCGTAAACGCCGCACACCTTCCACGCCGGTTCGATACGGATCGCCGGGTCCACCGCCGCTTCCGCGCAGGACCCCGGCAGGAGAACGGCGTCGGGCGACGGGAAACTTCCCCCGGGAATCGGCGAAAAAGCCGCGCCGTCGCTGCCGGGCGGGCGGTTGCCGGGGGCCGTCACGCTGCCGAACGGCAGCACGCCGTCGTGCACCAGACCCATGAGCTTATCGGAAATCGACGCGTCCATCGCCTCGCCCCGGATCAGCGCCGAAAGCACGCAGCCGAACGCCACGCTCAGCGAGACCGTCAGGCCGTCGTCCTGGGTCATCCGGCAGTGCCCGGCCATCTGCCCCGCGCCTTTCGCGGGGTCGTCCGCGTACAGCGCCGCCAGCACCGGCAGCCTCGCGGCGGCCTCGGCGGTATCTACCGGGCTGGCGCATTCGCCCCAGGGACGTTTCTCGATGATCCGATGCCGGTGCACGTCGCGGATATCCTGGTTCGTGTAGCCGCCGGGTCCGTTTTTCGGCGTCCCGTCCAGTTTGGGCAATAGCTCGTCGTCCAGCCAGCCGGTGAAATCTGCATCCAGATACGCGCCGCGCTCGGAAACCATCCGCAGAAGCGCGGCGGTGATGAGGCCGGTTTGCGAGAGTGCGCCCGCTTTCATCCCGTCGTGGTATCGACCAGGCTTCGGCGTGGTGTATCCGTCGATCCACGGCCCGAAATCCCGTCGTAACTCGTTCAAATCGTAGTACCAGTGCGGGCCGACCCCGAGACCATCGCCAATTAAAGCGCCCAGGAGGCAGCCCACCGCCCGGTCTGCCACGAAAGAAGAGTTACCGCGACTTGATGCCATGAAAGTCTTTCGTCCAAACCCCCGACCTGTGCATCGCTAAACTCCGTGTTTGTTTACCCCGGTTCAGTTTAAGATGAACGCTGCGGAACCGCTAGTTTCGACCGACTTCCAAGCTCTTTTCGAGGAAGCGTCGGAAGTTCTCTTCGTGATGCGCGCGGAGGCCCCCCACCTTTTCATCGCGGTCAACCACGCGTTTCTCGCCACGACGATGACCCGGCGGGACGCGGTCTTGGGGTGCGGTCTGTTCGACGTTTTCCCCGCGAATGCCGACGACCCAGCTTCCAACAACATGCCGGACGTGCAGGTGGCGCTGGATCGCATCTGCCGCACGGGCACGGCGGAACACTTCCCGCCCTACCGCTACGACATCCCCCGGCCCGCGGAGGCAGGCGGCGGTTTCGAGGAACGGTTCTGGCAGATGATCATCACGCCAATCTCCTTCGACCAGGAGCGCCGCCCCCGACTGCTCCTGGGGCGGACGGAAGACATCACTGCCCGGATACGCGCGGAAGCGGAAATGACGGATGCCCGCACCCGGCGCGAGGCCACGCTGGCGGCGGCGGAGATCGGAACCTGGATCTGGGACATCGAAAAAAATCAGGTCCATGCGGATCGGAACCTTGCCCGCTTCTTCAACGTTTCCGACGAGGACGCCAGGGGCGGCCCACTGGCCAACTACGTGGCGGCGATCCACGAGGACGACCGCGAGCGGGTGGGCGAAGCCATCCGGGCGGCGGTCCGCGAGGGGACGAACTACGAGGTCGAATACCGCCTAGCGCCTCCCGACCGCCCGGAACGCTGGGTCAGCGCGCGCGGCTGGGCGGAACGCGACGAGGCCGGGCAGGTATGCCGGTTTCCCGGCGTGGTGCTCGACATCACCGCTCGTCGGCACGCCGAGGCCGCCTTGCACGAGAACTCCGAGCGGCTGCGCATGGCCATCGAATCGGCCAATCTCGGCACCTGGGATTATTTTCCACTCACGGGCGAGATCATCTGGTCGGACCTCTGCCGGGCCATGTTCGGGGTGCCGCCCGACGGGCCGATCAGCCTGCCGATTTTTCTGGAGGCGCTGCATCCCGACGACCGCCAGCACACCCAGGAAACCATGGAACGCGCGTTCCACCCCGAAAGCGGCGGGTATTTTGAAGTCGATTTCCGGGCCATCGGACGCGGTGACGCCGTCGAACGCTGGATCGCCCTCATGGGCCGTGCGTTTTTCGATAAGCAGGGCAAGGCGGAGCGTTTTATCGGCACGGCGCTCGACATCACCACCCGCAAGCGCGCCGAGCAGGCCGCCGTGCGCCGCAGCGAACAGCTCCAGAGCCTGGCCGCCACCTCCGCCCGGCTCAACGCCGCCCACGACGTCCACTCCGTTCTGGGCATCGTCGCCGGGGACGCCCGCAACCTCATCGGAGCCCGCCACGCCGTGACCAGCGCCACTCCCGCCGGGCTGTCGGCAACCGCGACGACCGCCCTCACCGTGGTTTCCCCCGGCGACCAGGAAGTGCCCGCCGGACCGGCACGTCCGCCCGCCCTCTCGGTGCCGTTGCTCGGCCATGGCGGGCAACCCATTGGCGTCATCGAATTGCTCGACAAATTGTCCGGCACGTTTACCACGGACGACGCCGCCGTGCTCGGCCAACTGGCGCAGATCGCCGCCGGAGCCATCGAGAACGCACGGCTCTACGAGGAACTGCGGGCCAACGACAAACGCAAGGACGAGTTTCTGGCGATGCTGGCCCACGAACTGCGCAATCCGCTGGCGGCCATTCACAACGCCGTCGCGCTGGGCAGTCACGAGGCCGACGCCTCAGACGTTGCCTGGAGCATGGAGGTGATCCATCGCCAGACCGGGCAGCTCAGCCGACTCATCGACGATTTGCTCGACGTGTCGCGCATTACTCAGGGCATGGTGCAGCTGCGCAAGGAATCGCTCGACATTTCCCACGTGCTCAACCGTGCGGTCGACACCGTGCGCGGGTTGCTCGACGAGCGTCGGCATTCGCTGCACGTCGCCCTGCCCGGCGGCGCTCTGTCGCTGGAAGGCGATCCGGTGCGGATGGAACAAATTTTCGTCAACCTGCTCACCAACGCGGCGAAATACACCGGCCACGGCGGCCAGATTTCCCTGCAAGCCACGCGTGAGAACGGTCAGGTGGTCATCAGGATCAAGGACAACGGGGTAGGTATCCCGCCCGACAGGCTGCCACAAATGTTTGAACTCTTCGCGCAGGGCAACCGCTCGCTGGCACGCACCGAGGGCGGCCTGGGCATCGGGTTGACCGTGGTGCGCTCGCTCACCCAGATGCACGGCGGCAGCGTCCAAGCCACGAGCGAAGGCCCGGATCAGGGCAGCGAATTCGTGGTGCGCCTGCCGGCCACCCCGGCGTCGTCCCAGCCGGAAT
Organism: uncultured Chthoniobacterales bacterium; assembly: GCA_964250705.1. Taxonomy (GTDB): domain Bacteria; phylum Verrucomicrobiota; class Verrucomicrobiia; order Chthoniobacterales; family SZAS-18; genus CAHJWO01. The sequence goes on along the minus strand of CAXUHC010000042.1, from coordinate 15,795 downwards.
CCAAGCCTGCGACGGCCGCCGGAGCCACCGTGGGGGATGCACCGCCCCCCGTGCGGGTGCTGGTGGTGGATGACAACGTCGATTCCGCCCGCGCCACGGCGAAGATCCTCGCGCGCCACGGCTACGATGTCCAGGTGGCCTACGACGGCCCGTCGGCGGTCGAAAACGCCCTCGTGCACCAGCCCGCGTTCGTCTTTCTGGACATCGGCCTGCCGGGGATGAACGGCTACGAGGTCGCCACGCGTCTGCGGCAGGACCCCGGCCTGAAGGACGCGATGCTGGTGGCGGTATCCGGCTACGGCGAGGAAGGCGACCGCCGCCGCTCCCGGGAGGCGGGTTTCGACCAGCATCTCGTCAAGCCGGTCGATCCCATCGTGCTGCTGGCGCTGTTGAAAAAATAACCTGGATCGCTGCCGGTTGATCCCGTAAAAATTCTCTCCAACGCCATGCTCAAGATCAGTCATGCCAGCGTCGCCGGCTTGACGGAAGCCCAGCGGCAGAGATTCGTGGCGGATCATCTCCCGGTTCTGCGGCAGGAATTTCCCGAACTCTGGTTCGAACGGACCTACGAGGAAATCGGACGGATGCTCTACGACCACTGTGCGTGGGCGAGCCGCCATCAGGTCGAACGCTCGCGGGGCATCTATCTCCTCTTGACGATGCGGCTGCGCCTGGGGTGGGAGTTTCCCGCACGCGAGGAAGACGCCTGGGCACGCACCATCCTGGGCCGCGAACTGCGGCCGGAAGACGAACGCATCGACGCCCTGCACCAGGCACTCTGGGGCGAAGGTGTCAGCTGACTCACCTAGATTATGGCAGGCACTCCCGAATCCATCAACGCCGCCGCCCTGAAAGCCGCCCAGCAGCGGGTGACCAGCGCCGTGGGCGTTTCCAAGCACATCGACGACAAGCTGGCGCACGCCACTTATTCCGCCGACGACCAGGCAAAACTCGAAAAGCTCAAGCGCGATCTGGGCAAAGCCACCGGCGAAACGCAGTCGGAAATCGCGGCGCGCCAGAATTTGCAGCAGGCTTACGACGATTCGACCTACGCCAAGAAGGATGCCGATCCCGCCGTCGTCGCGGCGCGCAAAAACCTGGCCGCTGTCAACAAGGCCAATGCCCCCGTGATGCACGGCAAGCAGAACATGGTGAACGGGGTCTGTGAACCCTGCCTCGACAAGGAGGTGGACAAGATCATGGACTGCGATACCCCCTACCATGTGACCTCGCCGTACGGCGACGGCCCAACCTACAAAGCCTGCCATGACCACACCCTCAAAGATTATCCCGGTTGGGATGACCTGATCAAAAGCAATACCAAGACGCCGTCGGGAAAAAAACGTGCTGTCCGCCATGTCGGCCAACGAGGGCGACCTGGATGCGGTGCAGGCTTACGACAGCCAGATCGTCTCAATCGGAGCCATGCAAAAGACGGTGAATCCCGGCGGACAGGGGGAATTGCCTGTCCAACTGCGGGAGTTTCGCGACGATCCGGCCACGCAGAGCGTATTCGACCGGGTCCTCGGCTCCAAAGGCTACAGTCTCGACCGACCCATCCTCGGTAAGAACAAGGATGGATCGATCAAATATGGCAGCGACACCCTGTCGTACATCGATCCCAAGACTCCCAACGCGTCTTCCATCACGGGCTCCGATCTCAGTGATTTTATCCGAAACAACCGCGACCGTTGGCCGGACACGCTCGGGCCTTTCCGGGAGCTGGGACGCACGCCGGAGTTTCAACGCAAGCAAATCCTCGATTTTAACGACCGTCTGACGAAATCCTTGAACGTGACCCCCAAGGGCTACAGCAATTCCATCGGGGACTACGTCACCTCCGAACACGGAAGCGCGCTCGTGTTGGACCAGGATGTCAACGCTCCCGGCAACGTTTCCAGAAACTTCGGCCAGGCGCTCAACCAGTTTTACACGGCGAACCCCAAGATTTCGACCGATCCTACGACCTGGACGGCGGCCGAGCGCGCCGGCCACGAAGCAGCCATCATCGAGAACTACAGCAAGCTCCGCGTCGGCACGGACATGGCGGGCCGCGCTGCCAGGTTGGCGGGAGCCGGGCTGAGTTCGAATCCGGGCTCCCTGTTATTCCCGACTCCCGGCGGCCATTAGGTTTCTTCGTTTTCTAATCCAGTTCGCGCGTTGACCCAAAATGAGCCATGCCTCCGGAAACCGTCAAATTTGAGATTGCCAGCCTGCACCGGTGGATCGTTTTCTCGTCACCGGCCTACCTGGGGGACGAGATCGAAAACACTCCTTATCAGTTATTACAAATCTGCGACCACGGCAGCCGATGCGAGACGTTGTGTGACGCGCGCGGCTCGGACGGGGTTTCCATCTGCGCGGACGAGTCTCTTTCCTTCTCACCCGACCGTCTTTACTTCATCGTGTTGCGCATGATCGGATTGAATCTTCAAGCCAAGGCGTATCGGCGCACCTACTACGAAATTTATGGCGCTAGAGAGCAGGGCCTCGTAACCTTTCAGACCGGGCGGGGCAAGCAAGCCTCAGCGGAAAACATCCTGGGGTGGTTGCCGCAACACCCGCACTTGTTGGAGGTTTCCGCCGGTTGGAAGCAAAAAACCACGGCACAGCTCGTCGAGACGGCAGGACGGCCCGGGCAAATCAACACGCTTCCCATCGGCGACGTGGCGAACGTCTGGAAGACTCCGTAAAACGGCGCGCCGCAGGCGTCGTGTCAAAGGCAGGGACGGCAGCCAACGCTGCCTGCACAAAATCACGCGCTTTCACGTCAAAACGCCGGGCAGTTTGCGGGCGGGAGCTAAAACCTCAATCGAGCTTCGAATTCCCGGCCTTTCATCGTGGGGCCGGCGAATCAACGGGTGACATGGCTGCCGCCGACGTACCACCCTCCCACCCCGCCGTTCACGCCTTCAAACGCTGGCTGCTCAACGACCGGCAAACCACCGGCGAACACGATGGTCCCGCCGCCAACCGGGACGTGCACGAGCATCCGTGGTGGCAGGTCATGTGTCTGACCGGGGTTGATTATTTCTCCACCCTCGGCTACCAACCCGGCATCGCGGCGCTGGCCGCCGGGGCGCTCTCGCCGCTGGCCACTCTGGTTCTCGTGCTCCTGACCCTCTTCGGTGCGCTGCCCGTTTACCGGCGCGTCGCCACCGAGAGCCCGCACGGCGAAGGCTCCATCGCGATGCTCGAACACCTGCTTTCCTGGTGGAAGGGTAAGCTTTTCGTCCTCACCCTCCTGGGTTTCGCGGCGACGGATTTCATCATCACGATCACGCTCTCCGCCGCCGACGCGACGGCGCACCTCATCGAAAACCCCTACAGCCGCGGTTTCATGCAAGGCCATGCCGTCGCGGCGACGCTGGTGCTCGTCGCACTGCTGGGCGCGGTGTTTCTGAAGGGCTTCAAGGAAGCCATCGGCATCGCCGTCACGCTCGTCGGGGTCTATCTGGCGCTCAACGCGGTGGTCATCGCCATCGGCCTCGGACACCTCTTCGCGCATCCGCACGTCTTTGCCGACTGGAAGCACCGGCTCTTTACCCAGCACAGCAGCCCGCTGGCGATGATCGGCGTCTCGCTGCTGCTTTTTCCCAAGCTCGCGCTCGGGCTGTCCGGCTTTGAAACCGGCGTGGCGATGATGCCGCTCGTCGAGGGCGCGCCCGGCGACGACCCCGCGCGCCCGCCGATCAAGATCCGCCAGACGCACCGCCTGCTGCTGACCGCCGCTCTGATCATGAGCGTGTTTTTGTTGTGCTCCTCGCTGGTCACGACGCTGCTCATCGCCGAAAAGGATTTCCGGCCCGGCGGTCCCGCCAACGGCCGCGCCCTGGCATTTCTGGCCCACCAGTTCCTCGGCAATGGCTTCGGCACGGTCTACGACCTCTCCACGGTCGCCATCCTGTGGTTCGCCGGGGCGTCGGCGATGGCCGGGTTGCTCAACCTCGTGCCTCGCTACCTGCCGCGCTACGGCATGGCCCCGGAATGGGCGCGCGCGTCCCGGCCCCTAGCCTTGATCTACACCGCGATGGCGTTCGCCGTCACGGTGATTTTCCACGCCGACGTCGATGCCCAGGGCGGCGCGTACGCCACGGGGGTGCTCGTGCTGATGACCAGCGCCGCCGTCGCCGTGACGCTTTCCGTTCGCCGCGAAAAGGGGGGCTGGAAACCGGCGGCCCTCGGAGCGGCCTTTATCGCGCTGATCTTCGCGTACACGACGGTCGTGAACGTGATCGAACGGCCCGAAGGCGTCAAGATCGCCGGGTTTTTCATCGGCACCATCGTCCTGCTGTCGCTGCTCTCGCGGGTTTGGCGCACGACGGAGCTGCGCGTGGGCAAAATCACGCTGGACGAAACGGCCCGGCGTTTCGTCGACGAAGCCAGGCAGGGCGATGTCATCCGCCTGCTCGCCAATCATCCCCACCGCCGCGACCGCGCCGAATACGACAACGAGGTCCAGGAGGCCCGCGCCAACCAGAACATCCCGCCGGAGGACCCGCTGCTCATCCTGGAAATTTACGTGAAGGATGCCAGCGAGTTCACGGCCGACCTGGAGGTCAGCGGCGCGGAGGTGGGCGGGCACCGCGTCCTGCGCGGCCACAGCGCCGCCGTGCCCAACGCCATCGCGGCCCTGCTGCTCTATCTGCGCGACGAGACGGGCACGATCCCCCACGCCTACTTCCACTGGGGCGAGCGTAACCCACTCCTCTACCTGATCCGCTACGTGCTCAGCGGTCAGGGAGACGTGGCGCCGCTCACCCGCGAAATCCTCCGGCAGGCCGAGCCGGATCTCGCGCGCCGCCCGGGCGTCCACGCCGGGATTTGAATCACTCGTCCGCGCTGTATTTGATGACCTTGCCCTTGCCGTCGAACGTCACGGTGATCACCTTTCCGCATGGAAGACCCGCTTGCCTCAGCGTTGACGGAACACGTCGAGACGGTGCGCGCCTGCGTGCGCTGCCCCCGGATGCGCCGTCCGGCGGTGCCGGGATACCCCACGATCAGCAAAACGCTCCTCATCGGCCAAGCCCCGGGCAGGCACGAGCCGGTCAAGGGCCGTCCCTTCGCGTGGACCGCCGGGCGACCGCTCTTTTCCTGGTTCCGGCAGGGTTGCGGCATCGAGGAAGAACGGTTCCGGCGCACGGTCTACATGTCCGCGGTGTGCCGGTGTTTTCCCGGCGAAACCGCCAGCGGCGGCGACCGCGTCCCGGACCGGGCGGAGATCGTGGAATGCAGCCGGTGGCTGCGCGCGGAGTTCGAGCTGTTGCGTCCTGAACTGGTGATCCCGGTGGGCCGGTTGGCGATCCTGCAACTTTTGCCGCCCGCGCCGCTGACCGCGATCATCGGGCGGACTTTCCGGGGACTCTACGCGGGCCACGAATGCGACGTGATCCCGTTGCCGCACCCGAGCGGAGCCTCGCCCTGGCCGCGCATCGAGCCGGGGGTGAGCCTGACGCGGCAGGCGCTGACGCTCATCCGGGCGCACCCGGCATTTCCGGCGGCAGACTGAACAGGACGCCAAAGCGGCCAGTGGTGGCCAGGGTAGGGATGCCGCTGCGCGGCGCCTTACCCTTCGGCCGCCGTCAGGGCGGCAGGCAGCGGTTTCGGCCCATCGTGCTGGCCGAGAGACGCGTCCACGTCTTCCAGGCGGCGGATGAGATCGAGCACCTCGCGCCGCGCATACGGACCGCCCGCCGCCCGGCAAAAATGCGTCCGGCAGCCGAACGGCCGGTCGGCGTAAATCAGGCATTTGCCGCTCGCCCCGTCGAGCATGGGGCAGTTTCCACCCACGGCCTCGGGCAGCCCTTTGCGGCCCGTCGCACGGAGGGCCTGCACGGCCAGGAGGGCTTCGCCCTGCGTCATGGAAGGCACGAGTCCCGTGAGCCGGAATTTGCAGCATTCCGTCAGGCGCGTGCAGTCACGCGGGACGGGGCGTTTTTCCAGGTCCGCGTAAACGGCACGCACTTCCGCCATCGCCGCGCGGCGGGAATCGCGGCTGGCGGCGGGGGGCGGCTTGCGGGCGTAGCGGCTGTCGTGGAGCACAGGAAAGAAAGGCTAGAATTCGGAAGCGAGGAGCGTCTAGAAGGGCGATATTCTAGCTCAGAAGTTCCTGATCTGCATCCCGCTTTTCTGTCCCGCTGAATTTTACATCTGCTTCCGATGCTCTCTTTTTCCTGCTGCTGGAACTCCGCGCGCCACAAGGAGGGCGCGGGCATGTTGCGTGAAATCCGCGACCTCGGCTTTGAAAACGTCGAGTTGTCCCACGGGGTGCGCGTTTCGTTGGTCGGCGGCATCCAGGAAGTGGTCGACGCGGGCGAGGTACGGATTTCCAGCCTGCATAATTTTTGTCCGCTGCCGCTGGAAGTGCAGGGGGCGTCGCCCGATTGCTACGAATTCACGAGCCACCGGCCTTTTGACCAGCGGCGGGCGGTGAAACTTTCGCTCCAGACGATTGACTTCGCGGCCCGGCTCGGCGCGGGGCTGGTAGTGCTGCACCTGGGGCGCGTCCCGATGGGTCCCGCCACCAAGCGGCTCGGGGCGCTGGCACGCGCGGGCAAGCAAAATACCCCCGAGTGGATCAAGCTCAAGATCGACTCCGTGAAAGAGCGCGAAAAGAAGGCCCCGGTCTACCGTCGGCGCGTGCTGGAATGCCTGAAGCCCATCGTGGAGCACGCCACGAAGAAAAACGTGTTTCTCGGCTGCGAAGGGCGGTTTGCCTACGAGGAATTTCCGACGGAACGGGAGTATCCGGGGCTGCTCGACGAGATCAACTCGCCGCACGTCGGCTATTGGCACGATTTCGGGCACATCCAGGTGAAGCACAACCTGGGATTTCTGGATCACTACGCCTGGCTCAAATCCATCCGGCACCGGCTCTTCGGCTGCCACCTGCACGATACCCAGTGGCCGATCACCGACCACCGGGTGCCGGGGACCGGCGGGATCGAATACGACCGGCTGATCCCGCTGCTGCCGGAGAATTGTTTGTTCGTGTGGGAGCTGAGTCCGCGCATGAAGCCGGAGGACATCCGTGCCGGGCTGGCGGCGTGGCAGGGGCGGTTCGGCAGCGGGTGAGGTTGCACTCGCCGTCGTTATCGCGGTCGAATAAACTGGACCGCCACTTGCTCTGAGGCTCCATTACGGCTCTCCCCGCCCGACCACCGCCACGCATGAAGAAAGCCCTCATCACCACCCTCCAGGTCGCCGTCACGGTCTTCGCGCTCTGGTGGGTGTTCCGCAAACCGGAAACCCGTGCCGGCATGGTGATCGCGCTGCACCACGGGGATTTCACGTGGCTCTTCGCCGCCCTGGCCATCGCCGCCGTGCCGCCAATCTGCGCGACGGCCCGCTGGTGGCTGCTGCTCCGGGTGCAGGACATCCATTTGACCGTCAAACGCGCCTTCCAGCTCTACATGGTCGGCATGTTCTTCAACCTCTTCCTGCTCGGCTCCACGGGCGGGGACGCGGTCAAACTCTTCTATCTGCTGCGCGAACGGCCCGAACCGCGCCTGCGCGCCGGGGCTTTCATGTCCGTCCTGATGGACCGGCTCGTCGGCATGGTGGCGTTGATCATCCTTTCGGCGGGGTTCGTCCTGGCCCGCTACCCCTGGCTGACCCAAACCCGAGCCACCGCCGGTTGGGTCAACGGCTTTCTTTTCATCCTGGCGGGCATCCTGGCGGGGATCGTCACGGCGTTCGTCGCGGCGCAATCCACGCTGTTGGAACATCTCCCCGCCAAGCTGCCGGGCCGGACGATTTTCATCGAGGTGTCCGCCGCCATTCGCGTTTACACCCTTGCCTGGCGCACCACGTTGACGTGTGTCTTTATCTCGTTTTTCGGCCATTGGGCCATGTTCGTGACCTTTTATTTTGCCGCGCGGGTAATGCGGGCAGGCGTGGCCTTCTGGGACGTGACGGTGGTCATGCCCATCATCAACACGTACGTTTCCCTGCCCTTCAGCCTGTCGGGCATCGGCGTGCGCGAGCAGCTTTTCACCACGATGCTGGGCGACCTGTGCCATCTGGCGGAAGACAAGGCGGTGCTGATTTCCCTGATCGGTTTCCTGTGTTCGACCGTGTTTCTCGGCCTGATCGGCGCGGTGATGTACCTGTTCTATCGCTCGGCGAAGGGCGCGCCACCGGCCCACGTGGAAGCCGTGGAAGCCGCCGCCGCCGCCGCGGAACTGCCTGCCATCGTGGAGCAATCACGGCGCAACCCGGTGTGAGCGCCCGCCCACCCCTGACGCTTTGCGCGGTCATCACGGCCGACGGCAAGCTCGACGCCTCCACGCGGCCGGAAGATTTCCCCCGGCAGCCGGGAGACGTTTTGTTCGAGCTGGCGGCACGCGAAGACCCGGCGGCACGCCTGCGCGCGCTGCGGGCGCGGGACGGCACGCGACGGGTGATCTGCTTCGGAGGTCCGCAGGTGTTTCGCCGGTTGCTCGACGCCCGGCTCGTCGCGGAAATCCTCCTGCTCGTCCGTCCGACGATTGACGGAAGGCGCGGCGCGGCGACGCTGAGCGGCCCGCCCGACAAATTTTTTCCGGCGGCGGTCCGCTGCCGTCTGTTGAAACTGGAAGTACGCGGCCAAGAATGCTTTCTGCATTATCGCGTGCTGCGGTCGAGGGCAAAACACGTCGCGGCAGCCTGAGTGGGGCTGCATCCAATTTCGGGCAGGGCGCGAATAGATGTGTTGCGGTTCGTCGGCGATGGTTGGCGTGCTCGCTCCCGTTTTTGCCGATGCATACCACCATGTCTATTACGATGCGCGTCCCGAAGGAGCGCATTTTCGAGACCGCCGCCGACCTTTCCGCCTGGCCGCGCATCTTGCCGCACTACCGTTACATCAAATATTACGAGCAGGGACCTAAGCGCAACGTCGTCAGGATGGCCGCCAAACGTTCGGGCATCCCGATTGCCTGGACGAGCGAGCAGATCATCGACCGCGAGAAAATGGAGGTGCGCTTCACGCATTTGAAAGCGTTCACCAAGGGGATGCACGTCGTCTGGACCTTCCGGGACACACCCGAGGGTGTCCACGTCGAAATCGTGCATGATCTGAATTTCCGCGTGCCCGCGCTCGCGGCGCTGGCCGACCGGATCATCGGCGGATTCTTCATCGACGCGGTCGCGGCCCGGACGTTGCGCTGCATGAAAGCTTACTTGGAGAAGGATGCAGGATGAAGGCGGAAAGAAAACACCATCGCTGAACCGACTCCGAACCCGCTTTCCCTATGCTTCCGGTCCTCTGCCTTCATCCTTCAGCCTGCATCCTGCATCCTTTCCCATGAGGCGCGCCGTCATCACGGGTCTTGGCCCCATCACCTGCGTGGGCATCGGACGCGAGGCGTTCTGGAACGGCCTGCGCGCGCAGAAGAGCGGCATCGACCGGCTGACCGCGTTCGATTCCGGCGAGTACAACGCGCACCACGCCGGGGAGGTCCGCGACTACGAACCCGCCGCGTTCTTTCCGCCGCACCGGCTCAAGCGGCTGGACCGCTACGCGCAGTTTGCCGTGGCGAGCGCGAAGCTGGCGTTGGAAGACGCTGGGCTGAACTTCACGCCCGAAGAACCGCAGGCCCGCGTGGGGGTCAGCTTCGGGACGGCGCTCGGCGGCATCGCGGGCGCGGAATTCCAGCACGCGCACTTTTTGAAGAAGGGCACGCGGGGGGTCAACCAGACGCTCGCCTTGCAGGTCTTCGGAGGGTCGGCCCACACGAACATCGCCATTGAGTTCGGCCTGCGCGGGGTGGGCACGACGAATTCCAACAGCTGCGCCAGCGGCACGGTGGCCGTGGGCGAGGCGTTGCGCTACATCCGCGATGGTTTTGCCGACGTGATCGTCGCGGGCGCGGCGGAAGCGCCGCTCAGCCCCCTCACGTTCGGCGCGTTTTCCATCATCAAGACGATGAGCCAATGGGAAGGGGAACCTGCGGCGAGGGCCTGCCGCCCGTTCGACCGCACGCGCGACGGTTTCGTGATGGGCGAGGGCGCGGCCTCCCTCATCATCGAGGAATACGAGCACGCCCGGGCGCGCGGCGCGCACATCTACGCGGAAGTCCTGGGCTACAGCCTCAACAACGACGCCTTCCACATGACGACCCCGCTGGCCGACGGCGCGTGCGCCATCGCGGCGATGCGCGGCGCGCTCGACGACGCGAAACTGCGGCCCGAGGAAATCGACTGCGTCAACGCCCACGCCAGCAGCACGCAGATCAACGATTCGACCGAGACGCTGGCCATCAAAACGGTGCTCGGCGAGCACGCGTACAAGATTCCCGTCAGCGGCACGAAGGCGTACCACGCCCATCCGCTCGGCGCGACCGGGGCCATCGAAACGGTGGTGGCCGCGCTGGCGCTGGCGCGCGGTTGGGTCCCCCCGACGCTGCACTACGAGGAACCTGACCCGGCGTGCGACCTGGATATCGTGCCCAACGAGGGCCGCGACCTGCCGGTGCGCCGGGTGCTGAGCAACTCGTTCGGGTTCGGCGGGATCAATTCGTGCCTGGTGTTGGGGAAGTTGTAGTCTGGATGGCCGTCCGGGGAGAATGCGGAAATTTTCGCTTTCCTCGCCGCGTCCGTTCGCCTACAACGCAGCGGACTGCCGCGGACCACCACCCACCTTTGCCGTTATGAGTTTGCTTCTTGATGCCACGATGGACGACCCGGCCTTCAAGATAGGGTATTACGTGGGGATTGTGATCGGCCTCGGCATCGTCCTGGGAGCGCTGGGGTTCAGCGTCTTTGCGATCATCAAAGCCTTTACCCGCCGCACGACCGGTTGGATCGTCACCGCAAGCATCTGTGGCGGCGGCTTGCTGCTCTTCGGCTCGCTCACGATTTTGGGTTTCATCAACGGGTTCACGAAGGCCCGCCAGGCGGCCCGCCAAGGAGACGGCGGCGCGTCGGCGGCGCCCGCCTCGTCCACCGCTCAAACGATCCAGGGTCTCGATGTCCCCTACAAAGTGGTTCTCCCACCGGGATGGACGGCGAAACGCACGGTCAACGATTTCGACGTGCTGGCCTCCCACCGCAGTTTGTATTTCGGCGTCATCGCCGAGGAGGGCGCTCTGGGCACGTCGGAAACCATCGTGAATTTCGCACAAAACAAGTTGCGCAGCTCGGCGAGCGAACTCCAGATCGGCGAAACGTCCACCGTCAAGATCGACGGGCACGATTGGCTGACGTTCAGCGCGAAGTGCCAGGTTCAGAAAATTCCGTTTGCCTACCACTACTCGATCTATGCCGGACCGGAGGGCAGCTTCCAGATTCTCAGCTGGACCTTGCAAAGCCTCTACGACCGCGATGTCGGCGCCATGCGCGACCTCGCGGCGACCTTCCGTTTCCCGCCTTCTCCCGGCGCCGCAAAAGCGGGCGACCCTACTCCCGCCGCCACCCCGCCGCCCGCCGCTCCGCAAGTGCTGGTCGGCGAAAGCGTGAGCTACAAGCTGACGGTTCCCGGGGACTGGTCGGTCGAGAGGAAAGCGGGCGCTTTCGACGTGGAAACGTCACACCGCGGCGCGTACGTCGGCATCGTCGCCGAGGAAGGCTCGCTGGGCACGCCGCAGGTGGCCCTGAAAATCGTGCAGGACAACCTGCGGCAAAAAGCGACCGGCCTCCAGATGGGCCAAGCCTACGCGGTCAGGATCGACGGGCGCGACTGGCTGCAATTCACCGCGAAGTGCCAGATGAAAGACGTCCCACTCGCGTATCATTACTTCGTGTACGCCGGTCCCGAAGGAAGCTTTCGCATCGTGGGCTGGACGTTGCAGAACGTGTACGACCGGTACGCGGACCAGATCCGCGACGTAGCCATGACTTTCCAGTTCCCGCCCCCGGCCGCCACCCCTGCGCCCACCGCCGCGGCGGCGCCCACGGAGACGCCAGCGCCCACGCCGACCACCGCCCCCAAGCCTGCAAAGCCCACGCCGCGAACGTCCAGACCCAAGGGACGATAAGGCGCGTGCGGATTCCCCGGCGCGCCGGCGCGCCGGGCGACGCGATGTGCGGCGGGCGCTCGGGCGAGGCCGGACTTTTCTTCAACAACGACACGGGCGACAAGATCATTCTGGAAACGGTCCGGAGCGGTAATTTTTTTGGCGAACCGGCGTTTCTCGACGGCGGCGCACGCGGCAATTGATGCCGGGGCGTCCGGCGGCGGCAGGGGCAACGTATCCGCTCTCGCCATGCCGACGCTTTTTCCCGTTCACCGTCTCCCGAAACGCCTGCTTGCCTGCTTGGGAGGGTGTTTGTTGGCGGCGACGTTGCACGCCGAGCCGACCGTCCTGAAAAACCTCGTGTACGGGCAAGCGAGCGGGCGCGACCTGAAACTCGACCTGTACCAACCGCTCGCCACGGATACTACCCCGAGCCCCGCGCCCCGCCCGGTGATCGTCTTTCTGCACGGCGGCGGTTGGCGGGTCGGCAGCAAGGCCGAGGCGGCCAAGGTCGTCGAGGCGGTGAACGGCGCGGGTTACGCCGTGGCGAGCGTGGACTACCGGCTCAGCGGCACGGCCATTTTTCCGGCGCAAATCCAGGATTGCAAAACCGCCGTGCGTTGGCTGCGCGCCAACGCCGCGAAGTACGGGTTGAACCCGCGGCGCATCGGCGTCATGGGGTTCTCGGCGGGCGGGCATCTCGCCGCGCTCCTGGGCACGAGCGCGGGCGTCGAATCGCTCGAAGGCCGCGACGAAGGCAGCCCGCGCGAGTCGAGCCGGGTGCAGGCGGTGTGCGACGTCTCCGGGCCGGTCGATCTGGCGATCCCGACCCATTCGATCATCGGCAAGCTTTCCGTGTACGGCGAACTCGCCGGTTCCGCGTCCGAAAAACCGGCGCTCGTGCGTGCGGCCAATCCCGTCACCTATATCACCGGCAAGGAGCCGCCGTTTCTCATCATCCAGGGCGGCCAGGATGAGCTGGTGGTCGCGAAACACGCCGAACTGCTCGCCGACGCGTTGCGGAAAAAGGGCGGGTCGGTCCTGATGGTGACGGTCCAGGGCGGCGGCCACATCCCCTTCGGCCCGGAGCAGTCGGAAACGGCGATCAAATTTTTTGCGGGCACGTTTGGGCAAGGCGGATAACGGAAAAATAGAGTCGATCCACACGCCGACGCTATGGATCATGCGTTCTGTCGTCCCGAGCGCAGCCGGAGGACCGAGCTTTTCTAACGTTCATGTTTTCCCTGGAACACGCCAGACAACTCGACTTGGATGACCCTTTGCAGGGTTTTCGCTCCCATTTTCACACGCTCCCGGCGGGACAGATCTACCTCGACGGCAATTCCCTCGGCCTGCTCCCGGTCGCGGCGGAAGCGAGCGTTCACCGCGCCCTCGACGCCTGGAAAACCCTCGCCATCGGCGGCTGGCTCGACGCCGCGCCGCCGTGGTTCACGCTGGCCGAATGTCTCGCCGCGCGCGTGGCTCCACTCGTCGGAGCCGACCCTGCCGAGGTCGCCATCGCCAACTCGACCACCGTCAATCTCCACCAACTCCTCGGGACGCTCTACCAACCCGCCGCTACCACCAATGCCCGCACGAAAATCCTGGCCTTCGCCGACGAGTTTCCGTCCGACCTCTACGCCCTCGCCAGCCACCTGCGCGGTCGCGGACTCGACCCCGCCCGCCACCTGACCCTCGTCCCGTCCGGCACGGACGGCCTGCTCGACGAACGAGCCATCCTGCGCGCCTTTGCCGACGACCCCGCCGTCCAGCTCGCCGTGCTGCCCGCCGTGGTCTACACCACTGGCCAACTGCTCGACTTGCGCGCGTTGACCGCAGGGGCGCACCAGGCGGGCGTGGTCATCGGGTTCGACCTGTCGCATTCGGTCGGCGTCGTGCCGCATGCCCTGGGCGCGGACGGCGTGGATTTCGCGTTCTGGTGCCATTACAAATACCTCAACGCCGGTCCCGGCGCGCCGGGCGGATTGTATCTCCACGCCCGCCACGCCCGCCGCCCACCGGGCCTGGCCGGTTGGTGGGGCGCGAACAAGGAACGCATGTTCGACATGGGCCGCGAACTCGATCCCGCCGATGGCGCATCCGCGTTGCAGATCGGCACGCCGACGATCCTGGGCCTGGCCGCCATCGACGGCGCGCTCGCCCCCACCGAGGCCGCGGGCATCGTCGCCATCCGCGAGAAATCCCTCCGGCTGACCAGCTATCTCATGGCGCAACTGGAAGCGCGGCTGCCGTTCGGAACGGACCAGTTCCGCTTCGCCAACCCGCGCGAGACCCACCGCCGGGGCGGTCACGTCGCGCTGGCGCATCCCGAGGGCGCGCGTCTCTGCCGCGCGTTCAAGGCTGCCGGGGTCGTCACCGATTTCCGCCCGCCGGACATCGTGCGTCTCGCGCCGGTGCCGCTTTACAACACGTTCGAGGAATGCCACGAGACCGTCGAACGTCTCCACCGCATCATGGCGGACCGCGCCTACCTGGCCCACCCGACCGGGCGTGCCCTCGTGCCATAGCGGAAAACCGGTGGCTCCCCGAGCCGGGTCCGAGGTGGCTGGCGCCGGCAAAACCGGACACGACCACCCGTTGCAAAGTTGGCAGTCCGACCTTTATTACTGCCGTTCATGACCTGGTTCCACTTCGACGCGCCGAGTTTTGCCCTCTCTTTCCTGAGCGTGCTCTTCGAGAGCGTGCCGTTTCTGCTCATCGGCGCGTTGATGGCCGGGATCATCGAGGTCTTCGTCCCGGCGCGCTGGATGACCAGCTTTCTCCCCCGACGCCCCGTCCTGGCGATCCTCGTCAGCGGTCTGCTCGGCCTCGTGTTTCCGATGTGCGAATGCGGCGTGGTGCCCGTCATTCGCCGCCTGATGAAAAAGGGATTGCCCGTCTCGTGCGCCGTGGCCTACCTGCTGGCCTCGCCGGTGGTTAATCCCATCGTCGCGGTGAGCACGTTCGTCGCCTTTCGCCGCCCGGAACAGCACCCCTGGCAGACGACCTGCTACCGGCTCGCGCTCAGCTACCTGGTGGCCACTACCGTCGCTTTCGTCGTCTCGCGGCTGCGCCCCGAACAATTTCTCAACCAAACCGTGCTCGACACCCTGCCCGGACGCCAGCAGCGCACCGGCGGCTTTCGCGTCGGCAGTCTCGCGGGCAGCGCCGCGGCGGCCCCGTTCAGCCTGGAGGCGACCGAGGCGGGCAGCGGCGGCCCCGCCGCGCTCGACGCCCTCGACGCGCTCGAATCCCAGCTCCGCCCGACGTTTGCGCGCCGTCTCCTTGCCGCCCTGCAGCGCGGCGTCAACGATTTCCTCGACGTCACGGTTTTCGTGGTGATCGGCGCGGCGCTGGCCAGCGTGTTCAACACGGCCGTGGACCAGAGGGTGATCGACCCATTGGCAGGCAATGCGCCGCTGGCTATCGGCTCCATGATGGCGCTCGCCTTCATCGTGGCGGTGTGCAGCACGTCGGACGCGTTCATCGCGGCCACGCGCGTGTTCGAGGCGTTCCCCTTCCCCGCGCGGCTGGCGTTTCTCGTGTTCGGCCCGATCTTCGATCTCAAGCTGATTTTCCTGTATTCGCTGGTGTTCCGCCGCCGCTTTGTGCTGCTGCTGGGCATTGGACTTTTCCTGCTGATCGGGCTAATCTGTTGGAAGCTGACGGACATCTACTTCTGATCTCGCCGCACCCACCGACGCCATGAAAACACTTTCCCGCCACCTCTCCGTCGCCGCCTTGTTCGCCTGGGGTGCGCTGATGCTCTATTTCTACCTGAGCGGCCGTCTCACGAATTACGTCGCTCCCTTCCTGAAGCCGTTGGTGGTTCTTTCCGGCATTTTTTTGTTGGTCA
>CAXUHC010000041.1:16824-20879 GCA_964250705.1 uncultured Chthoniobacterales bacterium | reverse complement strand
AGCCGGGGGGCTTGATGTAGCCTTCCACCCGGTCCATGACCACGCTCATGCCGTCGGCCAGCGGGATCAGGCCGCGCACGTCCACCCGGCCCAGGCCCACGGCGGCGTTGGGGTCGAGGCGGCCGAGGAGCGCATCGTCGGCGGTAGGGAGGTCCGTAAAGGTGATGACGGCGTCGGGGGAGGTGCCGGCGGGCGACGGGCCGATGGCGCTGGTCAGGCGTCCGCGCGCCCAGCGCATCCAGCCCACCAGCCCCAGCGACGGCACGCGCAGTTCGACCTGGCCCGGCGGGGTGTGTGAAAGCGTGTGGGCCGCGACCGGGTCCAGTTCCGCGACCGTGGGCACCGCACCGATCAGCACGCGGAAGAGCAACCGCAGGTGCACGCGGCGGAAGGGTTCGTCCAGCAGCGCCGCAGGCGTGGGCTGGAGGTGGCGGTCGAGCACCTTGGCCAAAGCGGTGAAAGGACGCACGCCGAGGATGCGCCAGAAGCCGCCCGTGGGCAGCGGCGGCAGCGCGGACCGGTTGAGAAACGTGCGGTTGAGCTGCCGGGCGGACAGGAACGTCAGGACCAGGCGTGCGGGCGTGGCGTGGCCGGGGACCACGCGCAGGGTGCCGTCGCCGGGCGAGACCAGCGTGGCCGCCGGGCCTCCGGGCAGTTGCAGGCGCAAGGAAAAGTTCCAGCCGGTGGCGATCTGCCGGGCTTCGGGCGAGAGGACGGCGAGGTCGGACAAGGCGGGCAGGACGGCGTGCAGGTGCAGGCGGGCGAGGGTTTGTTCGCGGGGCGTGGGCGGAGTGGTCGTCATCGGCGGCAGGGAATGGAACCTCACGCAAAGGGGCCAGGATGCAAAGCGGAATGCACGGCTCTGAACAGGCTGCGCAGCAGCCTGTCATATCCACGGTAGGGACGGCTCTCCGAGCCGGTCCCTGGAGTGGATAGGATTCATCGCGCCACCGAAGCCAGAGAAGCAAGGGACCGGCTCGGAGAGCCGTCCCTACCTTGTTTGGACGCCGCTCGCGCGGTGGGGTTACTTCGCCGCCTCGTGCAGGTGTTTCCGGGGGCGGATCGCCGGGCGATCCACGGCGTCATCGGCCAGTTGCACGAACGGTCCGCGCGCCTCTTCCGGCCGGGGCGGTGGCTCGGACTCCGGCGGGAGTGTGGCGGCGCAGTCGCGCACCAGCCGCAGGATTTCCGTGGGGTGTGCCGCCGGGCGGCAGTCGAGCATGGCCTGGCGCAAGGCAGCCAGACGTGCCGGCTCCGCCCGCCAGCCCGCGAGGATCGGCGGCAACTGCTCCGCGCGGTGGACCGTTTCCGCCAGCCCGTGCCGCCGGGCGTAGCGCATCGTGATCCACTCCTGCGGCATGAACCCGCCCACGGCGTTGAAAATGATCGGGCAGCCGCTGATGATCGCCTCGCTGGTTGTGCCGGTGCCGGGCCGGCCCACCACGGCGTCCGCCGCCTGCATGAGCAGGTGCATCATGTGCGAATGCGGCAGCGCGAGCACCGGGAAGGCCCGGGCGTTGAGCGTGGCCCACTCGCGCACCTTGGCGAGCGCGCGCACGTCGCGTCCGCACAGGGCGACGACCTGCAAATCGCGGCGCGGCTTGCGGCGGCGCAGGGCTTCGAGAAAGGCGAGGTGGTTGTTGGCCCCGTGTTCGCCCGTGGACAGGAGCAGCGTGAAACGCTCCGGGTCGAGGTCGAGGCTTTGCAGAAAAGTGGCGCGCTCCTCGGTGGTGAGCGGCGGATGGTAGAAGCTCGGGTTGAGCAGGAAGCCGCCCACGACGGTCTTGTCGGCGGGCATCCCGAGGCGGCGGGCCATCGCGGCGGTTTCGGACACCGCGCCGATGAAGAGATCGGCGTCCGGGTTGACCCACAGGCGGCTGAAACCGTACTTGCCGAAGAGTTCGCCGCAGTAGGTGATGCAGCGCACGTTTTCGCGCCCGAGATGCGCGCGGGCGAGGTCGAAGAAACCGTGGTTGAGCGAGCCATGCGTGGACAGGATCACGCGCGGGCGCACATGGTCGAGGATGGCGCGGAAACGGTCCTGGCCGAGCAACCGGTGGCGCGAGCGGTGCAGCGCGGCGACCTCCAGGAAATTGAAATAAACGTGGTGCGCCCAGGGGGCGTGCCGCTGGATGCGGTTGTACAGGCCGACGCCGAAACGGTAGAGGCCATGCGTGTTTTCCAGACACTTGTGAATCTGGATGTCGTTGGCGGCGGCGCGTCCGTAGGCTTCCCGCGTCCAGTGGACGAAAGAATTGGCGCGCATGTTGTGGCCGCCGCCGGTGCTGGATGTCAGGATCAGGGTACGCACAATGCCGTCTGAGACGCCCTACAAGGTTCGTTTTACACGCCGGGCCAGAGGCCCCGGCCCATCTGGAGGTAGAGTCATCGGGAGTATACCACGCCGCGCCGCCGCCGCGCGGTTTGCCAAAGTTTGTAAAGTTGATTCATACCAGGGATGTCAAGCAGGCGGCGGCGCCAGGTGGGGGCGGGGTCCGGCTCGAAGGGCGACGCCAGGAAAAGCAGGGCCAGCAGAAAGCAGCTGCCCTGGAAGATAATGGTCATCGTGATGTATGTGCCGACGTGGAAGACGATCAGCAGCAAGGCCCAGGGCCGGACGAGCGAGGGCCGGAACGCCACGAACAGCGCGCAGAGTTCCAGGTACATGACCACGGGCAAGGCGGGCCACGTGAGGTAGGGATGACCGACGATCCAGCCGCCGAGGTAGCTCGTGGAATGGGTGGAGGTCAGGCGTTCGGCGATGATCGCGCTCAGGCCGCCGGGGGCGAAGGCGTTGGGCTGGCCCGCGCCGAGCTGGAAAAGGGCGGCGGCGAGTTTGGCGGCCCCGCTCATGGTGTAGGAAAGCAGCACGGTGGCCTGGGCGAGCCAGAAGACGAGGAGCGTTTCCTGGCGGCAGCGGCGGCTGACGCGCGGGGCTGGCCGGGTCCAGCCATCGGGCAAGAGAATCAGGACCCCGGCCACGAGCAGCACCAGATGGAAGCTGTGGCCGATCTTGCCGAAGGAATTTTTGTAGGCCAGAAATTCGAGCAGGCCGAGGAAGGTTAGCGCGCGGCTGACGCGGCTGGACGCGAAGAAGACGCCGAGAATGTTCGTCGCCAGATAGAACGCCATGAGCGCGCGGGGGCCGAGGGCGGAGTGGTGGGTCCAGCCGAGCCAGGCGACGGGCCAGAGCGGCGCGCCGGGAGGGTTGCCCAGCAGGGTCGGCAGGTTGTCGTTGAGCGGCGAGACCGCAATGTAGAGCAGGAACGCGTAAAAGCCGCGCGTGAGCCCCTGCGCGACCGTAAACCGGCGGGCCTGCTCGCGGAACACGCCGCCGGACGAGGATGGTGAGCCCGCGAGCCAGCGGCGGAGCCGGGAAAGGTGGAAGGAGCGGGACCTTGCCGCCGAGGTAGCAGGCGTCATAGGTAATGGTCGTAGCCCGAATGTGGTCCGATCCAGAACCAAGCAAGTCCGTCTGGCTGTTCTCTTGCCAGGGCGCGGTAGTGCAAGCCGACGCGCGGGGACCAGAAGGCACCCACTTTTTTCAGGCGGACCGAAGCGTGGCGCGGGTCCGCTTTGAGCAAGGCGAAATTTTTATCCGCGAGTTCGCGTACTTCCGGCGGCAGTCGCCCGTAGTGTCCCCAAAACTCCGGCGCGGCGAAATGCTTCAAAGCGGGGTGCAACGGCCAGCCTGAAAATCTGCGTCCACGCGTTTGCCGACGGCGTCGAAGCGGCCCGCAAAAATATCCGCCTCGATCTGACGATCCCACTGGTCAGCCGTGAACTCCTCGAACCAGGCGGAGAACCGCGCCAGTTCGTCGGGCGAAAGACTGACAATGGCTGCCTGGAGGTCTTGGGTGGACATCAATTGGCAGGTTAAAAGAAAAGGATAGGCGCAGCAACGCAAAAGTAGGACGTTACGGCTCACCGGAAGTGAAGCTGCGCAGAAGCTGGCGTGCACGGACCTGGCCGGTTGCGTAGCGTTCGACGGGCCGGGAAGTGTTGCGCACGAGGTCGTACTGCACGCGCGGCTGGGTGAAAAGGGCTTCGAGCTG
>CAXUHC010000041.1:10119-16814 GCA_964250705.1 uncultured Chthoniobacterales bacterium | reverse complement strand
GGCGTCGCGGCAGGTTTCCGCGTCGCCGAGTTGCTGGACGAGTTGGTAGGTCAGGATCGAGTGCGGCGCGGCAATGAGCCACGCCGCCTGGCTGTAAGGCTGCGGCGGGTCGATGGGATTGCCGTCGTTGGCACGCAAGAGCAGGTCGTAATCGCTCGTGCGGTCGGGCACTAGCAGGAACAGGAACCACGACGCGAACGGATAAATCTCGCGGCGCGGCGTCAGGTAACCGCCTATGCCGACGACGAATTCCGCCGCCAGCAACGCGACGGCCAGCGCGCGCAAGCGTCGGTAGCCGGAAAGCGGAGGGTGGGTGGCAGACGACATCAGGCGGAATTTGTCCGCAGATTACGCAGATTTCCGCAGATTGCAGAGAATAGAAGAAAGGACCTCGGGTTTTCTTCCCCAATCTGCGAAAATCTGCGTAATCTGCGGACGATTTCCCCCTCCTCATGGCAAGAATTCTCTACGGCGTGATGGGCAACACGTATGGCCACGTCATGCGCACGCAGGCCATCGTCGAGCGGCTCATGCCGGAACACGAGTTTCGTTTCGTCGGCGGCGGGCGCGTGCCCGAGGCGTTGGGCAAACGTGGCTGGAACGTGCTGGAAGTCCCCGTGCTGCGCACCGTGCACCGGCACGGCAAGGTATCGGTCTCGCGCGTGATCGGCCAGATCGCCAGCCGCATGATCGAGACCCCGCGCGTGGTCGGCCAGATCGACCGGCTCATCCAGGATTTCCGGCCCGACCTCGCCATCTGCGACCGCGAGTTTTTCCTGCCCATCGCGTGCCGGCGCGCCGGGCTGCGGTGCGTGTCGCTGGACCATTCGCACGTGCTCAAGGCGTGCCGCTACCCGGTCCCGTTCGGCGAGCGGCTGAGCTGGGGGCTGGCGATGCTCAACGATTACCTGCTGTTCGATTTCACGCGGCAACATCTCATCGTGAGTTTCTTTCAGCCGCCGTTGCGGCGGCGGGTGCGCGGGCGCGGCGACGTGGACGAACTGCTGCCACCCGTGCTGCGGCCCGCCGTCACGCAGATGACCCCCTCCCCCGGCGAGCACATCCTCGTTTACCAGACCAGCGCGACCTTCAAGCCGCTGCTCGAACCGCTCGCGCGGTTGAACCGACCCGTGATCGTCTACGGTTACGGCACCGAGACCGAGCACCGGCGCGGCAACCTGCTCTTCAAACCCTACGACGACCGCCGCATCCTCGAAGACCTCGCCGGGTGCGCGTACGCGGTGGTCAACGGCGGGCACAACCTGATCTGCGAGGCGCTGCATTTCGGCAAGCCGGTGTTGTGCTTTCCCATCGCGCGGTTGTTCGAGCAGTTCATCAACGCGTGGCACGTCCGCAGCCTGGGCTACGGGGATTTTTGCACGGACCCGCATCCGGGCAAGGAAGTGTTCGCGGCGTTCGAGCGAGGGCTGGACGCCTACCGCGCGACGGTCGCGGCGGCGGGGAGTTTCGACGGCACGGCGCGGGTGGTGGCGCGGGTCGGGGAGATCATCGCGGAAATTTGACGCAGAGAGAAGGGATGGAAGGAAAAATCAAGTATCCTTCCCCCTTTTTCTTCTCTGCGTTCCTCGCTCCGCTCTCTGCGTCCTCTGCGTTAATGTTCCGGGGTCACCCTGCCCGGACCGCGCTAACGATGTTCGATCAATTCGCCAACGGGGAAGCGCACCTTGGGCAGGCTCGCCGCGCCGTCGTCCGTCGCGCGATGGCCCACCGGGGCGATGACCACCGACGTGAAGCCCTGAGCCGTCAGACCGAGGATTTCGTCGAACTTTTCCGGCGAAAACCCTTCCATCGGGCAAACGTCGATGCTGGCGAGCGCGGCGACGGTCATCAATTGGCCGAGCGCGATGTACGCCTGCCGCGTGGTCCATTCGAGGGCCCTGGCGTGTTGCGGCCCGGTGACGATATGGCCCTTGATCTGGTCGGCGAAGGAATCAAGGTGCGCCCGGTCCACCCCGCGCACTTCGGTGATGCGCGCCATGTAGTGCTCCACATCCTGATCGGTGACCGTGGTGCGCGCCGCGAAGACGACGAGGTGCGAGCACTCGGTGAGCTGCGTTTGACCGTAGGCGGCGGGCAGCAGCCGCGCCTTGAGGCCGGGGTCGGTGACCACGATGAATTTGTAGGGCTGCAGACCCCAGGACGAAGGCGCCAGCACGAGCGCCTGTTCGAGTTTGTCCCACTCCTCGGCGGACAGTCGGCGGGACGCGTCGAACTTCTTGGTGGCGTAACGCCAGTGGAGGGCGGCGAGGATGGCGTCGGTGGGAAGAAGTGGTTGGTCCATAACGCTATATTTTAAGATTGAATGATCGGATGGCAACCCGATTTCTCCCCCGTTCCAGGCTGCCCTTGGCAACGCGAGGAAAGCAGCGGGGAAACTGCTTTACTTCGTGGCGGCGTGAGCCAACATCATGGCAGATGAATTTGCTCCCCCGGACTCCTTGGTGGCGGTGGTGCGGCGCGCTGGTTTTCGCCACGGTTTTCGCCGGGTCCATCGCTCGTGGAGAAAACCCGACCGTCTACTCCGACCACACGTTTTTCAGCCGCTGGTCCGAGACGGCGGTGGACACGAACACCGAGGGCAAACAGTTTCACGGTCCCTTCGGCAGTCAGCCCGTGGCCTTGACCCTGGAGCACCTGCCTCGCCACCGCTGGGTCCGGGCCACGTTCGATCTCTACGTCATCGGTTCCTGGGACGGCAGCAGCCCGGTGTGGGGGCCGGACCTCTGGTCGCTTTCGGTGCGCGGCGGAGAGCGGCTGATCTTCGCCTCGTTCTGCGGTTGGGGTTACTCCGGCAACGACGAGCAATCCTACCCGGACGATTACGATCACGCGATCCATCCGGCCTGGACGGGAGCGGCCCGGCGCAACGTGGTGAACATCGTCGATTCCGACCCACCCAAGAATGGGGTTTACAAGGTCGAGGTGCTCTTTCCCCACACCGGCGACCAGCTCGTGCTGGATTTTGCCGGTTCCTACCAGGACCCGCCCAGGGAACAACAGGTCTGGGGGGTCGGCAACGTGGAGGTCATAGCACTGACGGAAGACACCGTGACCGATAAGAACGCCCTGCCGGGGCTCTGGGAAGACCTGGCCAGCGACGATAGCGTCAAAGCCAACGCCGCGCTCTGGCAGTTCGTCGGCGCGGGCACGAAGGCATTCGACTTCATCAACGAGCGGATCGCGAAAATGAGCGAGAATGATGGGGTCAACCTCACCGAGGCGGACGGGCTGCGGATGCACCGGGCGCACCGGATCGTGCGGATCATCGGCGGTGACGGCAGCAGCAGCCTTTGTTTCCAGATGGACCATCTTTCCATCGAATATGCGAGGAAATATCTCGGCCGGACGAAAGACCCGGTTCCGGCGGAATGATCGCCCGGTCGTGTTTAGGGTAGGGACGGCTCTCCGAGCCGGTCCCTGGAAGGGCTTGAATCAACGTGCCAGCAGGCCAGAGAAGCAAGGGACCGGCTCGGAGAGCCGTCCTTACCTTGGAACGAGCCGCTGCGCGGCGGTGGCCTTCAAGTTCCGAAGAAGCGGTCGCCCGCGTCGCCCAGGCCGGGGACGATGTAGCCGACCTCGTTGAGGCGTTCGTCCACCGCCGCCGTGTAGACCGGCACGTCGGGGTGTTGCGAGTGGAAGTGCGCGAGGCCCGCCGGACAGCTCACCAGACACAGAAAACGGAGGTGCCGCGCGCCCGCTTCCCGCAAGGCCGTGACCGCCGCCGCCGCGCTGTGGCCCGTGGCCAGCATCGGGTCGAGCAGGATCACTTCGGAGTCGCCGATGTTCGGCGGCACCTTGGCGTAGTAGGTGACGGGCTTGAGGGTGCGTTCGTCGCGGTACATGCCGAGGTGGGCGATCTGGGCCTCGGCGACGAGATCGAACACGCCTTCGAGCAAGCCCAGCCCGGCGCGCAGGATCGGCGCGAGCACCAGGGGTCGGGCGAGCGCGACCGCCGCGCACGGGGCGAGCGGGGTTTGCACCGTGATGGGCACGGTCGGCACGTCGGCGGTGGCGAGGTAGAACATCAGCGCGGCGGATTCGCGCAGGGCGCGGCGGAAATCCGGCGAGGAGGTCGCCCGGTCGCGCAGCAGGCCGAGTTTTACCTGCACGAGAGGATGGTCGATGACGACGAGGCGGGGCATGGCAGCGGAAGTTTCAAGATTCGCGACTCAAGATTCAAGGAAGAACTCGCTGTAGCCACGGCGCTCTGTCGCCGTATCCGTTCCGCCGGCGCAGACACGGCGACAGAGCGCCGTGGCTACAGCCGGAGACGATGCTGATAGCGCCGTTGCTGCGCGGCGCTCAGGAGGGGAAAGTTCGGCAGCGCGCCCGGCTCGACCGTTTGCACCAATCTACGCGCGGCGGTCTGCAGCGCCTGCCAGCGGTCCCACGGGTGGTCCGGGGCCATCGCCACGTGCAGGAGCAAGCTGCGCCATTCGGTCAGCGCGCGCTCCAGGTCGCCCGCGCGCAACTGGTCGTTGAGCAACCGGTGGCGGCTGCCCGGGTTGCCGACCATCTCCAACACCGCCTGGGCCGCGCCGTCGCCGTAGTCCGGAGGCACGCCCATTTCCAGATACCCCGGATGATCGGCGCGTTGATAGGTCCGCGCGCAGATGCTGCCCAGGCGTCCGCCGTGCGGGTTTTCGCCCTCGGGGGTGAAACGATGCCCGGCGCGCAGGTTGGCCAGGTCGAACACGAGGTCGTCGATGGGATAATCGCGCGCGGACTGTTCCAGCGCGGCGGCGACCGCCAGGCCCTCGCCGTGGTTGAAAAATGAGAAGATGACTCCGCGTTGGGTCGGGGCGCCGTCGGGGGCGACGAGGCCGAGTTTGCGCCACGCCAGGGCCGGGGTCATGGCCGGGTCGCCCCCCTCGCACCCCGCCAGTTGCGGGCAATGCTGGCAGCAGGCGGGGTAGTTGCGGCGTTCGGGCGGGTCGTGCAGCGCGCGGCCGTAGGAATCGACCGGGGCGCGGACCGTCACACCGGAGAAGTCCACCTGCGCGACCAGCACGCCGCCGCGTTCGACGACGCGGTGGAGCGCGCCGCCGCCGCCCGCGAGCGCCGGGACGAGCGGGGGGATGCGTTCGGCGAACACCGCGCGGCCCAGGCGTCCGCCGGGCGGAAAATTGCGTCCGCGCCATTCGTCGCCCAGGGCTTCGAGCGCGGCGCGCATCCCCTTGACGAAGCGGACCTCGTGCGGGCTGAGGACGACGGCGAGGGGGAGTTCGCGTCCGTACATCCACGACCCATCCTCGCGGTGAAGCTTGCACAGATTCCCCTTCCCCACCCCGCGCATGAAGTCCACGTTTTGCAGGGCGGGCCAGCAGAAATTCTGTGATACGCGCCCTTCAAAATTTCTGTCATCCTGAGCGGAGCGGAGCGGAGTCGAAGAACCTTCCAACGCAGATTGCCTCTCAACGGTGGAAGGTCCTTCGGCTTCGCTCAGGATGACAGACTCTTTGTGGGCGCGCTTTCCGTGGTTTGCGGAACCCGCCGCTACCCACAACTCCCCCAGCCCCACCGTGCGCTCCTCCGCGCCGCGTTCCTCCCACTCCCCGCGCGAATTGCGGATTTCCACGCTCTGCGGACGCGCCAGCCGCGTGCGCTCGGCATCCACGAACAACCCGCACGGACGCTCCCCGTCCGCCACGCTGCGCTCGACCCCCAGCGGCACGTTTTGCACGCTGAAAAGCCGTCCGCACAACGCCGCCGCGGCGGCCAGCGGCGGCTGCCCGGGACGATCCCGCGCGCCGTGCATCACCCCGATCAGGGTAGGCCAATCGATCTGCGCGCCGCGCTTGAGCGATTTGGGCCGCGCGTCCTCCAACCGGGGGCGTCCCGGCGCGACCAGCACGTAGCCGCTCTCGTCCAATCCCCGGCGGCCCGCGCGCCCGAACATTTGCAGGAGTTCCTCGGGCTGGAGATGCCGCTCGAAATTCCGCACGTTGTAGCGTGTGTCCGTCACCAGCACCGAGCGCATGGAAAAATTGACGCCCGCCGCGAGGCCCGTCGTCGCCACGACCGCGCGGAGCTGACCCGTCTTTGCCAGGGGTTCGATCAACCCGGCGCGGGCGGCGTAACTCAACCCGCTGTGATGGTAGGCCAGCCGCTTGCGCAGGAGCTTGGCCAGGGTTTCCCCCGCGAGCGCGGTTTGCTCCGGGGAAAGCACGAGCGGATCGTCCACGGGCAGCGCGTTGGCCAGGTCGCGCGCGAGGAGTTCCGCCGCCGCCCGGCGCGGGGCGAAAACGAGGATCGGCCCCAGGTCGGCCAGGAGGGCCTTGGCGATCAGCCGGGACCAGTAGGCCGCGCCGGGCGCGCCGCCGGACGTGCGCAGGTTGTTCACCTGGAAAGGCAGCGCGTCGAGCGCGGATTCCTCCAGGGGCACGGGCCGCTCCTGGTGGACGACGAGTTCCGCGTCGCGCCCGAGCCGCCGCAGCCACGCGGCCACGTCGCCGGGGTTGCCCACGCTGCCGCTCAGGAGCAGGAGTTGGGTGCCGGGCGGGGCGAGGGCGAGGGCGAGTTCGTAGTTGGCCCCGCGATGGGCGTCGGCGAGCATCTGGTATTCGTCGATGACGAGCAGGCGCGGCCCGCGTCCGTTCACGAGCTGGCCGCGCTGGGTTTCCAGCGTGGCGACGACCACGCGCGCGTCGGGCCGTTCGCTCACGTCGCCCGTG
>CAXUHC010000041.1:4221-10109 GCA_964250705.1 uncultured Chthoniobacterales bacterium | reverse complement strand
GCCCACGTCCCAACCGGCGGCGCGCCACTCGGCGAACTTGTCGTTGGCCAGCGCGCGGGTGGGCACGGTGTAGATCGCCTGCCCTTTGAGCGAGGCGTAGAGCAGTTCGAAGACGTACGTCTTGCCCGCGCCGGTCGGCGCATGGACGACCACGTCGCGTCCGGCGCGCAGGGCGGCGACCGCCTGTTGCTGCCAGAGGTCGGGGATGCGGAGGCTGGCTTCGAGAGTTTTCAGGGAGCCGGGAGCCGGCCGGTGGGTCCGGGCCGTGCTCCGCCGGGGAAACTACCGCGTCCGCGAACAGGATACAAGGGAGCCGGAATTTGTCCGCAGATTACGCAGATTTACGCAGATTGGAAGAGGGTGAGAAGAAGGGAACCCTTCCGGCCCCTCCTAATCTGCGTAAATCTGCGTAATCTGCGGACAAACTTCCCCGCCTTCACGCGACGGTCAGGCCCGCCGCGCGCAGGATGATCTTCGACACCTCCCAGAGCGGCTTGAAAGGCACGCCGCCCGACACGTACAACGAAGAGTACGTCTGGGCCACCTCGGCCCGCAGCCGGTTGTTTCCCCAACCGTGCGTCTGCTTGAGAATCGCACTGAAATAACGCTGGTGAAACTCCGCCGACAACAGCACGCACGGCAGTTGGGCGTGGTCCATCGGACCGCTGCCGGTCTCGTGGCTGACCCCCATGTCGCGCAGGTGGTTGAACTCGACGACGTGGTGCGACTGCGGCGTTTGCGTCGCCCAGAAACGCGCGACGTTGCCCTGCTCGTCGCCCTTGCGGTTGGCCGGGGCAGGCACGCCGGGGCGGGCGGGCACCGAGACGGGCTGGACGCGTTGCGCGACGAAATTGATCCCGGCGCCCGTGCCGGCGGTCGTCGTGCCGTAGCGTTCCTGGCGCACCGCGCCCACCGCCGGAGGACGGTCCGACTCGCGCAGCCCGAAGCGGACCCCCTGCGCGGCGATGAACGTTTGCAGCGCGGCGTCCTGGCGCAGGGCGGTCGCCAGCCGCGTCTGGTCCTTGTACTGGCCGATCATCCAGAAGGAGGGCGTCGCGGAATTGGTGCCGGTGACCGGCAGGAGGATCGCTTCGCCGAAACCGCCGGGGACGTTGATCGTCTTCGCGCCACTGATTTTTTTGAGGTCGTCCCACATCATAGGTCGTCCGGCAGTCTAGGAAGCGATCTGCCTGCGTGCAAGAAGTTTGCCGCGCTGGCGGCAGCGCTTACCGGGTCTCGCTTGGCTGCCCCGCCCGGCGCGGAAACTCCGGGGAATGCCTCGGAGGGCGTCAGGACCTTGGCAACGGTTATCCCTTCGGATGTCCGGCGCTGCCGGAGGCCAGCTTCACCCGCCGCTGCTGCTCGGCGAGGTCTTCCAGGATGCTCAGGCTCTCGGTCTTGATCGGATCGACCGCGTCGGGCTTCTCCTTTTCCGAAAAATCCGCGTCGGCCTCGTCATCCGCCGCCGCCGCCGGGTCCACGCTCTTGGCGTCGGCGTCGTCGGCCTTGGCGACCTTGTCGGCGGGCGGTTTGTCGGTCTTGTCAGTCGCGGCGGCGGGCTTCTTGCTCTTTTCCTTGTCCGCGCCGACGAGCGCCAGCTTGGGCTTGTCCACGTCGGCCAGGGTCAGCGCGTACTCGACCGGCTTTTCCACGTGCCGCGCCAGCCGCTCGGCCTTGATGTCGGCGATGCGCTTCTTGTCCGCCGCGATCTCCGCCTCACGCTCGGCTTTGTTGAGCGACAGGCTGTTGTCCTTGATGCGCTGGTCCAGCTTGGCGATATCCTGCTCCAGATAGCGGAATTCCGGGTCGTTCTTGACCCTTGCCGCCGAGCGCGTGCGCAGATCCGCCAGGTCCGGCGTCGGGCCGGGCCATTTCTCGTAATCCGCCGGTTTCACCTCGTCGAACGCCAGCGGGTACTTGAGCGAGTCCTCGCCCACGTCTAGGTGCGCGTAGCGCGAAGGCAGCACGATGTCGCTTTCGACGCCTTTGAGCTGCGTCGATTGACCCGAAGGCCGGTAAAACTTCTGGATCGTCAATTTAAGCGCGCCCGCCTCGGCCACCTTGAAGCCGAAGTGCGACATGAACCGCCCCACTTCCAGAAGGGTCTGCACCGTGCCCTTGCCGAAGGTGCTCTTGTCACCCACGATGACGGCGCGTCCGTAATCCTGCAACGCCCCGGCGAAAATCTCGCTCGCCGACGCGCTGATGTGGCTGGTCAGCACGACCATCGGCCCGTTGTAAACGATGCCCGGGTCGCGGTCGCTGAGCACATCCATCTTCTTGTCGTAATTCTTGCTCTGGACCACCGGCCCTTTCTTGATGAACAGCCCGGTCAGGTTGACCGCCTCTTCGAGCGAGCCGCCGCCGTTGCGCCGCAGGTCGATCACCAAGCCCGTGATGCCTTCCTTGTTGAGCCGCTCCAGCAGCCGGCGCACGTCCGCCGTGGTGCTCTTGGGCGCGCCGCCGCCGGGGTGCACGCGGTCCATCTCGGCGTAGAAACCGGGCAGGGTGATCCAGCCAAGCTTGTCGACGCTGCCCTTGTCGTTGGGGTGTTCGATGATTTCCGCGCGGGCCTCGCCTTCGGTGAGCTTCACTTCGTCGCGCTTGATGGCGATGACCTTGCGCTTGGAATTGTCCGTCACACCCGCCGGGACGACCTGCAAACGCACCGTCGTGGCCTTCTTGCCGCGGATCATCTCGACGACCTTGTCGAGCTTCATGTCCACGGTGTCCACGAAAGGCTCGTTGCCCTGCGCGACCGCCGTGATCTTGTCGTCGATCTTGAGTTCGCCCTGCACCGCCGCCGGGCCGCCGGGGATCAGCTCGATGATCTTGGAGTAGCCGTCCTCGGAGCGCAGCATCGCGCCGATGCCGATGAGCGAGAGGCGCATGTTGATCTGGAAATTATCCATCTCGCTGGGCGACATATACTCGCTGTGCGGATCGTAGCTTTGGGCCAGCGCGTTGAGGAAAAACTTCGATTCGTCTTCCTTGGTCTGCTCGTGGATGGAGCGCAGCAGCCGGTCGTAGCGTTTGGCGACATTGGCTTCGGGCGTGTCGGTCGCGTGCGCGCCCGATTTGTCGCCGACGAGGCTCTTGTCGTCGTCCTTGACGACGGGACCCTGGCTCCCCTTGTCGGGGGCAGCCTCGGGCCTCGGCTGGTCCGCCGGCTTGTCGATGGTTATGGTGGTCTTGACGGTGGTCTTTTCAGCGGTCTTGGCGAGGTTTTCGCTCAGGATTTCGTTTTCGATGCGGTCGTGCCAGAGACGGTCGGCATCGGCCTCGTCCTTGGGCCAGGGCGACTTCTGGCGGCTGACCTCGATCTTGCCGTGCCCGCTGAAGTCGAACTTCTCGTTTTTGACCAGCGCCTTGATCTTGGCCACGCGCCCCTCGACGCGCTTCACGTAGACGTCGTAGATCGTGTACGCGGGCTTCAGGTCGCCCAGCCAGATATCGTCGTCGAGTTCCGCGCCGTACCGCTTGGTGAAATCTTCGATGTCGCCCTGGGTGAAGAACAGCTTGTTGTAATCGAGCGTCTCAACGTAAGTCTTGAGGAGCCGTTCGGACACGCCGTTGTCGAGCGGGTGCCGGGTATAATGCAAATTTTCGAGCGCCTTGGCGACGGACACGGCGATCTGACCGGCCTCGGGGGTGTCGGCAGCCCGGCAAGCCGTGAGCGGGAAGGAAAGAAGCAAGGAGCAACCAACGGCCAGCGAGAGCGAAAGTTTCATCATGGCAAAGGAACGAGAAGGCAGAATCGTAGCGATTTCCGTGCGAGCGGGATATTAAACTATCAAAGCGTAGACAAAGCAACCACGGGGTACGTTCAGTCGCCGCTCTGATACGCACGGGGTTGCCGGGTGATGGTGCCATTTGACGAATATTTTGTCAGGCCGTAGCCACGGCGCTCTCCCGGCAGAGCACGGCGACAGAGTGCCGTGGCTACAGCCCGAGGATCAAATTGTACCATGACCGATTGCCGGGTAGTGTCTCAGTTTGAATTTTGATTACGCCCTGCTACATTTACTACAATTATGACAGACAAGATTCAGCAAGCCCTTGAAGCCGCTCGGCACGAACTCGTGACCTTACATGGTCTGACTGCTGCGGATGGATCCGCCCCGCAGGAGACGTGGAAAATTGACGCGAGCGAAACGGTGTCCCTGATAGACGGCGTTCTCTCTAGCCAACCCTTTGAAACGAGTAGCCGCCCTTCTTGATGTAAGCGTCGAAGTAACTGCCGTGCGAACCAGCAGACATTAAGCCTTGGTAGCGCGAGATTGGCACGCCGAAGTATTGGTATATTCCTCCACCGTGAAACTCGACTTCAAGGGTATTGGTGGATTCGTTGTAACCGACCGAACGAAGGTTTGACGATGATACAGGGGTACGATTCATGACCGCGAGGATTAGCCAAAAACCCGCACCAGGGCAAGCGAGGATTGGTGACGCCGTTTTTGTGGAATGGGAGGATTCCTACGGATGTTCGTCGTCGTGGCAGGATATTGATCCAGACGCCAAGCCACGCGTCCTGATTTGCGAGTCGGTTGGATGGATCGCGCAGCAAACGGCAAAGTGCATCGTGCTTGTGCCGCACATGACAGCTAGGGACGATGTTGCGCGACGGCAAGGCTGTGGAGATATGACAATCCCCACAGCCGCAATTATCCGTCTAACGCCGCTCTCCCTCAGAAACAGGAAACGGGTTATTTCCCGCCCTTTTTCTTGTTAGAGGCTGTCTAAAAAGTAGGTGTTGCGTGGGTTAGGTGGCGTGGCAGGCGTTGGGATGCTCAAGCGAGAACGCGAACCCTATCCTAGTGATCTGACCGATGCCGAGTGGGCGATTTTGCAGCCCCTGATCCCCGGCCCCGCCAAGCTGGGTCGACCGCCACGCTACGAGAAACGGGCGATCCTCAACGCGATCTTCTACGTGGTGCGCTCGGGCTGTTCGTGGCGCATGTTGCCCACGGAGATGCCGCCCTGGCGCATCACCTACCACTACTTCATGCGCTGGCGCCAGGACGGCGTGTGGATCGATCTGCACGCCGCGCTCCGCGATGCGTTGCGGCTCAGGAACGGCAAAAAAAAAGCCCCCGGGCTGCGATACTCGACGCGCAGAGTGTTAGAACTGCTAACCACCGAGGAGGGCGCGGCTATGATGGCGGCAAGAAGATCTTGGGCCGCGAACGACATCTGGTGGTCGATACTCTCGGACTCATTCTAGGCGTGCTCGTGACGCCAGCCAACGTGAGCGACCCGGCGGGGGCGGCGATCCTCCTGCCCGAGGTGGTGGCGCGTTTTGGCTGGTTGCGGCTCTTTTGGGCAGACAGCACCTATTCGGGCTTGGGCGTCCTCGCTACCCTGCGGGCGTGGTTCCCGTGGCGTGGGCTGCGCGTGGAAGTCGTGCGCGCCAAGGAGGGTGTCAAAGGCTTTGCTGTCCAGCCCAAACGCTGGATCATCGAGCGCACCCTCGCTTGGCTCACCCAAAACCGCCGCTTGGTGCGCGACTACGAAGAGCGCGAGGTCAACAGCGAGGCCATGATCCTCATCGCCATGTCAAAACTCATGGTCAAGCGCCTCGCAAAACGGCATTATTAGACAGCCTCTTAGGAGCCTGCGTCAAAGCCGATGCTGCTGCCGTCTTCGCGGCGGGCTTTGAAGCCTTGTCCTTCATCGTGCTTGATGCTGCCGAGGCAGCTTTCTTACCAGTTTGTTCGTTAGCCATGCTTTATCACCCCGCTTTCTAATCACGTTGCACAGAGGGCAACGATTTCCTCAACTGTCCAGACGTGATCGGTCAAACCCGCTTCCATCGCCGGTGTCACCCGGAGCGTTTTGTGGATGCGGCAGAAATTGTAGAACATGAAAAACAGGGAAACCGCGTGCGC
>CAXUHC010000041.1:0-4211 GCA_964250705.1 uncultured Chthoniobacterales bacterium | reverse complement strand
AAAGCGTTGGTCAAACGGGTGAACCGACGAACCCCCATGCGAACGGTCAAATTCGACCGTTCAACGTAGCTGGTGGAAATGTGCTCGGGATCGGGCTTCCCGGTCGTGGGAACCTTGTCAGCGCGAAGGTAGGGAGCCGGGCTGTAGCGATGCTGACCTTCAACGCTGCCACCGTAAATCTTGATTAGGCGGGCGTAGTCGATATCCGCGCCGAAAGCGTCCTCGACAGCTTCAAGATAGGAGCGGTTGCCGTCCGTCGTGAGTTGGATGCGATTGGCGAGACGGTCCGCAAGGTCGTGCATGAACCAGTAAGCATCATTCGCGTCCCGGTTGCCGACGTGCCAGCCGATCATGAGCTTGGTGCCGGCGCAGATGCCCGTCCACGTCCAAATATCGCCGTTGCCTTCCGCCTTCTTCTCTGCGGTCGTATTCTTCTCTTTCGACCCGCAAAACGCCCAAACTTCGTCACACTGGACACGCTTGGATTTCACGTTGCGGACGTGTTCGTCGTGGTAAGCCGCGCAAGCCTTTCCAGCGTCCACTAGCAACTTGGAAACCGTGTTGATGGATACGCCAGTCAGCCGGGTAACGGAGCGCAAGCTGCTACCCTCGCAGAGCATGTTCAAGATTTGCGCGCGTTTGGCGGCGTCCAGTTGGTTCATGCGCTCAAAATGAACTATTATGCGTAAGGGTGCAAGTAAAAACATCGGTTTTATATCAAAATTAGGCGAATTTCTGTAATTCCTGTTTGCGTAATTACAGGAAAACGCGATTTACTGCAATCGAATATATGGACGTTACAAAATTCACCCCCCGAATGACTGGCGAACTGATGCCAATCACGACTCCCGAAAAGGACGTTGCGTTTATCCCCGCGCCACTCCCGACTCAATGGCCTTTTGACATCGCATTGTGGCCGCTCTTGGCCGAAGCTAAACGATGCCTTGGCTTACTTGATGGCGCGGCGCTTTTGCTGCCCAATCCGAAGTTGTTTTTAAGCCCGCTACAAAGGGTGGAAGCACTCAGTTCATCACGCCTTGAAGGAACGTATGCCACGGCGCAAGAATTGATGTTATTCGAGCTAAATTCAAATCAACCACAGGGCATCGGTGATCCTGCAAGTGCTTGGCAGGAAGTTAGTAATTACAACAGAGCGCTCGCTTCTGGATACACTCAATTAAACGAACTTTCCTTTAGCCTTAGAATGATCAAAAACTTGCACAGAATTTTGCTGAGCGGAAGTCGAGGGAGTTCAAAAAATCCCGGTGAATTTCGCAGTCACCAGGTACACATAGGTTCAAATAGGCGATACGTTCCGCCGCCGCCAGAGCAGGCAATGCGATGCTTATATGATCTTGAGACGTATTTGAATCATGACGATGATTCACTTGACGCTCTGGTCAGATGCTTCGTCGCGCACTATCAGATTGAGGCGATCCACCCCTTTTGCGATGGTAACGGGCGAATCGGGAGGGTTGTTCTATCTTTGATGATCTACAAGTGGTGTGATCTTTCGATGCCGTGGCTGTATTTAAGTCCTTATTTTGAACGATATAAAGATGAGTACATCGATAATTTGTTCAAAGTAAGCTCCGAGGGCGCTTGGACAAACTGGATAGGTTTCTGCCTTCGCGGGGTGATTGAACAAGCAAAAAAGGCCGTTCAGACATGCAGAAGATTGCAGGAACTCAGAACAGACATGCACAGCCGACTAAAATCAGGTGGCAGCGCGCGTACATACGCGATTATCGAGAATTTGTTCGATTCGCCTTATGTTCAGATTGCGGAGTTGGGGAGGAAGCATTCTGTCCGCTATCAAACGGCCAAATCCGATGTGATGCATTTGGTAGAAAAAAAGATTCTTGCGTGCCTTGACGTTCCTGGAGTCAAAACTTTCTACGCGCCCGAAGTTTTTGCCATTGCTTACGGCGAGACGGAGTAAACACCCTCAACGCTTGGACCATCGAGCCAACGCGGCTTTTTTGGCGGCGCTGGCTCGAACCTCTGGCGACAAATTTTTCGCTCTGATTTTTCCGCCCTTTAGTCCGCCAATCCTTCCAGAAATTACGGCGGCACTTTCTGGCGCATTGGGCATCGAACTTTTTTGAGTTAAGCACTTTTCGGGCGTGTCGATCAACGGCCCGTCACCGGTAACCTGTTCTACAATGGAGAGCGCGTGCTGGCTGAAATCCTTTTTTGCTGCCATGCTCACATCATACCCCTTGCCATTCCATCCCGGAACTTTTTCTTTTTTCAAACTGAGACACTACCGATTGCCGGGTCGGCTTGCGTTTTCCGCCGGAAGTGGGTACAGGCGGGAGTTCGTCCGCGCGACAACCCCATGCCCAAACCCCAGCTCTACACCGGCGGATTCTTCCAGACCAACGCCTACGCCCTGCCCTCGACCGGCCCCCACGGCCACCTGCTCATCGACGCCCCCGAAGGCAGCGCCGACTGGCTGCGCGCGAAGGGCATCAAGCTCGACGCGCTGCTGCTCACCCACGCGCACATCGACCACATCCACGATGCCGCCGCCATCCTGCGCGAGCACGGTTGCGCACTCTACTACCACCGCGACGGCGTCCCGCTGCTCGTGGACAACAGCGCATACAAACGCTACGGCCTGAGCATCGAATTCGAGCCGGTGACGGGCGGTGAGTTCATCGGGGAAACGCCGCGGGCGGAGTTCGCGGGCGTGCCCTTCGAGGTGCTGGAAGTGCCGGGACATTGCCCGGGCAGCCTGTGTTTCTACGACGCCGACCAAGGCGTGCTCTACGGAGGCGACGTGCTTTTTGCCGGTTCCATCGGCCGCACGGACCTGCCCGGCGGCGACCACGCCCTGCTCCTGCGCGGCATCCGCGAGAAGCTTCTGCCCCTGCCGGACAACGTGATCGTCTACCCCGGCCACGGCCCGGCGACGACGATTGGCGACGAACGCGACGGCAATCCCTTCCTCGCCGCCTAGCGGCGAGAAGATTCAAGGGTCAAGAACCAAGGTTCAAGGAAGGTTCAAGTTTCAAGTTTCAAGCCGGAAAGTGTGGAACCATGCGAACGGGCGTTTTCTGCCTTCTGCTCTTGAATCTTGGTGCTTGGTTCTTGGCACTTTCCGCCGTCGCCGCGACGGCCGGGGACCAGGTTCTGTTCGTGCGCGACGAACCCCTCCTGCTCTTCGGCCACCCGGCGGCCACCGCGAAAAAGGGCGAGGTTTACACCGTCCTGACCCAACAACCCGCCGAACGCCGCGTGTACGTGCTGGCCAAGGACCCCACCGGCAAGACGGTCAGCCTGAACGCCCCCGAGTTCGCCGTGGTCGTGCTGCCGGGCCGGGGGCAGCCCGCCTTCCAGCGCGCGCTCAACGCCCTCAAACTGGGCCGTTGGACCGACGCCACCCGCGAGCTGGCCGCCGCCGTGGCCGTCGAACCCGACGCCGCGCCTTACGAGCAGGTCAAGGAGGCGTTGGACGGGGTGCTCGCCGCGCAACGCGGCGTGTTGCAGGCGGTCGCCGCCTCGGAAAAGGCAAGCGCGCTTTCCGCCTTGAAACGCCGCAACGCCGACCGCACCCCCCCGAAAAACCCGCTCTTTCCCGATGACAACTCCGGCCTGGCGCGCGCGACCAGTTACCGCAAGGCCGCCGATGCCATCGACGCCGCCGCCAAAACCGCGCTCGACGCAGCCCGCACGACGTTGGAAAACAGCGGGAAACCGTTTGACGCCACGCTGCGCTCGCTAGCCGAAGCCCACGCCTACGACGCCGCGCTCGCCCTGCTCGGCGCGCGCGACCGCCTGCTGCCGGGCCGGGCCGCCGACACCCTCGGCGACGTTGCGCACGCGGACCTCGCCGCGTGGAGCGATCAGGTCGCCAACGCCGCCGCCGCGACCAGTGCCGCGGAACATGACCTCGCCGCCAACCGTCTCGACGCGGCGAACCAGGCCGCCGACGGGGGGCTGCGCTCGCTCCCCGCCGACCGCGCGCTCAAGGCTCTCCAGATGCGCGCGCAGATGCGCCTGGCGGCGGTGCACGACCGGCTGCCCGAAATCGACGCCGCCGAAAAATCGGGCGACCACGCGGGCGCGCTGCGGCTGGTCAACGCGCTCCTCACGGAGAGCGTCGCCGACCCGGCGTTGGTCCAGCGCAAGACGGCGTTGGAAACGAGGCTGGCCGCCACAAAAGCTGCGTCATCCTGAGAGCGTGCCCACTGCGCGTCGCTCAG
>CAXUHC010000040.1:0-20901 GCA_964250705.1 uncultured Chthoniobacterales bacterium | reverse complement strand
TGGCTGGCCCGTGTAGCCCTGATCGACGCAGGCCGGTGCCACGCTCTGGCCGGTGGCCGCGTGCACCCGCGCGGCGAGTTCGCCGACCCGGGCGCGTTCCTGTTCGCTGGCTGGCGTGACCGTCAGTGCCAGCAGATTGCCCAAAGTGTCAACGGCCACATGAACTTTGCAGGGTGCGCCCGTCCAGGACCGCTGCGCCGGGCCGGGGGTTGCGCTCCAAAGGAAGGCGCAGCTGTTCGCGCCGATCGTGCGCTAGCGCCTCAAAGCAGCCGGCGGCCAGCCAAGTTTTGCCCTGCGGCCCGACCGCCTGCCAGGGCGGAAAGTCGCCGGGCAGCATCTTCTCACCGCAGGGTGAGATAGGGCGCGACGGACTCCCCTTTTTCCTCGCTCACGTCGGTCGGATCCACTTCGCGGCTCACCGTTCACTTTACCTCATCCCAAGTTCATGACAGGCTCTAACCTATAACCCCATGTCCGCCGATCCCCTGTTCGATACCCGGTACTTCGTGCGTCCGCACCATGCCGACGGCCTCGTCCGCTCGCCGCACGGGCTGGAGATGCGGCTTGATACGGGTGAACAATTCCAGGTGGAAGTGCTTCGCGCTGACGTGCTGCGGATCAAGATCAGCCGGCAAGGGATTTTCGAGGAAAAACCCTCTTGCGCGGTGTTGGATGGTGACCCGGAAATATTCGGCGGACGCGCGAATTTTTCCCTTGAGGAAACGTCTGCCAACGTCGCGCTTACCACCGCGCAAATTACGTTAACAATCGGCAAATCGCCGTTTCGTTTCGATGCCTGCCGCGCTGATGGCAGCCCCATCTTCGAGAGTGCCGAAGACGCGGACGGCCAACCGTGGGCCTATGCCACACTCAACGACGAATTCCTCGTCAGCCGACGGTGCGGACGGGACGACGCCTTCTTCGGCCTGGGCGAAAAAAGCGGCCGTTTTGACCGCAAGGGCCGCGATTTTTTGCTTTGGAACACGGATATTCTCAATCCGAACGTCGAACGCGAATACCGCGCAAAATATCCGGAGAACGATCCGCATGGCGATCCGCGAAGCACCGCGTTTGATCCCTATTACGTTTCCATCCCCTTCTTCTATCACCAGCCGGCGGGCCAGTCGGCCATGGCCGGATTCTTCTTTGATAATCCCTGGAAATCCAGCGTCAGTTTCTCTAACCCAAAGAAGTACTTCCTGCATTTTCAGGGAGGCCAGTACACCGAGTACGTCTTCGCCGGGCCGCGGATGAGCGATATCCTGCGCGACTACACGGCTTTGACGGGCCGGATGCAACCGCCGCCGCTCTGGGCGCTCGGGCATCACCAGTGCCGGTGGTTTCCGTACACGCAGGAATCGCTCGAAATTTTGTCGACCAATTACCGCGAAAAAAGCGGCGTTCCTTGCGATACCCTCTGGCTGGACATCGACTACATGGACGCGTATCGGGTGTTCACCTGGGACCAGACGCGCTTTCCCGATCCGCAGGCGATGTTGGCCCGGCTGCGCGAACGGGGGTTTCGCGTGATTACCATCATAGATCCGGGGGTGAAGGATGATCCCGGCTTCCCGGTGTTCGATGAGGCCCGCCACGACGAGTTGTTTTGCCGCACCGCGGGCGGCGCGGTCTACGTCGGGCAGGTGTGGCCCGGGCGGACGGTGTTTCCCGATTTTTCGCTGGAGGAAACCCGCCGTTGGTGGGGGCGGCTCAACGCCGCCCACGTGCAGAGTGGATTGGCCGGGATCTGGAACGATATGAACGAACCGGCCACTGGTGACGTGCCGCCGGAAGCCTTGCTTTTCGGCTACGGCACGCAGGCCCACGGGCGGTTCCACAATGAATACGCCACGTTGATGGCGATGGGTACCGTCGAGGGTCTGCTCGCCGCGATGCCCAACCTGCGCACGTTCGTGCTTTCGCGCGCTGGTTCTCCCGGTATCCAGCGTTACGCCGCCAACTGGCTCGGCGATAACTGCTCGCGTTGGGAACACCTTTGGATGAGCATCCCCATGGCGATGGGGTTGGGCGTCAGCGGGCAGCCGTTCGTCGGTGCGGACGTGGGCGGCTTCATGGAAAGCACGCATGCGGAGTTGTTGGCACGCTGGTATCAATACGGCGCGCTGACCCCCTTTTGTCGCAACCATAACTGTGCCGATCAGCACGATCAATATCCGTGGTCGTACGGCGAGGCAACCCGGCAGCTTTGCCGGGACGCCATCAAACTGCGCTACCGCTTGCTGCCCTATATTTACGCGCAATTTCTGGTGGCTGCCGCAACCGGCGCGCCGGTACAGCGTCCGCTGATCCTCGATTTTCAGGACGACGAGGCCGCGCGCGATGTCGACGATCAATACCTGTTTGGGCGAGACCTGCTCGTGGCGCCCATCTACCGGGCAGGTCAGACCTCCCGCCGCGTGTACTTGCCGCCGGGCACATGGTACGGATGGGACACCGCGCAGCGTGGACAAATCTTCACTGGCCCTCGTTGGATCGAGGCACCCGCGCCACCCGATTCCATCCCCCTTTATGCCCGGGGCGGCGCGGTGATCCCCGTGTGGCCCAACCCTCCTGATACTACGATGGGCTACCAGCCGGAAACCATCGAGTTGCACGTCCTTTTGCTAGGGGAAGACGGTCGGGCGTTTTCATTTCTCCATGAGGACGACGGCACGACCTTCGCTTTCCGCGAAGGCGGGTTTCTGCGCACCGATTTCTGTCTTGAGCAGACTTGTGACGAGCTTACTCTGACCGCGACGACGAGTGGCCAAGGTTATCCAGAATTCGCGCGCCGGAAATTTATCGTCGTGTTCCACGGTTTTTCCGGCGAAGAAGTCCTGGTGGACGAGTCGCCAGCTCCCTTGACGGGAGATCGACTCACCCTGCCGAATACCGGCACCGGGTTCACCTTACGGGCACGATTTGTCGGAGCGTGCTGACCACCTTGCGTATCCTCGCCCTCCAACTCAAGCGCATCGGCGATCTCGTGCTGACCACCCCGGCTCTGCACGCGCTGAAAGCAGCGGGCGCGCACGTCACCCTCGCCGTCATGGACGGCGGCCCGGCCGCGCTGCTGCCGATTTTGGCTGGCGATGTGGACGAGGCGTTGGTCTACCGCTCGAGCGTCGGCAATAGCGCGTTGTGGAAGCACCTCTGGCGGGATGAACTCGATGCCTGCGTGGATTTTACGGGGCGCGACCGTTCCGCTCTGCTGACGGTGGCATCGCGCGCGCGCGCCCGCGTTGTTGCGGGATCCTCGCTGCGCAAAGGACGCTGGCGGCGGGTATGCTACAACGCCGTGGCAGACGCGCCGGTGCGTTCACGGCATACGGTCGATCACTACCTGGACCATCTCGCGCCTTTGGGAATCCCGCTGCCGGATGGTCCGTCCCCCGGCCCGGTCCTGCGGATTCCACCCGCGATGCTGGCACACGCCGCGGAATTGCTCGCGTCGCACCACGTCGGCGCGAACGAAGAATTTTTTGTCGTGCACCCTGGCAGCGCGCGGTCGGAGAAATATTGGGTGCCGGAACGTTGGGCCGATGTGATCGCGTTTTGCCAGCGGGACCTAGGCCGCCGTTGCGTGCTGACCGGCGGTCAGGGCAACCCGACCGAAGACGGGCACCTGGTCCGTTTGCGCGCGGCGCTCGCCGGACATGGCCAAGCGTGCGTGGACCTCGCCGGTCAACTTGACCTCCCTACCCTCGCGGCGGTGCTCTCCCGCGCCAGCCTGTTTCTCGGGGTGGATTCCGGCCCGATGCACCTCGCGGCGGCGTGGCGACGGCCACAGATCGTCCTGTTTGGTCCCACCAATCCCTTTCACTGGCGGCCACGCCATCCCGGCTGCCTCGTGCTCCGGGCTGGCCATGGCGACGCTCCCTTGCGGACATTTGCCGAACGCAGCCCCGGAGGCCCCCTCGACCTGATCTCGACTCAGGCCGTGATCGATTGTATAAGGGAAAGGATGAAGGATGCAGGATGAGGGATGCTAGCGGAACCAGGAGGGAGAGGACTGATTTTTCCTTCTGTCTTCATCCTTCACCCTTCATCCTTCATCCTTTTCTGCCATGTTGACCGATCCGACTCCGCCCTCTCCCGCCACCATCCTCAACACGCCGGTGCCGGAGGCGATGTCCGTGGTGGCCCCCATCGCCGATCCTGCCAATTCCTCGCTCGCCGCGGCGGCGGCCGACGCCGCGCCGCCTGCCAACGAAAAACGTGGCGTGGACTGGAAGGAAACCTACCAGTTTTTTCGCAAGATCGGCGCTTACCTCAAGCCTTACAAAAAACGCTTCATCATCGGCGAAGTCGCGGGCATCGCCTTCGCGTTCTGCAACACGGCGCTGCCGCTGCTGACCAAGACGGTGTTCGATTTCGCCACCGCCAAGCCCGCCGCCGTCAGCAAGCTGCCGGGCAAGGCTTCGCTGGTTGGCGGCCTGGACGGCATGTTTCATCATCTCGCCACCGGACGCGGCGGCATCATCATCGTCTGCGCCGCGATTCCCGCGCTCATGCTGCTGCGCGGCATCTTCGATTTCATCAACAACTACTTCGTGGCGTGGACGAGCCTGAAGGTCCTCGGCGATATGCGCAAACAGGTCTTCGCGCACATCAACTCGCAGTCGCTCCAGTTCTTTCAGCAAAATCGTTCCGGCCACCTCATCAGCCGCGTGGCCAACGACACCCGCGTCGCCCAGACCGCCCTGGGTTTTATCGGCACGGACCTCATCAAGCAACCCGTCTGCGTGATCGGCGGCATCTTCGCCCTGCTCAAGCTCGACGCCCGGTTCACGCTGATGTCGCTGGTCCTCTTTCCGTTGTGCATCCTGCCGGTGTCCATCTATGGCCGCCGCATTCGCAAGAGCGGCAAGAAGGAAGAAGAGCAAGCCGGGATGATGACCGTCATCCTCCAGGAAACCTTCGCCGGAATTCGCGTCATCAAATCTTTCGCGCGCGAGGACCATCAGGTAGCCCAGTTCGACGAGGCCAACAACGCCCAGTTCAGGACCGGCATCCGGGTGCGCAAGGCCATGGAAATCGTCAGTCCGATGGTGGAAGTCGTCGCCGCGATGGGCGTGGGCCTCGCGCTCTTTTACCTGCATTATACCGGCATCGGCCTGAGCAAATTCTTCGGTCTGGCGATGGGCTTGTTCTTCCTCTATGCGCCGGTCAAACAGTTGAGCCGGATGCACATGCAGATTCAGAAATGCCAGGCCGCCACCGCGAACATCTTCGCCCTGCTCGCGCTGAAACCGACCATTCAGGACTCGCCCAAGGCCAGGGTTCTCACGCGCCCGACGGGCGAGGTCGTCTTTGACCAGGTCTATTTCCAGTACGAGGGCGCGTCGGCGATGGCCCTCAACAATTTTCACCTGCGCATCAAGCCCGGCAAAACCGTCGCGTTGGTGGGCGAGAGCGGTGCGGGCAAGAGCACGGTGCTTTCCCTGCTGCAGCGTTTCTACGAGCCCGTCCGGGGATCGATCCACATCGACGGCCAGGATGTGCGCGAGGTGACGCAACGTTCCCTGCGCGAGCAAATCGGCGTCGTGACCCAGGATACTTTTCTTTTCAACGACACCATTTACGAGAACATCCGCTACGGACGCCTCGACGCGACGGCAGAGGAAATCTACGACGCCGCGAAACAGGCCTACATCCACGACTTCATCATGACCCTCCCACTGGGTTATCAGACGACGACCGGTGACAAGGGCTGCCGGTTATCCGGCGGTCAGCAGCAGCGGCTCGCCATCGCGCGGGCACTGCTGAAAAACGCGCCGATCTTGCTGCTTGATGAAGCCACCAGCGCGCTCGACAGCGAGAGCGAGCGCATGATCCAAATTTCGCTTGAAACGCTTTCCAAAGGTAAGACGGTGATCGCCATTGCGCACCGGCTCTCAACGATTTTGAAGGCGGATCAAATCATCGTGATGGACGCCGGGCAGATCGTTGAGAAGGGCAAGCATGCTTACCTTTACGAGCAGGGCGGACGCTATCGCCGACTCTACGATTTGCAGTTCGACCACGAAGCGCATCTGCAAGAATTGCAAACGTCTACCCCGGATGCTGACACCACGGTGCGACCGATGTCCGTCCCCGTCGCAACAAGGTAGGGACGGCTCTCCGAGCCGGTCCCTGATTTTCTGCTGCCGCAGCAAGCCGGATTCTCAGACGCCGAGCTTTTTACCGATCAATTCGTCCACCTTGACGATATCCGCCACGAACAACCGGATGCCATCCGAAGTCTTTTCCGTGGCCATCTGATCCTGATTGAGCAGGAAGCGGAAGTTCTTCTCATCCGACGGCACCCGTTCCATGTCGCTCGCTTTGGCTTTCTCGGGGTCGATCTTACGTTCCAGCGGCGCCGTGGATTCCGCCAACTCCTTGAGCAATTTCGGACTGATCGTCAGCAGATCGCACCCCGCGAGTTCCGCGATCTGGCTCGTATTGCGGAAACTCGCGCCCATGACCTCCGTGTCATAACCGAACTTTTTGTAGTAGTTATAAATCCGCGTCGTCGATAGCACGCCGGGGTCTTCCGCGCCAGTGTAGTCGCGGTTGTCGTGCTTCTTGAACCAGTCGTAAATGCGGCCCACGAAGGGCGAGATGAGTTGCGCTTTCGCCTCGGCGCACGCTGCCGCCTGCACGGTCGAAAACAACAGCGTCAGGTTGCAGTGAATGCCTTCCTTTTGCAGGATTTCCGCCGCACGGATACCTTCCCAGGTCGAGGCGATTTTGATTAGCACCCGCTCACGCGGTGTGCCGTGTTCCTCGTAAAGCTTGATCAGGATGCGCCCCTTTTCGACCAGCCCTTCGACGTCAAACGACAGCCGGGCATCGGTTTCGGTCGAGACGCGGCCGGGCACGATCTTCAGAATCTCCGTGCCGAAAAGCGTCAACAGCCGGTCGGTGATCTTGTCGGTC
Source organism: uncultured Chthoniobacterales bacterium (assembly GCA_964250705.1). Classification (GTDB taxonomy): domain Bacteria; phylum Verrucomicrobiota; class Verrucomicrobiia; order Chthoniobacterales; family SZAS-18; genus CAHJWO01. Next base: position 13,977 of record CAXUHC010000040.1, on the reverse strand, counting down.
AGCTTCGCGCCGGTCAGCGACGATTTGCGGTTTTCGTCCACCGCCTGGTCGAGCAAATGCGTGTATTTGTCTTCCTTGACCGCCGCGTAGATCAGGCTCGGATTGGTGGTGGCGTCTTGGGGTTTGAATGCCTCGATGGTACCAAAATCGCCAGTGTCGGCAACGACCTTGGAAAACTGCTTCAGTTGGTCGAGCTGGCTGGTCATGGGAAAAGATGCCACGACTCAACCGGCGTCGCCAACACTGATTTTCAGCCGTGCTTGCGGTTGAAGCGGGCGATTTCCCGGTCGGTTTCGCGTTTGGTGGCGCGTTCCTTCAGATCCTGGCGCTTGTCGTGGGCCACCTTGCCCTTGCCCACGCCAATCTCGATTTTGACGTGGCCGTTTTTCCAATACATCCGCAGGGCCACCAGCGCATGCCCCTTCACCGACGCCAGCCCGTAAAGCTTGTCGATTTCCTGCTTGTGGAGCAACAGCCGTCGCTCGCGTTTGGGCACATGCTGCGTGTCGTGGCTGGCGCGCTCGTACGGCTGAATGTCGCCGTTGAGCAAGAACGCCTGGCCGTTATCGACGCGCACGTAGGCGTCGTTGAGGTTCGCGTGACCCGCGCGAATGCTCTTGACCTCGGTGCCGCGTAGTTCAATCCCCGCTTCGAACCGGTCCAGGATATGGTATTCCCGGAGCACCTTGCGGTTATTGATGATGTCCTCAGACATCTTGGAAGTTACCGCAATTAAGAGGTTTTGTCATCCTCCGCCACGGTGCCCAGATCCCGATACGTGAGCTTGCCGTCGATCAACTCCTTGAGCGCGATGTCACTGTAAACCATGCGCGGCAGCACCTGCACGAGCGGACGGTGACCCTGGCTGAGCTGGCGCACCCGTTTGGAAACGATGTTGATCAGCTTTTGCTGGTCAGGGATGAGCTTGGAGGCTTCTTCGAGGAGTAGGCTTTGCATAGACGGCGGGTGCGCGTGACGAGCAGCCGTCGGTGTCTCTACCTCGGGGGGCGGTAAAACCACGAATAAAGGCTTGGAAGACGGATCGGACACTTGGACGGATGGACAGTCGGACGCGGGAGGCAAGACAATGAGGGGAAAACCCCATTTGTCAAGGGTTATCTAGCTCCGCTGTAGCCACGGCGTTCCGTCGCCGTGCTCTGCGGACATAACGTTTCGCAATAGGCGCGGCGACAGCGCGCCGTGGCTACAACAAAGAGATTTCAACGCCGACGCACCAAAGTAATCCGCTTCAACCGCGCTTCGTCCGGGGGGCTGACGCTCATCACCTGCGGATCGTCCTTGAAGGCGTTGTGGACCAACCGCCGGTCATACGAGTTCATCGGCTCCAATTGCACTGGCTGCCCGGTGATCCGTACCTGCTCGGCCAAGTGGCGGATTTCCCGCAAGAATCCGTCCTGCTGCATGGATCGATGGTGCTCCACGTCCACGACCACCCGGGGGGCGTGCCGGTCCTTGGACTGGAGCATCCGGTTGATCAAGAACTGGAGATCATCCAAGGTTTCCCCGCCCGGCCCGATCAACCGCTCCGCCTCGCCGGTGTAAACCTGCAAGGTGACGGTGCCATCCGCCGCGACATCTTGTTGGATGTCGAACGCGTAGCCCAGGTGGCCAAGCACGGTGTCGAGGAGTTCCTGGGGGGTGGGGTTCATGGATTGACCTTTTTCGGAAAGCCACCTTTGCCGCCACCGAATTTCGGATTTTTCGGCTTGCCTCCACCCGTAGGCGCCGGTTTGAGCACTTCCACGGCACCCACCCCTGCCGCGCCCGGCGGATTCTGGTCACGAGTAAGGTAAAGCTGGAGGATCGTCAGCAAGCCCTGCATCGTATAATAGAGCGCCAGCGCCGCCGCGAAACTATAACAGAAGAAGCCGAACAGCAGCGGCATGAACATCATCGTCTTCTGCTGCTGCGGGTCGCCGGTCTTCGGGGTGAGCGACATCTGCCAGAACTGCGTGCCGATCATCAGCAGCGGCAGCACGTTGATCGGGAAACCCGCTAGGTGCGCCACGGTATCGGGCTGGGAGAGGTCTTTGACCCAGAGGAACCCGGCGTTGCGCAGTTCCGCCGCCGGATAAAGCATGTAGAGAAAGCCGAAAAAAATCGGCATCTGGATCAACATCGGCCAGCAGCCGCTCACTGGGCTGACGCCGTGCTCTTTGTAGAGCTTGAAGGTTTCGGTGTTGAGCCGGGCCGGGTCGTCCTTGTATTTTTCCCGGATGGCCGTCATGTGCGGCGTGAGCGCGCTCATCCGCCGCATGGATTTATTCGCTTTGTTCTGGAGCGGGAAGAGGAGGGCCTTGACCACGATGGTCAGGAGAATGATGGCCAGCGCGTAGTTGCCCAGCCACTTGCTGAACGTGTTGAGCATTGCCAGCAGTGTGATGCTCACGATCTTGAACTTGCCGTAGTCCATCGCCTCCTGCTCGTTGTGGCCGAGGCGTTCCAGGCGGCTGTAGAACTTCGGACCGGCGTAAATCTGGAAGTTACGCGTGAGCGTTTCGCCCGGCTTGAGGTCGAGCGCGGGCAATCCGAGCGCGACATCAACCCCATGCAGAACCGCCGCGTTCTCGGCGGTTTCTTGTGGGGTCAGCGGCACTTCGATGCGCCGCGCCCAGACCTCGCGTGCCGGCGGTTCCTGATCGGGACCGGGCTGGTCGAGCGGGGTGAGGATCGTGGCATAAAACTGATTTTTCACGGCGATCCACGCGACCTTGCTCGCCGGAGTGGAGATTACGTTGCGCGCTGGGTGGGTTTCGTAGCCGACGAGCGGGATATGCCCGGCCTCGAAACTCGTGACATGGTCGGTGTGGTAAGCGCCCCCGGTCATCCAGTCGAAGGCGGTGTAGCTCGGCAAATCCTTCCGATGGATCGGTCCCGCGCTGCCCGCATAAACGTAGTAACCGCTGTTTTTGTAAGGCTGCGCGCCGGTGTTGGTCAGGGAAACTTTCAGGCGGACGGCGGGGATTTGCTTCGGGTCGCCCTGCCAGTCGAGCGTGTATTCCTTGACGATCTTGAGGCCGTTCGGCTCGGTGCGTTCGGCCACGACGGTCTTGTCGCCCTGTTTGGTCAGCGTGTAGGGCAGGTTGGCATTTTCCCCTGCTTGTTCACTGAGCGCACCGATGGGGATATTGCCGAGGTGCCCGAGCTGGATGTTCTTGTCGTCCTCCGCCACGTGCTGCTTGCCCTGCGGAATCGCCGCCGAGATGCCGCCGCCCAGGTTGGTGAACTCCAGCACGAGCTGATCGGACTTGAGGGTCTCGGTCTGCTCGGAAGCGGTTTCCGTGGTGGTGGCGGGGGCCGCCTTGCGGTCAGCCACGACCTCCAGCTGGCCGGAGGTGAGGAGCGCCGGGTTCGACGCCGCTACCGGCGACGCACCCGGCGTGGGCGAGGCATGGGCCACGGCCGCCGCAGGCAGCGGCGGATACTTCTTCGTGACGTACATCTGCCAGGCGAAGAGACCGACGATGCTGAGAGTGATGGCGATCCAGGCTTGTCTATCCATAAGGCGTCCGGGCCAAATCCACCCGGCGAACGCACACCCTTAGCTTGAAAAGCCCGGTTTGCCAAGCGGCTGCCGTTCCGTCGTGACAACCGCCCCGTGGCCTGCTGAGATGTTCCTCATGGGCAAAGTGATCCGTTTTCGCAAGTTGACGCTGATTTTCCCGTTCGTCGCCTTCGGGACCATCACCGCGCAATCGCCATCCCCCGCTGTTCCTGCGGAAAACGCGCCCACCCCGGCAGGCGTTGCGGTGGCAAACCCGGCGAAGGCCAAAACCAAGGTCGAAACCATCGTGTTCGTTCGCCACGGCGAAAAATCCGCGGCCGACGATAACGGCCAGCTCACGGTCCAGGGTCTCAACCGCGCTCTGGCGCTGCCCGCCGTGCTCAACGCGAAATTTGGCCGCCCGGATTTCGTTTTCGCACCGCTGCCCACCCGGCGAAAAGACAAGACGGGCGGAACGTTCTCCTACGTGCGCCCGCTGATGACCATCGAGCCGACCGCCATCCGCGCCGGGCTGCCCGTCGACGCGCGCTTTGCGTTCGACGAGATCGGCAGTTTGCAAAGCGAGCTTTGTGAGAAAAGCTACCAACAGGCGACGATTTTCGTGGCCTGGGAACACCACAAGCTCGAAGAAATCGTCAAACGCATGGTCAGCGCGTTCGGCGGGGACGAAAAGTCGGTGCCCGACTGGCAGGCCGACGATTTCGACAGCATCTTCGTCCTCCGTCTGCGCGACGAACCGCAGGGCAAGAAAAGCATCACGTTCGAGCACGACCACGAAGGACTCAACGGCCTGAGCCGCGACTATCCGGCGGCGGGCGGGAAATGAAGTACCGGTTGCGTTTCACTGGCCGGGTTGAACGGAACCGCCCGCGCGACGGTCCAACCGCAAAACCCGCCGATGACCCGACACTTTCCTGGCTGCCCTGCCGCGTTGGACCCGATAGCCCGGTTGCGCTATCAGTGTGTCCAGTGACCTCATGCCGACGCTTGTAACGCGCCCCAGCCGCCGCCCGCCCAACCGGGGGCGTTCGCTCAAGATCTTTCTCGCGCTCGTCGGCGCGCTGCTGGTCCATTTGCTCTTGGGTCTGGCGGTGCTCTGGGTCGTCCCGCACTGGCCGCGCGGTCGGCTGCGCGCCCGGTCGAAGCCCATCGAATTGACGATGGTGTCTCCCACCGCCCCGACGCCCGAGCCCGCCGCCGGCCCGGCGGCGTCCGGCGCGCCCACTCCGCCCTACATCCGCACGCTTGACGACCAACTCGCCGACAAGCCTCCGGACGATCCCTCCTTCATTTCCGACAAGGACACCAAGGCGGCCAGCCTGCTCGCCGCCAACGGCAATAAGCCCCTGCCTGCCACCGAAGGACGGGACGTGCCCAACTTCGAATTCGAGACGCGCCCCTACCGGCCCGGCACCCAGGCCGCCGACGCCGCTACCTCCGCCCCCACCGCCGAGGCGACCCCGGTGGCACAGGTCGCCACGCCGCCGCCTACCCCTCCGCCCGTCAATCAGAAGCCGCCGCTGCCGGTCAAGAACCGGCCCACGCGCAAGCCCGCCACGCAACCGACTCCCAGCGATGCGGGCGACCTCGCCACGCTCAAGGCCGAGGCTTCACCCTCGCCCGAACCACCGGTCCCGACTCCCGTCGAGACGCCCAAGGACCAGGAGGACTCCGCCGCCCCGCCTCCCCGGCAGGGCCGCCAGGCGCAAACCAACACGACGGCCCCTTCCACCGTGACCAGCAACGGCGCGCCCAAGCCGCCCGGTTACCAGCAACAAAGTGCGGCCACGAAGATGACCGGCAGCATCAACAACCGGGGCCGCCCTGCGGTCTCCGCCATCGGCACCCCGCTGGGCCGTTACCAGAAGGCCGTGCACGATCAGATCGGCATGCTGTGGTACAGCTTTTCGGAGAGTCCTGGCGCGGAGGTCAGCAGCGGGGTGGTGAAAATTCATTTCTACATCACCCGCGACGGTGTGGCCAAAAACGTGAAGTTCACCGGCGGCAATCCCAACGGAGCGTTGGGCCTCGTGTCCGAGCGGGCGATCACCGAGGCGGACATCCCACCCATGCCCCCGGATGTCGCTTCGATGCTGGTTGGCGGGCAACTTGAGGACGAAATCTCCTTCGAGTTCTATTAGGCCGATGACCCGTTTGTCATGATGATTGTGCCGCTCGTTGCCTTTGCTTGGTGGGATAAACTCGTGGATTTCTACGAGGCAGGCGGACCGTTCATGGCCCCGCTGACCGTGTGCGCGGTGGCCGCCGTCGTGGTGGCATTTCTGCGCCTGCGGGCTTTGCGGCGCGAGCGGGTGCTGCCGCGTTTCGTGCGCAACGCCATCGAGAAACTGCCCGCCGGCACCGACACCGGGCACATCTGGCAATTGGTTGAAGAAAACCCGGCGGCCCTGGCGCGCATCGCCAAAGCGGGGTTGCGGCACCTGGAAATGCCGCGCTCGGAAAACACCGGCATGGTGCAGACCGCCGCCCGGCGCGAGATCATGCGGCTGGAGGGCGGGCTGGGCGTGTTGGAGTTGATCGTGGGCATCGCCCCACTGCTCGGATTGCTCGGCGCGATTTCGGGACTGGTCGGAGTGTTTTCCAACCTGGGCGACGCGACGACCGGCCAAGACACGGCGGGCGTGGCGCTAGGAATCGCCGAGGCGCTCAACACGACGATCTTTGGCTTGGCGATTGCGATCCCGACGCTGGTCATCTACACGGCGCTCAACCGCCGGGTGCAGGCGATGGCGGTGGAGATGGAATCGCTCATGGCAAGCCTGCTTTCCAAGTGTTACGCCCGGTAGGATCAATGACGGCTGTGAACGCTTTCACTGGGGAACGTACGGTCGTCAGCCGTTGGCGTCAAAGCGCACGAGAAAGTCGCCACCAGACAACTTCCCATCAGACCCGCGGCCTCAAGGATCGATCCCCTTCACCTTGGCCGCCGCATCGGTCTCCTGACGCCTTAGCTGCGCCAGAAACGAAGGTGGCCAGGGTTCGCCCGTCTTCAACTGGAAACGGTCTTGCGCGATGTTCGAGACGCTCTCGCAGAAGCTCGGGTCGGGGTCGAACTCGCGCGGGCTGCCGCCGAAACGCAGGTTGAACCAGTCGATCACGTTGAAAGGAAACGTGTAAGAATCGTGCAGTTTCCCCAACGGATCGGGTGCCAGCGTCGCGCCGACCGCCAGACCGGCTTCCCGGAACTTCAACCCGCAGGCTTTCGCCTTGTCCACCATCCAGCGAAACGACGCGTCGGACAATCCGCTGGCCGGGTACCCGCCGCCCACGTCGCAATGCACGCCGGGAAACCACACCTGTTCGAGCACCTGATTTTCCGTCCCCGGCTGCTTCTGCCACTTGGAGGCCGGGAACGTCCCCCGGCGTTCGTGCATGGAAATGGCGTGGTGCGCGTGTTTGATGATCTTGCTCAGGCTCGTGTCGTGAAACTGGAAATCCCGGTCCACGAAACGCGCAAACCAACTGAGCAGCTTCACCCGGGGCAGCGGGACACCCAGCGAGCCGACCGTGTCCCACACGCCGACGAACTCGATGTCGGGGGCGTAGGCATACCGCCGCCGGAACTCGGCGGCGACGGCGGAATCCGGCTTGGTGTCGGGCGAACGCTTGCGGTAAAGCTCGAACGCTTCGTCCAGCCGGTCGAGATGCTCGATCTTGAGCAGCCCGCTGTTGCGGATGAAGCCCGCGAGGCTGCGGGCCGTGTACGCGCCCCGGCTGAAACCGAAGAAAAAGAGTTGGTCGCCCTCCTGGTAATGATCGACCAGAAAGCGGTAGGCCTCCTTGATGTTGGCGTCCAATCCGTACCCGAACGCCCCGCCGCGCACCTTTTCACCGAAGCGGGTGCCGACGCCGGTCACGTAGCAGATCAGTTGGTCGACCTGCTCCACGAAACTGTTTTGCAGCACGCGGTGGAGTTTCGCGACGTTGGTCTGGCTCCCGGCGCCGTCCTCGCTGTTCCAGGTGCCATCCGCGCAAACGATCAGTTTTTTGCCCATGAATCCGGTGTTGGTGATTGTGTCCCACCCATTCGTAGGACCAACCGGCGCACGGACGCAAGCACTTCTTGGGGAGGTGAATGGCGGCCTCCGGGCCGCTTTCTAGGAGGGACGCTCTACCAAACGGGCTCCCGGAGGTCGTCATTCACCGCAGACGCGGACTTGCCAAGCGGATTTCGTGCAATACGATAGACCGAAACATATGGTTCGCTTCCCCTCCGTTCCCCCGTTTGCCAGCCTGGCGCTCTCGCTCCTGCTGCTCCTGCCCGGCGTCGCCCGGGCGGCCGATCCCACGCCCACCCCCACCCCCGGCCCCGGCGCCTTTACCAAGGTCCCGGACGCGCCGGTGGACCCGACCCGCGACAAGGCCCTCTACGCCGTGGGTTACGCGCACCTCGATACCCAGTGGCGCTGGGCCTATCCGCAGGTCATCCGCGAGTTCGTCGCCAGCACTCTGCACGATAATTTCCAGCTGCTCGACAAATACCCCAACTACATCTTCAATTTCAGCGGTTCACGGCGCTACGAGATGATGCGCGAGTATTACCCGGCGGATTACGAGAAGCTCAAGGGCTACGTCGCTGCCGGGCGCTGGTTCCCCTGCGGCTCCTCCGTGGATGAGGGCGACGCCAACGTGCCCGGCCTCGAAGCGATGGTGCGCCACGTGCTTTACGGCAATCATTATTTCCAGCAGGAGTTCGGCAAGGAGAGTCACGAGTTCATGCTGCCGGACTGCTTCGGGTTCCCGGCCTCGCTGCCCTCGATCCTGGCGCATTGCGGGCTCGCGGGATTCTCCACCCAGAAGCTCACCTGGGGTTCGGCGGTGGGCATCCCCTTCAAGGTGGGCCGCTGGATCGGGCCGGACGGCAAGAGCGTGGTCGCCGCGCTTGATCCCGGTGCGTACACGGGCAACGTCAGGGAAGACCTCAGCCAGAGCGCGAGCTGGCTGCAACGCATCAATAAGACCGGCGATCTCTCCGGCGCGTTCGTGGATTATCACTATTTCGGCACCGGCGACCGGGGCGGCGCGCCGAACGAGGAATCGGTGCGTTGGGTCGAGCGCAGCGTCGCCGGCAAAGGGCCGGTTCGCGTGATTTCCTCCACGGCGGATCGCATGTTCGACGACTTGAAACCCGCCCAGATCGCCAAGCTGCCGGAATACACGGGCGAACTCCTGCTCACCGAACACTCCGCTGGCTCGATCACCTCGCAGGCGTACATGAAACGTTGGAACCGCAAAAACGAACTGCTGGCTGACGGGGCCGAGCGGGCGGCGGTCACGGCGTCCTGGCTGGGCGGCTCGCCCTACCCCACGAAGAAACTTTACGAAGCCTGGGACTTGCTCCTCGGCTCGCAGATGCACGACATGCTGCCCGGCACCAGTTTGCCCCGGGCCTACGAATTCTGCTGGAACGACGAACTGCTGGCGGCCAACCAATTCGCGGCAGTCGAGACGGACGCCGTCGGTACGGTGGCCTCCGCTCTGGACACCCGGGCGCAGGGCGTCGCGCTGGTGGTGTACAACCCGCTCTCGCACGAGCGCGACGACGTGGTCGAAGCGACGGTGAAATTCACGGGAGCCGCCCCCGCTGGGGTGGCGGTCTTCGGCCCGGATGGCCAACAGGTCCCGGCCCAAGTGGAGAACATTGAAGGCAACCAGGCGCGAGTGCTTTTCCTCGCGCACTTGTCCTCCGTCGGCTTCGCCACCTTCGATGTCCGGCCGAGCAGCGTCGCTGTTAGCGCGCCTAGGGCTTTGTTGAAGGTTTCCAACAACTCGCTGGAGAACGAACGTTACCGCGTCACGCTCAACGAGGGCGGTGACCTGGCGTCGGTCTTCGACAAGGCCAATCAGCAGGAACTCCTCGCCGGTCCCGCCCGGCTGGAATTTCACTACGAGAAACCCAAGAGTTTCCCGGCCTGGAACATGGACTGGGCAGACCGCCAACTGCCACCCAGGGCGTTTGTCGACGGCCCGGCGAAGATTCGCGTCGTGGAAGACGGCCCGGTGCGCGTGGCGCTGGAAGTCGAGCGCGAGGCGCAGGGTTCGCGTTTCGTGCAGACGATCCGTCTGGCGAGTGGCAAGGCGGGCGATCGCGTGGACTTTGCCAACGTCATCGACTGGCAAACGCGCCAGTCGAGCTTGAAGGCGGCTTTTCCCTTCAAGAACGCCAATCCGGTCGCCAGCTACGACGACAAGCTCGGCGTGCGCGAGCGCGGCAACAACGATCCCAAGAAGTACGAGGTGCCGCAACACCAGTGGTTTGACCTCACCGGGACGGATGGCCGTTACGGGGCGGCGGTGCTCAACGACTGCAAGTTCGGTTCCGACAAGCCCGACGACCGGACCATGCGCCTGACCCTGCTCTATACACCGGGCGTGCGCAGCGAGTACCAGGACCAGGGCACGCAGGATTTCGGTCGCCACGAGATCCTCTACGCCCTCGCTGGACACGCCGGAGACTGGCGCGCGGGCGGTGTGCCGGTGCAGGCGGCGCGCTTGAACCAGCCGTTGCTGGCGTTCCAGGTCCCTGCGCACGAAGGTAAGCTGGGCCGGAGCTTTTCCCTGTTGAAACTCGGCTCCGATCAGGTGTCCGTGGTGGCGATCAAGAAAGCCGAGGACAGCGATGAGGTCGTGGTCCGCCTGAAAGAGACGACGGGCCGCGCGGCGGCGGGCGTCAGCCTGAGCGGTGCCGTGGCGATCACTGCTGCCCGCGAGGTCAACGGGCAGGAGCGGGAAATCGGCAAGGCCACCTTGCACGACGGCGCGCTGACGACGGAGATGGGTCCGTTTGCCCTGCGTGCGTTCGCGTTGAAGTTCGCGTCCGCGCCCGTGGCGCTCACGCCGCCGAAGTCGCAACCGGTCGATCTCGCCTACGATCTCGACGCCGTCAGTTCCCAGGCCAACCGTGCCGACGGCGGCTTCGACCATGACGGCCGCACCTATCCCGCCGAGCAACTGCCCGCTAACTTGTCGGGTGAGGGCATCGACTTCCGGCTGGGGCCGACGGTGGACGGCCAGAAGAACGCGCTGGCTTGCCACGGCCAGACCGTGACCTTGCCCGCGGGCGATTTCGACCACGTTTATTTGCTGGCCGCAGCAGCCGACGGCGACGCCAAGGGGACGTTCAAAATCGGCGACCGCTCCGTGGAGCAGGCCGTCGAGGACTGGGGCGGATTCATCGGCCAATGGGATACCCGGCTCTGGAAAGGGCCGGTTCCCGAACTGACCTACGCGTGGACTTACGAATGGCTCGGGCTCACTCCCGGCTTCGTCAAGCGGGACGCCGTGGCGTGGTACGCCTCGCATCGGCACCACCCGACGGAAGGCAACGAATTTTACGAGTATTGCTACCTGTATAAGTATGGGTTCGACCTGCCGGCGGGAACACGTACGATCACCCTGCCCGATGATCCGCGCATCCGCGTGTTCGCGGTGAGCGTGGCCCGGAACGGTCACGAGGGCGCGCATCCGGCCCAGGCGCTGTACGACACCCTCGAAAAACCGGCGTCCGTCGACGCGCCGCGCATCACCCCGAACGGTGGGCAGTTCAACGAAGGCTTGACGGTCGCCCTGGAGCATCCGCTCTATTGGAACGCCGAGGGCTGGCATTACACCGTCGACGGCTCCGAGCCGACGGCGCAATCGCCGGTTTATCACGACGCGATCCGCCTATCTGCCCCGACGACCGTGCGCACCCGCGTGATCCGGCCCGACGGCACGAGCGGAGCGGTGGCGACGGCAAGGTTCGAGATCGACGACAAAAATCCGCCCAAGGTGGTTTCGGTCACGAGCCTGTCGACCGTGCCGCAGGTGTTCGTGGGTTTCTCCGAGCCTGTGCGCAAGGACACCGCCGAAACGGTCGCCAACTACCAACTGACGCCGGCCGTGGACGTGGTATCCGCCAAGCTTTCGGCGGACGGCTGCGGCGTGAGCCTCGTCTTGGCACAACCGCTCGCGGCTGGCAGCGCACATCGGCTCACGATCAACGGAGTGGAAGACCTCGCGCCGGCGCGCAACCGGGTACAGTCCGCTAGCGCGGAGGTGGCCTCGCTGCCAGCCATCTATTCGCTGGATGCCGTGACCTGCGATGGAAGTCACTCGCGGGAAGACCGCGTCGACGGCTTGCCGGTGGGCCAGACCGATTCCTGGACCATGAACATGTTCGTGCGGACGGAGCGCCAGCCCGGCAACCGCACGCTGATCGCCGGATTCGGCTCCGCCAAAGACGAGAGCGGCCAGGGGCGTTATTTCAGCAAGTTCGGCAACGGCATCCACTTCTGGTGCTCGGACCGAGACGTGGATACCCAGACCCCGCTCACGGTCGGCGAATGGCAGATGCTCACCGCCACCTATAACGGCCATACTCTGACGCTCTACAAGGATGCGCAGAAGATCGGCGAATCGGCAGTGGAGCTAGGGGACGATGAACCGGTCATCCAAATCGCCCCGTTGGATCCGTGGGATCAGAAACGCCGCTTCGTGGGAGAGATTCGCCAGATGGCTATGTGGAAATCGGCACTGCCGGAAGCGGTGCTACGGCAGTTGCGTGAGTCGCACCCATGATGGTGGGATTCGCCCGGGGGCATCGTGCGACGGCGCGGCTGCTCTTGGCGGCGGTGCTGGGTGGTGCCTGGCTCGTGCCTTCGACGGGCCGGGCGCACCCGGCAACGCTGACCACGGCGGAAGCAACGGTCGAAGCTGACGGTCGTTTCCGGCTGGTCGTGCAATTCGACACGCTGGCGTTTGCTCTCAACGACACCTCGGCGCGCATCGGCAACGCTCCGATGGAGGAACTTCTGAACGGTCCACGTGACACTCTGGATGCCCAACTCGCCGAGGCCCGGGAACGGTTCTTGCACGGCTTCCGGGTGGAAACGGACCGTGGACCGGGACAGGTCGATGCCATCGCATTCCCGGGTGCGGACAAGGTGCTGGCGTGGAAGGCGACAACCACGCCGGTTTTGCCCGTGGTGCTGGCGGTAGGGTTGAATGGACGGCTGCCAGCAGGCGCGGGCACGGTGGCGTTCCGGTTTCCGGACGTGCTCGCCCAGTTGGTGTTAACGGTGGAGCGCCCGGGAGAAGAGCCGACCGGTGAACAGGTGGAAGCCGGGGCGATGTCCAGTACGCTCCCAATAAAAATCGTTGCGCAGCCCGTCCCGTTGCCGGAAGCGGCACCCCCCCCTCCGAAATCTGGCAACCGCCAAACGACCTCCCGGATGAGTGGATGGGTTTTCCCGACCCTGATCGGCGGCGTCGTGCTCGTGGTGTTGGCCTGGGCGAGCCGACGCGTTTTCCCCGGACCTCGCTAATTAGATCGAATCGCGGACTTGCATTCAGTCGCTAGCCAGTCAATGTAAGCAAGCACTTGCATGGCGGCGCAGACGTTCAGACCAGGAGTTTCGGATACGCATCGGCGACTGCTCGAAGCGGCGGCACGGGTATTTGCGCAACGCGGCCTGGAAGGGGCCACCACCCGCGAGATTGCCCGGACAGCCGGAGTCAACGAGGTGACACTTTTCCGACATTTTCAGTCCAAGGAGGGGCTCCTATCCGCCGTGCTCCAACGTACGTTCGAGTCCCAAGAGGAAACATTGCAAGCGGGCAAGGAAGCAGCGACCACACCGGCGGGAACTGCCAGACCCGAGTCATTCCGGGCGGGACTTCGGCGATACGTGCGGCAATACAAGGAATTGCTGCAAGGCAACATTCTCCTCGTGCGTACGTTGATCGGAGAGATCCATCGCCATCGCGAGCACGAGAAACAGGTGGTCCAGGGGATTTTCGGGCCACTCAAGGCGGACCTGATCGCACTCATCCGTGAGGGGCAGGCCGACGGAATCGTGCGCGTGGAGGTTGAGCCGCTCGTCGCGGCGGACCTCCTGGGGAGCATGATCTTTCTGGAAATTCTGCGCCGCACCTCGCCTTTCACACCGGATTATCCGGAGGAAATTTATCTGGAAAGCGCGTTGGAATTCTTCGCGCGAGGGATCGAGCGGGCCGGCATTCCCGGAGAAACGCCGAAGGCATGAGCGCCGGCGAGTCCTCTCTCTACGGGTCGGACCCGCGCCTGCTCGGACCACTGGCCGCGCGGCTGCTGGAGCGCGGGATTCTCAAGTGGATCATCACGCTGGCGGCGTCGCTGGGGGCGATCCTGGAGGTCATCGACACGAGCATCACCAACGTCGCCCTGCCGGATATCCGCGGCAATCTGGGAGCGACCTTGTCGGAAGCAGGCTGGGTGTCCACGGCGTACGCGTGCGCGAACGTGGTCATCATCCCGCTCTCGGCGTGGCTGGGGGACCGTTTCGGGCGGAAGAACTATTTCGTGTTTTCGTTGGTGGGTTTCACGGCGTCGAGCGTGTTGTGCGGATTGTCGCCGAACCTGGGTTTTCTCATCGCGGCGCGGGTGTTGCAGGGGCTGGCGGGCGGCGGCT